>JACQVH010000265.1 GCA_016209895.1 Candidatus Hydrogenedentota bacterium | reverse complement strand
CGGCCACACGCTCCATGAAGATCCCCAGGTGCCCAACTTCGGTGAGCCCGGCCGCGGGCCAACGCTGAAGGCAGGGATGGTGCTGGCCATCGAGCCCATGGTGAACATGGGCACGCCTGAGGTGCGCGTACTCGACGACGGGTGGACCGCCGTGACCGCCGATGGGAAACCCAGCGCCCATTTTGAACATAGTGTGGTCGTCCGCGATGGGACGGCAGAGGTTTTGTCTTGGACCCCCAAACGGGTGTGGGGTGAGAGTACTAACGAGTCGTAGCGAGCGCATGCAAAAAGAAGAGGCGATCGAGGTCGAAGGAACCGTGATTGAGCCGTTGCCGAACGCGATGTTCCGTGTCGAGCTCAAGAACGGTCATAAGGTATTGGCCCATATCTCCGGCAAGATGCGGATGAACTTCATCCGGATTCTTCCCGGTGATCGGGTGAAACTGGAGATGTCTCCTTACGACCTCACGCGTGGCCGAATCACGTATCGCTACAAATGAGTTGGAGACGGTGAGATGAAAGTGCGCAGTTCCGTCAAGAAGATTTGCGAGAAGTGCAAGATCATTAAGCGCTTCGGCCGGGTTCGGGTCATTTGTGAGAACCCGCGGCATAAACAGCGCCAAGGTTAAAGGCGAGGAGTATACGATACATGGCACGCGTAATGGGTGTGGACCTGCCGCGCGATAAGCGCGTCGAGGTCGGTTTGACGTATCTGTTCGGTGTGGGCTTGACCCGGGCTCAGGAAATTCTGAAAACCGCCGGGATCAGCCCGGACAAGCGGGTGCGCGACCTGTCTGACGAAGAGGTAAGCAAAATCTCCTCGACCATTCAAAACCAGTATAAGATCGAAGGGGATCTGCGTCGGGAAGTCTCGGGAAATATCAAGCGATTGATGGACATCAATTGTTACCGCGGCATCCGCCATAAACGCGGGTTACCGGTTCGGGGTCAGCGGACCCACACGAACGCGCGCACCCGGAAGGGACCGCGCGGCGCTACGATCAAGAAGAAGCCCGCCACATAGGAGAGCCCAATGGCAAAAGAGAAACGCAAAGCGAAGAGCAAGAAACGGCGGACCACGCTCAATGTGTCGTCCGGCGTCGCGCATATTCAGGCGACGTTTAACAACACCATCGTTTCGATCACGGACCCGCAGGGCAATGTGGTGGCTTGGTCGAGCGCCGGCCAAGCCGGGTTCGTGGGCTCGCGGAAAAGCACCGCCTACGCGGCGCAGGTCGCGTCGGAAGCGGCGAGCCGCAAGGCCATGGAACTGGGAATGAAAGAAGTCAAGGTGTACGTGAATGGACCCGGGGCCGGACGCGAGTCGGCGATCCGCGCTATCCAGGCGGCCGGCCTGGAAGTGACGCTGATCCGGGATGTGACGAGCATCCCGCACAATGGATGCCGGCCGCCCAAGCGTCGGCGCGTGTAACGTGGAAAGAAGTTGGAGACGAATCCCATCGCGGATTCGGGATCGGGTGTCCAGTTGGCTGGCCCCATTGCCGGGAGGCTCAGAGGCATGATTGCTAGGGATTTTGTGATACCGAAGTGGGTCAAGGTTGAAGCGGACGCCACCGACCAATACGCGCGTTTCGTGGTCGAGCCGTTCGAACGCGGGTACGGTACGACCGTGGGTAACTCGTTGCGCCGGGTGCTCCTCGCCTCGTTGGAAGGCTCGGCCGTGACCGCGATCCGGATCGAGAGCGTGCAACACGAGTTTTCCGCAATTCCGGGCGTCAAGGAAGACGTGACGGACATCGTATTGAATTTCAAGAAGTGCCGCCTTCGCCTGAACCGAGAAGAGCCTATCATTTTCACTTTCCATCATAAGGGTTCCGGGAAAGTGACCGCGAGCGACGTGTTCAAAGAAAAGGACATTGACGTATTCAGCAAGGACCAATTGGTCTTCACCGCCACCGCCAACAACTGCAACGTGGAAATGGAAATCAAGGTGGCGCGGGGCCGCGGTTACGTCACGTCGGAGCAGTTTGAACTCGAACACGCCCCGCTCGGCACGGTTTATCTCGATGCGAACTTCTCCCCGGTCACCAAGGTCAATTTTCTGGTCGAAGATGCCCGCGTCGGCCAGCGCACCGACTATGATCGTCTGTTGCTTGACGTGTGGACCAATGGCTCGATCGCGCCGCAGGACGCGGTGCAGCAGGCCGCCGAACTGCTGATGGACCATCTCCGAATCTTCGTTCAGCAGAGCCGCGAAACCGAAGAGGCGCCGGCCCGTATAATCTCGGAAGACCCGGAGTTGCAGCGCACTTTGACCCGTCCCATCGAGGAATTGGAGTTGAGCGTGCGTGCGGCGAACTGTTTGAAGGCCGCCAATATTCGCACGATCGGCGACCTCGTCGCGCATGACGAATCCGAGATGCTCCAATTCCATAATTTCGGCAAGAAGTCGCTCGACGAGATCAAGTCCATTCTCGAATCCATGGGTCTTTCACTGGGTTTGGCGGCGACGGTGCCGGGCAGTACCGTGACCGTGGCGCCCGAGGAAGATGACGAAGAAGAGTGACCGTATTCAGAGAAGGGTAACGATTTCATGAGACACCAAGTTGCGGGCCGGCGGCTGGGACGGACCACCGCCCACCGGCGAGCCACAATGAAGAATCTGGCCGTCGCACTTTTCACGCACAGTGCGATCGAGACCACCGTACCGAAGAGCAAGGAACTCCGCCGGTTCGCGGAGCCGCTGATTACGTTGGCCAAACGAGACAATGTCGCCAACCGTCGGCGCGCCTTCGCCGCGTTGCGAGACCGCGACATCGTGACCAAATTGTTTTCGACGATAGCGCCGGCTTTCTCGGAGCGTCCCGGCGGATACACCCGAATCCTGCGGCTCGGCAATCGCGTCGGCGACGGCGCCCCCATGGCCCGGATCGAGCTGGTCGGGATTGGCGAACTGAAAGAGAAGTAATACCCCTTACACCCGTACCTCCCCGCGGGGCGCGCTTCCCCGGCGCGCCCCGCCGCCTTTTCTACACTTCTTAGCAGTGTAGGTCGAATTCCGACATCCGCCCGCGAAGAACTCCCACACAAAAATCCTTCGTCGTCCGATATCCCGCCGAACGCGCTTGTTAGTAGCATTGTTACGTGAGGCTGCTTCATTGGAGAGTTCCCTTTGATACGAATTGCGGCGACGCGGGTGTGCCCCCCGGTCAGGCCGTCGTCTATGGCATGGCGACCGTTGACGGCCATCCCGGTCACGTGTTTACGGTCAGCGTCGAGGACCACGGCGAGCCAGGGAACGGCGTGGACCGTTTTGAAATCGCGCTCGACGCCGGCTACCACGCGGGCGGCTACCTGACCGCCGGCAATATTCAAGTGATCCATGATCCAGAACAGGTCGAGGAGCAGCCGAGCCTTGACATACAGACGTTGTGGGAACTCCGGTTCGGCGCTGACGGACTCGGGTTCCGGCTCGGCCTTCTGTGAGGATTAGTCGAAGACAGTGCCCGGAGGAAACTAAGAATGATTACCGCTGTAGAATCCACCGAGATGCGTTCCGAAGAATTCGAGCAATTGGTGCTCGAACACTGCGATCTGTTGTACACGGTGGCGTTGCGTCTAACTCACAACCCCGCCGATGCGGAAGACCTGGTTCAAAACACGCTGGTCAAAGCCATGCGGTTTCACCACCGATTCAAGAAAGGCACCTACATCAAGGCCTGGCTGTTGACCATTCTGCGAAACACGTTCATCAACGACTACCGGCAGCGGTCCCGACGCCCCACCTTTGTGGAATTGACGGGAATGGAACCGGCCCCCGCGCACGCGCCTGAGCCGCAGATCGCGTTTGAGCCGGGGGAAGAGAACTTGTGCGGCTTCGTTGAATCGCTGGATGATGAAATCAAGTCGGCCATCGAAATGCTACCGCAGACCTTCAAGCAAGCGGTAATCATGGCGGACTTGGCGGACATGACCTATCAGGAGATCGCGAGCGCCATGCATTCTCCGTTGGGCACCGTCATGTCCCGCTTGTATCGAGGCCGCAAGTTGCTGCGCGAGCAACTCGCCGACGTGGCGCGCGCTCGCCGGATCGGCTTGCGATACCGTTGTCCCGCGCCCAACGAAGCGGCGACGGAGTGCTTAGTCACGCAGACGCCGGCCCTCGTTTTGTAATTGGCAGTCATCCGGCGCGCAGCAGGCCTTGCAGGTGCGCAATTGTTGCGGCGTGCCCGGGGTCTTTGGCCAGATTTCGATACTCGCGCGGGTCCGTTTGGTGATCGTAGAGTTCGGCGACGTCGGGCCCGCCCCATTCGGTGTACCGCCACCGCCGGGTACGCACCGACCGTCCCAGCGTGTCGGTATGGCGCACCACCGTGATCGCGCCTTCGCGAATGGGGGCGTCCGGATTGCGCAGTGCCGGGACCAACGACCGGCCCTGCAGTTTTCCCGGCGCGGGTAGGCCGCACCATTCGACGAGTGTGGGGAAGATATCAATGAATTCGACGGGGTGAGGGCATACGCCGCGAGCGAATCCATCGTGCGGCGCCGAAATGATGAAGGGGGCGCGGCTCACTTCCTCGAAGAGCGTCGTCTTCCGCCACAGGCCGCCGTGCTCGCCTAAGTGAAATCCGTGATCGCTCCAGAACACGACGATGGTGTCGTCGTCGTGACCACTCTGATGCATGGCTTCGAGCACGACTCCCACCTGTGCGTCGGCAAACGACATGCAAGCGTAATAGGCGCGAATGGTTTCACGGAATTGCTGGTCTGATTTGGGATCGCCTTCCCGGTGCGGCGTGAGCGCCACCGGCGGTATGTCGTCAAGGTCGCCTTCCGGCGTCGAGGGCGGCGGAATAGCTCCAACTTCGTACAGGTCGAAGTACTTCTTCGGCGCCACGTAAGGCATGTGGGGCTTGTGGATGCCCACGGCCAGGAAGAATGGTTTCTCATATTCTCGCCGCAGGAATTCGGCTGCGCTGAGGGCCGCCGCGCCGTCCGGCTCCGCGAAATCCGGGCTGTCAGTCATCTGCCACACAATACGGTCCCCTTCCTCAGTCGGCGGCGGTTCTCCGGAAGATTCTCTGGGGACGAAGTGTCTCTGCTTCTGCCAGTCTCTCGGAACGAGGGGCAGTTGTTCCTCCCAAGAGGTCGGATCGGGAAACTTCCCGTGGAAAATCTTGCCCACGGTCGCGGTATGATACCCGTTTGCCCGGAAGTGCTGTGGTAGCGTCAGCATGTCCGGCATCACACTGCGCGCGGAGGTATTGTTGTCCATAATGCGCGTGGTTTCCGCGCGAAGGCCGGTCAATAGCGACGTGCGCGAGGGATTGCAGAGTGGATATTGGCAGCAAGCCAACTCGAACCGCACGCCCTGAGCCGCGAGCCGGTCAATGTTGGGGGACTTGACTATCGGATGCCCATAGCAGCCTAAACAGGTGTTCATGTCATCCATGGCAATGAACAACACGTTCGGGCGCTTCTCGGGCCGGCGGCGTGGTTTGGATTCTCCCGTGGCCGCCGTCCCGCCGACCAGGGACGAGGCCACGAGCGTATTAAAAGTTCGGCGCGAGATACTTTTCATGGCGATCCCCTTTATTCCGCATTTGCGTCGGCGACCAGGCGCTGCCAGAAGGCCTCAGCCCTGTCATGATACGCCAGGACCTCGGCTTGCTGGGCCGGGTCGTCCAACTTGATGCGCGCTTTCCTTTCTTGCACCCAATCCAAGAAAAACTGGGCCGAACTCCGGCTAATTCGTTTCTTGCGCTCGCCAATCTCCACGCAATACGGACCGGTCGAGGCAAATCGAAACGTCTTCTCATTCTCCGCGATGGCGCGGACCAGAAACCAGCCGCTTTCTGTGAAAGTTATTTTGCCCAAACTGCCGGTCCGGACACATTCGTCGTACGGAACCGTCCGTTCGATTCTCCCATCACGGATAATCTCGAGGTTACGGATTGGGTCTCGCGTCGTGATGGCGCATTCGATGTCGAGGTCGAGCTTCGCGCCGTGTTTTCGGCGGAATACGTGACCGGGCCATTTACCCGACGCGCGTGTGCGGAGTAGCGGACCGTTCGTCACGAAGACGCGGCCGGCGCGCAGGCCTTTCCACCAATCGTCGTAATCGAGTTTCTTGCCCAAGTGAACATAGACTCGGTCGTAACCCAGCGGGTTGGGAAGAACGCCGGACGCGCTCCCCGCCGACGGCGGAATACGAAATCCGCAATTCAGGATGTGGTAATAGATTTCCTGGGACCAATACCCGTTGCCGCGCGGGGACGGCAGTCTGTCCGTGTCGCGGGGCTTGCCCCAGGCCTCGCTCTCGTACATCTGGCGGCGGCACATGTGATTGTTGGCGAGACCGATCGAGCGGACCGGAATCTGCGCCAACACCGCGGGAACGTCCCACCAGAACGGCTTTTCAAGTTCGATCCATGCCTCGGGGTGCTTCAAGGCCTGTTCCATGAATGCCAGCGGCGAGGGGTATTCTTTCGTCGCGTCCGAGATGGGCAGCGGTTCCGAAAGACCGAAGAAGAGGAACGCGCCGCCTTCCCGCTCGTCTTCGCCCGCCATCAAATGCACATACTGGTTCGCAGAGAGTTCTTGGACGGGCTGCTCGGGTCTCGCTTTTCCCTCCCACAGGTTCCGCTTGTTCCACCAGGTGATGACCGGCGCCACGTTGACTTCTTCCGCCGCCATGAGCAGTGGCAGGTCCTCGAGGGGACGGTGTACGTGCAGGTCTCCTGACCACCAACCTTCCTTGGCCATATTGATCAGGCGACGCAACTGCACTCGTAGCGAGGCGCCGGACTCATCAACGGAGACCCGGCCGCTGACCATTTCAAACTCGGGACCGCGCTCGATCTCATAGGTGTATTCGCCGGAGGGCAGGTTCAGCGTAACTCGGCCGGGACACGTGAAATGGTCAAGCCAGAAGGGAAGATTCTCGGCGCGCTGAGGTTCACCGTCGGTATTCTTGAGATGAATTCGGCACGGCACGAGATGAGTGCTGCCTTCGTCGGTGACGGTAATTTCCAGGGGCTGGGTGGTGGTCTGCGCCGCGGCGTGTTTGCACAACAGCGCCGTCGCGATGCAGAGGAAAGCGCCCACGGCCAGATAAAGCACGGTTTGCCTCATCCCCGCCGCTTACGTGTCGCTCTCGCCTTCTTCGCCCTCGTCGGAATCCTCGCCGGAGCCCAGGATGGACACGTCTTGCGACGCCTGGTCCATGACCTGTTCGGCCGCGAAAATAGGAGTCTCGAGGCGAACCGCGATGGCGATACCGTCACTGGGCCGGGAATCCACGCGCAGAACTTGTTCGACCTGGCCGGTGTTGGATTTCTGCTCGATGTTGAGGTGCGCGTAAAACGTGTCGTTCTCGAGTTTGTAAATGATTACCGACTGCATCTCCGCGTGCAGACCCGCCAACAAGTTGCAGATTAAGTCGTGCGTCATCGGCCGGCCCAGGTTCCGGTGGGTCAGGGCCGCATGGATGGCGTCCGCTTCCGCGATGCCGACCACGATCGGCAAGACCCGGTCCTCGTTCCGCAGCAATACCACCGGCTGATGGTGCCCGTCGCTGCTTACGCCCAACACTTCCAACTTGACCATCGCGACCTCCTTATGCGCCCAGTACGTGATCCTATAACGCGGGAAGCGCGTTTGTCGAATGCAAGGGAGGTTCAGGGTCTCGGGATTGCGGATTGCGGATTGCGGAATGGGGCTGGGG
>JACQVH010000261.1 GCA_016209895.1 Candidatus Hydrogenedentota bacterium | reverse complement strand
GTCCAAGCCGGGAGCCGAGGTCTCATGACAGACATAACTCATTCTCTCCGATCTGTTGGCCGGACAATGTGACGCGAGGCGATGACTGAGAGGGCCCTAGTCTTTGTCAATCACGTGCCGAGTGAAAGGGGGTACGAACGTTAGTCAAATCGGCCGTGGCCGGCGCGGACGCCGACCCTCCCAGTGGTGTCAACCCTAGTAGAATGCCTGGAGGTCGGGAAAAGTTTCGCGGGTTGCCTTCGGCTTTTGGGGTGGAGCGGGGCTTAAAGGACACAAACTACCTCAAGGACACCAAGGACGAACACGCCGCTTCGAAGTGTCTAGTTGCTTGTAGATGGGGGAGGGGTTGCGGTTTGTGTGTCACTGCCGGGGGCCGCTTGCGGGGTGGTATCCGCCGACGGGGTGGTGGTTTCAGGCAGCGCCGGGGTCGGCTCTCCACCGGCATCAGGAGGACTCGCCGACTCGGTGTTTACCGTTTCGCCTTCCGGGGAAAGCGGGGCCGGCGTCGCGGCTGAATCGCCCGGGGTCGCCTCGGGTGTGGGAGCAGGGGCAGTGGTCCCGGCGGCGCCCGTTTCGCCGGTCGGTCCTTCTTCGTAGATACCGAGCGCTCGCGCGAGGGCTACCGGATCGGTACGGACCGGAACCTCCTGCATGGCGCGTTCGTACAGGTCGAGCACGTAGTCCTCGAAACGACGGGTCTGTTGGGTGCGAATCGCGGACGCACGCAGCGCCTCTTTCTCTTTGGGAAATTCCTCGCTCCAGGCCTTCTCGTCGGGCGGAGTTTGCTTGACCAACGCGACGAAGTGGGGCTTCTCCAGGTAGTCCTTCAGAGGCCCTACCAACGTATCGGGGGCTTGACTGCGCACGGCCTGGACCACGTCGCGCGGATTCCAGAGCGGGCCTTCGGAATAGTTGTAATCCTTAACGGAGAATTCCCCGGTCTGTTTGATCTCGGCCTGGAGCTCCGGATGCAGGACGAGGATATCGGCCAGGGATTTCGCGCGGGTCTTGATATCGTCCACCAGTTGGGCAACTTGCTGGGTATAGTCTTCCGACTTGCGTATGGATTCGGTGGCATCCTGCACGACTCGATCGCGGACGGCCTCGAGGGGCTGGACGACGGCCGGCGTGACTTCGAGCACTTTGGCGACATAGAGGTTTTTCGAGCCGGTGATTATTTCGGATACCGCGTCCTGCGGAATCATGGCGAGGCCGGTCCGAAACGGGCGGACGTCCTGGGGCGGAATGTTTTCGATTGCGGGTGAATCTATGGAAAACGCCGAAGCGGCCTGTAGGGGCAGCCCGGCCGCGGTGGCGGCCGCTTGGAGGTCGCCGGTTTCCTTGGCTTTGGCGGCGAGTTGTTGGGCTTGGGCCTCGCGCGAGGCGCGGTCCTCGGCGGTAAGCTGGGGTCGGATGAGGATTTCGCGCGCGTTTACCTCTCGTTTGGTAGTTTCCGGGTTGGTCCGTTCTTCTTCGACCTTGTAAATATAATAGCCGCTGGGGGCTTCGACCGGTTCGCTGACATCGCCGACTTTCAAGTCGGCGAGTACCTTGCGATACGGTGGCAGTGTCTCGTCGGCGGGAATCCATTGGAGGGTTCCGCCTTGTTGGGCGGTGTTCGAGACCGAATATTGCTTGGCCAGTTCGGCGAAATCGGCGCCGCCGCGGGCCTTTTGAAGCATCTCATCCAACACGGCCGGACGTGGCGGATCGAGCGAGACGGCGACGAACTCGGCCTTGCGCTGTTCGGGGGTTTGATAGGCGGCGGGGTCTTTGTCGTACTGCGCTTGAATCTGCTCGGGAGTCGGGTCGATCTTCGGGTCAATGGCCACGTACTTGAGTTGGAACTTGGTGTATTCGTCCTCGAACTGCTTCTTGAGATCGCTTTCGAGCACGCGGGCCGAGGCCAGCACGCGTTCACCGAAAAGTTGCTGCTGCACCTGCCTGCGGACGGTCTCGTAGACGGCGTTCCAGTCCCGCTCCTCGTTTACGGCATCATTCCACAGTTGTGGATCAAACGCCCCTTTTTCGTTCTTGAACTCGTTCGACTCTTTGAGTAATTCGACTAAGTATTGCCGGTCGAAGCGTAGATTCACCTTGTCCGCTTCGCGGCGTACCAGGGCGGACTTGACGAGTTCATCGAGGATTTTCTGGGCGGTGCCGTCGCGGTAAAGGTCCTCAGACGTGGCCGGCTGGCCGGTTTGGATGCGACGCTGAATTTCCGAATTGAGGTACTGTCGGTACTCTTCCGAGGAGATGAATTGGTCGCCAACTTGGGCGATGGGACCGGTACCGTCGCCGGGATATTGGTTGCGACCGAAGGCTCCGCCGTAGTTGCCGCCCCACATGACGAAGGGGACGATGAGCAGGGCGAGCATCACCCAGAAAATGTAAGTCTTATGTTTGCGGAACACATCTGAAATCATTTGTAGACACCTTCCTTCGTCCGCCGAGATTTTTCGAAATTTGCGGAAGGACGGACGGAACCGAAATTGTGGAGAATCGTTGTAAGATTAGCATATGGGGCGGATGGGCCGCAAAATAAGTTTCTGGTCCCTAGTTCCTGGTTTCCGGTTTCCTGTTACTCGATACTCGGAACTGATTGCTGGTTTCGCGCCATGCGGCGCGCGAGGACACGCGCCCTCCCGTTTGCGCGCGTTCGGGGGCGTCGGTAGTATTTGGGCGCGTGGGAGTGGAGGACTTTGATGACCCTATGTGAAGAATTGAGTTGGCGCGGCATGGTCAACCAAGTAACGCACGAAGACCTGGCCGAACGACTGGAGAAGGAACGCTTCACGTTCTACTGCGGTTTTGATCCCACTGCGGATAGTCTGCACATCGGCAATCTGCTGGCGATCATCGGGATGGTCCATTTCCAGCGCCGGGGCCACCGGCCGATTATCGTAGTCGGGGGAGGAACGGGACTAATCGGCGATCCGAGCGGCAAGACGCAGGAGCGGGCGTTGATGACGCGCCGCCAAGTGGAGGAGTATGCCGCCGCCATCCGCGCGCAGTTGAGCGGGTTTCTCGATTTCGAGGGCGAGAACGCGGCGATTCTGGTCAATAATGCAGAATGGCTGTGCGAGTTGCCGTTGTTGGACTTCTTGCGGGATTTTGGGAAGCACTTTTCAGTGAACGTCATGTTGTCGAAGGACGCGGTTCGGCAGCGGCTCGAGGACCGGGACCACGGGATTTCGTTCACGGAATTCGCGTACAGTTTGTTGCAAGCCTACGATTTCCTACATCTGTTCGATCATTACAATTGCCGATTGCAAGTCGGTGGGAGCGACCAGTGGGGCAATATTGTGGCGGGCATGGACCTGACCCGGCGGCTCCGCAACGTGCCAACGTATGGTTTGACCTTTCCACTCGTAACGAAGAGCGACGGCACGAAGTTTGGGAAGAGCGAAGCGGGCAATGTCTGGTTGGATGCGAATCGGACATCGCCCTACCGGTTCTACCAATTTTGGATTAACTTGGCGGATGCGGACGTGCCGCAGTTGCTACGCTATTTCACGTTTCTTTCTCAGGACGAAGTCCGAGCGGTCGAGCAACAGCTTCACGATGCGCCCGAGACGCGGGCCGCGCAGAAACGGTTAGCGGAGGAGACGACGCGATTGGCGCACGGGGCCGAGGGACTGGACAAAGCGCGGAAGGCCACGAATGCCATGTTTGGCGGGGAACTCGAGGGCCTGGACGAGGGATCGTTGCTGGACGTCTTCCGTGAAGTCCCGTCCACGACGCTGGCGCGAGACGAACTGAGCCGCGACCGGCTACTGGTGGATGTATTGGTCGAGTCCGGTGTGTTCAAGAGTAAAGGCGAGGCGCGGCGGATGGTCCAGAGCGGCGGGCTGTATTTGAATAACCACCGCGTGGACGCGTTTGAGACCAAGCTGACGCCGGACGCGCTGCTTTCGGAGCATCTCGGGGTTATTCGCACGGGGAAGAAGCACTATCACCTGCTGAAATTTGAGTAGAGGCGAAGTCTGCGGTGTACCGGGTGGACCGCATGGACGGAATGGACGCCCTTCGAGGCCGAGTCCCGCGGGAAAGGTGTAGGGCTTCGGTCAGGCGCGGGTCTCTATTGCTCAGAACGACAAAAATACGATAGAATCTTTTGTCCCTTGGGGGAAGAGGTGGACGACGGTCCATACTATCCGCCAAGGGTTCGCCTTTTCGGACTACCGGCTCACGAGAAGGTTACCGCGTCATTTGGAAGGATCAGCACGAAGGAGTTTCTGTGACTTTCAAGAAAAAAGCGGACTTCGCGTTAGCCATCATAGTTGTCATTGTCGTCGGGACCGGCTATGGTGTTCGACGACTTCTGCTTGATTCCGAAACCACCCCTTTATCCCTGTTCGACGGCGCGTCCCTGATTCAACTCATCGTTGGGACGTTAGTGGGGTTGGTTTGCGCGCTGGTTTTTCGCCGTCGCTTCCTGGCGCCGCTTGCCCGATTGGCTTCGCGGGTGGCGGAAATGAGGAATGTGGAAACGGCGGACGGGGGATTGGCTCTCGGCAGCGAAGACGAACTCGGTTCGCTGGCGAACGAACTGGACCGCACGATGCGCCGGTTTCGGGGCGAAATTCAGGAAGGGATGCGGGAGCAGCAGCGTCGGGAGAAGGCGCTGACTGACGACGGACGGCGCTACGTGCTCGCGGTGCAAGCCACCAAAGACGGCTTGTGGGACTGGGATCTTAAGTCCGACAAGGTGCTTTGCTCGGCGCGTTTGCGGGCGATGCTCGGATCTCCTAATCAGGAAATGGTTACCAGTTCCCAAGAGTTTTTCGAACTAATCCACCCCGATGATCGGGAGGGATTCCGGACCAGCCTGAAGCAATCGCTGGACTCTCATGTGGAGGAGTTTTGCCGCGAGTTTCGGATGCAGCGCCAGGATAAGGAATTTCTGTGGGTAATGGGTCGCGGGATTATGACCTACAATCAGCGGGGCAAGGCGGAACGCTTGGTGGGTCTGATTACGGGCATTACCGCTCAGAAAGAAAGAGAAGAACAACTGGCGCATGACGCCATGCACGACACGCTGACAGGACTGGCCAACCGGGCGCTTCTGACCCATCAGCTCGGGCTCGCGACCAAGCGGGTGAAACGCCGGCCGCGATATAATTTCAGCCTCTTGTTTCTTGACCTTGACCGATTCAAGGTGATCAACGACGGCTTGGGCCATCTGGTCGGCGATAGGTTGCTGAAGAACGTGGCCGAGCGCATCCGCGCGTCGGTTCGGGGTACCGATACCATCGGCCGCTGCGACAGCACAGTCGCGCGGTTGGGCGGCGATGAGTTCGTGGTGTTACTGGACGACGTGTATGACATTCGAGATGCGGTTCGGGTTGCGGAGCGCATCCAAAGCGCCGTCGGCGCTCCGCTGAACATAGACGGGCATGAAATCTATACGTCGGCGAGCATCGGCATTGCGATGGGCGAGGAGGAAAACCAATCCGGCGAGGAGATACTGCGCAACGCGGATACGGCGCTTTATCAGGCGAAAGCAAACGGCAAGGGATGCTACGCGATCTTTGATCTGGCGATGGGAGCGCTGGCCAAGAAGCGGATGCAATTGGAGACGAGTCTGCGCAACGCCACGGAACGGAATGAGCTGGTCCTGTACTATCATCCCATCGTTTCGCTGACAACGGGCAAGATCGAGTGCTTCGAAGCGTTAGTAAGATGGAACCATCCGGAATTGGGCTTGCTGTCGCCGGACCAATTTATCCCGATAGCGGAGGAGATTGATATGATTCAAACGATCGGGCGGTGGATACTGCGGACGGCGTGTGGGCAAACGCGCGCCTGGCAGCGGGGTATCCCCAATGCGGAACGACTGGGCATCAGCGTCAACTTGTCGGCGAAAGAATTCTCCCAAGAGCATCTGGTCGAGAATATCCAGGCGTGCCTGGTTCAAACGGGCCTGGACCCGCACTGTTTACGGATCGAGTTGACGGAGAGCGTTCTCATGACCCGAGCCGACGCGGTGGTGAACCGACTGAATCGCCTCCGAGCCGAGGCGGTACAACTTTCGATTGATGATTTCGGCACGGGGTTCTCCTCGTTGAGTTACTTGACGCATTTCCCGATGGACAACGTGAAGATTGATTTGTCGTTCATACGGGAGATGCACGTCTCTCGGGAAAGTCAGCAATTGGTCGAATCAATCCTGGCCCTCTCGCAAAGTCTCAATCTGGCGGTGGTGGCGGAAGGGATCGAAGAACATCACCAATTGGATCGGCTTCGCGAACTGGGTTGCGAGTACGGTCAAGGGTACTTCTTTGCCAAACCGCTCACAACGCCGGCCGCAACCGAACTGCTCTCGGTGGACCCGACATGGTAGACGATTGGACCAGAAGCGGCCGCGAGGACAATATTCCGGTTCCCAACCGCTATGAGTGTCGGAGATTTGCCCGGATACCCGTCATTCATCCGGTGGTCGTAACCGCTTCGGAAGGAAAGAAATTCGAGGCTACACTTCAGGATATTTCCGCGCTTGGTATGTACCTGAAATCATCCGTCGTATTGCCGCTGAGGGCGGAATGCCAAGTCAACTTCCACTACGACCCGCAGAAAGCGGTCGAGGTGCGGGGCGTGGTGGTTCGCGCGGACAAGTTAGGGTTCGCGATCGAGTTTTCCGGCGTGCGCGCAGATTCGGTAGAGAATCTGCGGCAGTTTATCGTGAGCCATGCGGAGGATGCGAATTCGGTGGACGTCGAAATGATTTCGAAGATCGGGGATTTGCCGAACATGTACTGAAGTTCAGGGAAGGCAGGAATTGAAGTCGGTATTAGTCACTGGGGGCGCGGGATTCGTCGGTTCGCATTTGGCCATGGGCTTACGCCGGCACCGGGCTGATGTGCGAGTAGTTGCCTTTGATAACCTCAAACGGCGGGGTTCGGAGTTGAATCTGTCCCGCTTACGCGGGGCGGGGGTGGAGTTTCTTCACGGCGACATACGCAGTCCGGAGGATCTTGAGGCGGTTGGTCCGGTGGACCTCGTTCTCGAATGCAGCGCCGAGCCATCGGTGCTCGCCGGCTATTCCGGTTCGCCGGCGTACGTGATTCACACCAATTTAACGGGTACGGTGAACTGTCTCGAATTTGCGCGTCGGCGCGAGGCGGCGATGATTTTCCTTTCCACGAGCCGCGTATACCCGACCAAAACGATCAACGCCCTGGCCTGTCGGGAAGAGGCGACGCGGTTCGCGCTCTCGGATAAGCAAATGAGTCCGGGGGCGTCGGCGCGCGGGATTTCTGAGGAATTTCCGCTCATCGGAGCGCGCTCGATGTACGGGACGACGAAACTCTGCTCGGAATTTCTTATCCAGGAATACCAGGAGATGTACGACCTGCGCGCGGTCGTGAACCGCTGCAGCATCATCACCGGCCCGTGGCAAATGGGGAAGGTGGACCAGGGCGTGGTGGTGCTCTGGGTCGCGCGGCATCTGTACGGCGGCAAACTCGACTACATCGGCTATGGTGGTCAGGGGAAGCAGGTGCGCGACATGATGCACATTGAGGACGTGCTGGAACTGATCTTGTATCAAATGGACCATCTCGAGGGTTTGAACGGTGAGACGTTCAACGTCGGCGGCGGCCTCGAGGTGAGCGCGTCGTTGCTCGAACTCACCGCGATGTGCCAGGAAGTCACCGGAAACCAGATTCCCATTGGGGGCGTCCCTGAAGACCGCCCGGCCGACATCCGGTTGTATCTTACCGACTATTCGCACGTGAACCGGGTGACGGGCTGGCGACCAAAGAAGACCGCGCCCCAAATCCTCGAAGAAATCGTCAACTGGATTCGCGCCAATTATGAGGAGCTCCGGCCGATCCTGGGGTAGCGACGGCGGCACTTTGTATGAGATAGAATTGACGCGGTAGATGATGCGGAAAACGAGCGCTTGTGGGTGGAAGAAGCCGAGAGGCGTTATCAAGCGTACAAACAGGGGCGAGTTGCTGCGAGGTCGGTGGAGGAAGCGCTCGAATCCGCGCGATCGCAAGTCCGATGAAGGCGGTCCGACTCCTGCAGCCCGTGGAGCAGGAAATGTTG
Organism: Candidatus Hydrogenedentota bacterium; assembly: GCA_016209895.1. Classification (GTDB taxonomy): domain Bacteria; phylum Hydrogenedentota; class Hydrogenedentia; order Hydrogenedentales; family SLHB01; genus JACQVH01. The sequence continues at coordinate 72,323 of JACQVH010000261.1, read as the reverse complement.
GGACGCCGCGCTCTTCCGTATCCTCGTTTTTCTTACAGCAATTCTGCGATTTGGACGGCGTTGAGGGCGGCGCCTTTTAGCAGGTTGTCGGAGACGATCCACAGGGCTAGGCCGCGGGGGTGGGAGAGGTCTTCGCGAATACGGCCGACGAAGGTCTCGCCTTTGCCGGCGGCTTCGGTAGCGAGGGGATATAGTTGCTTCGCCGGATCGTCGAGGACGACGACGCCGGGAGCCTTCGAAAGAATCTCGTGCGCCTGCGCGACGGACAGCTTCTTCTCGGTCTCGAGGTTGACCGACTCGCTGTGTCCGGTATGCACCGGCACGCGGACCGTGGTCGCGCACACGCGGATGCTATCGTCCCCCATGATTTTTTTGGTTTCGTTGATCATCTTCATTTCTTCGGAGGTGTAGCCGTTTTCGCCGAACGCGTCGCTCTGCGGAATCTGCGGTATGCAGTTGAAGGCGATGGGGTGCGGGAACACGTTGCATTCCGGCTGCTTACCCTCCAGTACGGCTTTGGTCTGCGCCAACAATTCGTCCAGGGCTTTCGCCCCGGCGCCGGAAACAGCTTGGTAGGTGGAGACAACGACGCGCTCGATTTTCGCAGCGTCGTGCAAGGGTTTCAGCACGACGACCAACTGGATGGTTGAGCAATTCGGGTTCGCGATAATGCCGTTGTTCCACTTGATGTCTTTTGCGTTCACTTCGGGCACGACCAGCGGCACTTTCGGGTCCATGCGCCACGCGCTCGAATTATCTACGACGACGCAATGGTCGTGCGCGGCGCAGGGCGCGAACTTCTTGCTGGTACCGCCGCCGGCGCTGAACAGCGCTACTTCGATGCCTCGAAACGAATTCTCGGTCAGTACCTCGACCGGCAACGTCTCGCCGCGAAACGGGAGTTGCTTCCCACGGGAACGTTCCGAGGCCAGCAACTTGATGGACTTGACCGGATAGTTCCGTTCTTCCAAGACTTGCAGCATGTGGCGGCCCACCAATCCGGTGGCGCCCGCCACTGCGACCGATTTCGGAGTCATTGCCAGAGTACTCCCGATCACTCGTTTTGTTCTTCGTCTCGACTTGTTCTGAAGGTCGCTGTGGACCTCAGGAGAGTGCCGCGTTCAGGGCCTGCGATAGATCATTTTTGATCGTTGGCCGCACACCGACGAAAGTGTTCTTGACTTCGCCGTCTTTGAAGACGAGCAAGGTGGGTATGCTGTTCACATTGTATTTCACCGCCAAGTCCTGCTCGTCATCTACGTTGACTTTGCCGACCGTGACCTTGCCGGCATATTCCTCCGCCAACTGGTCTACGACCGGCGCCACGACCCGGCACGGTCCGCACCAAGTCGCCCAGAAATCCACCAATGTAACGCCGTTCGCGATCGTCGAATCGAAATTCGACTGCGTCAATTCCGTTGCCTTGCTCATGTATTCGCTCCTTGAGAAATTAGTGACCAGTGACCAGTGGTTAGTGATCAGTTGCTAGTGGCTAGTTGCTGGCTACTCGTCACTGTCATCGGGATCGTTCTGCTGACCTACAGCCGGTAACAATGGGGATGTATTATAGACATCGTGCCACCCTTGCGCAAAGTCGCTGATCACTTTGTATCCCGCGCCGCGCGGGACACTTTTCCCTTTTCCCTTCGCACTTTGGTTGACTCGTTGCTCCCCGGCACCCTAGAATCGGGTAAAATTGAGGAGAGATGGCCGAGTTGGTTGAAGGCGCACGCTTGGAAAGCGTGTGTACGTCTAAACCGCGTACCGCGGGTTCGAATCCCGCTCTCTCCGCCATTTTCCCGTCCCCGTCAACGGCAATGCTTCTCCCCTCCCCGCCCGCGGCGAGGATTAGGGAGGCGGGGAAGTTCGGGCCTTTCGTGTCGGTGGCAAGCCAAGTTGTGGAGTCGTTCGATGCTGAATGATTCGACGCCGGCCGAGAACCGCCTCATCGTCGCGCTCGATTTCAACAATGCGGCTGACGCGTTGCGGCTCGTGGACCGATTAGCGGGCACGGTCAGTTTCTTTAAGGTGGGCCTCGAACTGTTCGTTGCCGGGGGCCGTGAGGTCGTTCGCAGCCTGCTGGACCGAAATCTGCGCGCGTTTCTCGACCTCAAGATGAACGACATTCCCGAAACCGTCGCCCGCGCGGTGCGGCAGGCGGCGAGCATGGGGGTGGATTTTCTGACCATACTCGGGGACGCGGCGACGATGAAGGCCGCAGCCGAAGGCCGCGGTGACAGCACGTTGAGAATTCTTTGCGTCACCGTTCTTACCAGCGTCAGCGAGCAGGACTTGGGCCAATTGGGTCTGGTTGGCCCGAACTGTCGGTTCAAGTCGCTGGACGAATATGTGTTGTGGCGGGCGGAACTGGCCCTGGAACAGGGTTGCGACGGCCTCATCACATCGGGCGAGAACGTGGCCGCACTCCGGGAACGATTCCGCGCCGCGCGGCCGCTGCTGGTGTGTCCGGGTATTCGGCCGCAAGGAGCAGCGCTTAACGACCAGAAACGGCCCAGCACACCGTATAACGCGATCGTTGCGGGCGCGGATTATCTCGTCGTCGGCCGGCCGATTCGCGACGCGGGCGATCCCAAGAAAGCCGCGGAGGGAATGATCGGGGAGATATCTACGGCCTTGGGGCACAGACCAGCCACGCCGGGGGCGTGGTCCGTGCCACCGGTCAAGTAGCTGAACACATGCGGGAAGGCCAGCCACGCATTCTGATTATCCGGCTCAGCGCCATCGGCGACGTCGTCCGAGTCCTGCCCGCATTGCACGCCCTGCGTGAGGCGCATCCCCGCGCGCGGATTGACTGGGCGGTCGAACGCAAAGCGGTGGGCGTTCTCGAGGGCCATCCGGCGTTGGACGAGATTCTGGTCTTCGACCGCGGCGCGGGAATCCTCGGGAATCTACGCGCGTTTTGGGCGTTCTGTCGTGAAATCCGCGAGAACCGCTACGACATGGTCGTGGATTTTCACGGCATACTGAAAAGCGGAGTGCTGTGCTGGTATTCGGGCGCGACGGACCGGTACGGCTTCGCTTGGCCGCGGGCGCAGGAAGGCAGTTCGCTGTGTGTGAATCACCACGTCCACCTGCCGTCGGTCAAGCTCAGTCGGCTGGAGGAGAATCTGAAGCTGTGCGAACTGCTGGCGCCGCAGCACGGCCGCGCCGAGATGAGTATCTACGTGCCGCCCGAAGTCCAGGACGAGGTGAGTGAGTTTTACGAGAACACGTTCGGGGGTGGCAAGCTGGTAGTGGCGATGCACGTGCCCGTGGACCGCCCGGAGAAGCAGTGGCCCCTCGAGTACTTCGCCGCGCTTTCCGACAAGTTGCTCTCCGACGGGCGCTTCGAGGTCCTGCTGACCTGGGGGCCAGGACAATTGGACGTCGCCCAACGCGTGTTGCGCAAGGCCAAGCGTCACGCGGTCATTGCCCCGGAAACGGCCGACTTGAAACACTACGCCTGGCTCGTGCACCGGGCCGCGCTTTACTTCGGCGGCGACACGGGCCCGATGCACATCGCCGCCGCCATGGGCACGCCCGTGGCCGCGGTGTTTGGCGGCACCGACCCGGTCCAGCACGCGCCGGCCACGGAACCCGTCGAGATTCTCTACGCCGCCGAAAAAGGCCTCACGCCCGAACAACGCCTCCGCGCCATCACCCCCGACCAAGCCTACGATGCCTGCATCCGCCTCCTCGGCAAACGCCGCGCGTAGCGTGGGTTTATTAACCGCAAGGAACGCGAGGAACCCGAGGGAACAAGCGGAACGCGCGCGGCATGGATGCGCGGTCAACAGGCTTTAATAGCGCCAGCGCCGCGATCGGTTTTTTGCGGTCCGCCAGCACCTCAATTTCCTTTTTATGCGCACAGGCGATCAGTTTCTTTGCCAATTCCGGTTCCAAAGTCGTGACGAACATGCGGCGCTGGATATCTACGTCGTCATGTCTCTGGCATTGATGACGAGGGCTTCGCGCCCGACTTTATGGACGAAGTAGACCATAGGATAGCGACCTGCTATTGTCCGGCCCATGGCGGTATAGAGATCATCCCCTTCCACGGACCCAGTCTCAATAAATCGAAATCGGCGCGATGAACGTAAAACTTCTTCCACCTCTTCGGTCCGGACGTTATGTTTGGCCACCGGCTTTTCAACAACGTCTCGCAGCCAGATAATGCCGCTTATCTTCATCTGCCGTGAGTATGCCTGGGATTTGCTCAAGGGCGCACGTTGAAGGTTCCGGCTAATGTACTCCCAACAGCAAGTTCAGAGTAGCGGCGCCATTTAGCCCGGTTTCAAATTCGACCAAGAACGTAGGGCGGACGCGGTCCGCCGAAAGAATGCGCGGCTTTTGGACGCGACATGGCGGACAGCCGTCCACCCTACGTTGGCTTTAGCGCAAATGTTCAGCGAGTTTTGTGAACTACGCGCTCATTCTGCAAAGTGTCACGGGCGCTATGGGCAATCCCAATGACCCGGCACGTAGATCCGGTGGCCTTCGAAGGTCGTTTCGTATCGGCCCGGTATCCAATAGCAGTTGGGCTGGTGATGGATGTGGACTCGTCCATGCCCGTACCGATACAGGCGCGTAGGTTCACGCCACACGTAACGCCGGTGGTGCTGGTATCCGTGATGGTCAGAGTCGTAGTGTCGGTATCCGTGACGGTCATACCGACGTTCGTGACGGGCCAATGTCGCGCCCGACGGACTCATCTCGGAATTGACCGCCGGAGCGAGCACGAGTTGTTCGCTGTTCGCGATCCCATTTGAGGCTTGCACGCTGCGCGGCTCGCTTGCGGCCGCAAACATTGTACACGCCAGGATTGTCATTACCATGCCTAAGACTCTCATGGCTGGTCTCCTTTCTCATGTTTTGTGGGGTTTGCGCTGTGCCCTCCTCACAACGTACCGCTTGGCCGATTGCTTGATAGGGGCGCGCACTCGAGTACGCCCCTCTCTAAAGAAACGACGATTGCCGACAATACGTATTCATGAATTCCATCAGATAATTGGGGATAACTTGATAAACCTACGAAAGGCGCGGGTTCTGACACTGCGGCGCAAAGAGGATTTAGGGCCGCACACGAAAGGCCTGGCGCGGGAGGCCGCGCGCTACTTATAGCACAGTCGCGTGCAGGCGGAGACCGAGTGCGTGGACGACCTTGAGCACTGTGGCGAACTCCGGGTTGCCTTCAGGCGATAGCGCTTTATATAGGCTTTCACGTCCGAGACCGGTTTCACGGGCGATATGTGCCATGCCCTTGGCGCGGGCGATGTCGCCCAGAGCCGCCGCCACCAGCGCCGGGTCGCCGTCTTCGAGGGTAGCTTCAAGGTACGCGACCATGTCCTCCTCGGTTTCCAAATGCTCTACCACATCCCAAGGTCGAGTCTTCGTCTTTGCCATTTCAATCTCCTATAGTCCTCGCGCCAAGTCTACCGCCATTGTGATGTCGCGCTCTTGCGTGCGTTTGTCACCACCGGCGAGCAAAATGACCAGTGTACGTCCCGTTGGACGAAATACACACGGTAGCCTGGACCGTAGTCAATTCGCATTTCCGAGACGCCCTCGCCAACAGGCCTCACGTCGCCCGGATTGCCAAGCGAAAGCCGACGGATTCGGGCATTAATTCGCGCCCGCGCTTGCCGATCCCGCAAACTTTGGAACCACCGGGTGTATGCCTCGGTCTGGCGGATCTCGATCTCAGACGAATTGTATCTCATAGGATACATAAAATGCAAGTCGTCGTTTAGGAAGTTTTCGTTAGCGGCCTCAAGCGCCTCTCCCTATGCGATATACGCGGAGGCTGTATTCGGGGACGGAGGTCTCGAATTGGAGGCGGGTGTTATCGTTGTGACCGTTTATGGCGGTGTCGGTCCATAGTTCGGTTACGAGTGGGGCGGGTGCGAATCCGGGTTCCAACGTGACCGTGCCGCGCCAGTCTCCGGCGTGGTGATTCCCGAGCGTAACCAGCCAACCATCGGCGAGACGGTTGAGGCAGACTTGCGGCGCGTGGCCGGACGCGGTAGTGACTTCGATGGGCCAGACTGGACGTATCCAGCCGCGCAGGAACGCGGAGACGGCGGAAACCCAGCGCGATTCGGCGTTGATGTTTGGGCCGCTGAGATTGTGCCGGATGGTATTCAGATACACCGCGCCCTTTTCCCAAATGCGCTTCGTAATCAGCGGCTGGCCGGTCTGCGACTTGACGACGACGGTCGCGGCAGTCGGCGTGACGTTGCGCACTTGGACTTCAACATTGTCTTCGGGAGTGTGATCCCTAGTCCGTTCTCCGAAGTTGACACCGAAGAAATCGGTGTCTTCGGCTTCCTTCGTCAAGTGGGCCGCATTTATGACTAACTCCCCTCCGGCTTCCGTGTACTGCTGGAGCTTTGCCAACAGTTTTGCGTCAATCAGAATTCCGCCGAGGGTCATCAACCGCGGGTATTGCGCGAGCACTTCCTGCGGCGCGCGGTTGGTGAGCACGTCGAAGCAGTCGCCAAACGCGCTTTCCGTCAGGAGGAGCGGTTCCTTGGCGCGCGGATCGTCGGGATTGGGGTTTGCCTCGGGCGGTGCGGAATGACCGGGAAAGGCGGCATACCAGAACTGCTCGATCTCGTATTCGCCTTCGTCCATCGGCATATAACCCCAGGGACCCTTGCCCCGGAAATTTGTGTGTGGACGCGGTTCGAAGCCATGCTCATGTTCGAGCAGCAGCGCGACGGAGGCGTAAGAATCGCCGCGGTCGGGACACTTTTCGAAACAGAACCGGGCCAGTTCCTGGGCGGTCTTTCCGGTCGAGGTGATGACCGGTTTATCCGCCGGCCCGTTGGGATAGGGGTCCATGCGAAAATGCGAGCCGCCGCTCGATTCCTCGAGTACGGCCCGCGCGCCAGAGAGGTAGCCGTAGAGCCACGTGCGCAACTGCGTTTCGTCGGTGACGCCGCCCGACCATTTGCCATTGAGGTAACCGCCGCCGGCCGCGCCGAGCACCGGACTCCACGGGGACGCATCGAGCAGCCATTGGCGCCCGTACTGCCGGGACGCGCCGCGTGTATACGCCACGCCCACCTGGAGCGACGCCCCGTCTATCTGGCATTCCCACCAGTACATGCCGACCTGCGGCCGGAGGTCGAAGGTCGCATGGGCCAAGACGGGCGAAACGCCGCCGCTGAGCATGGTGAGCGGGCTCGTATCGAGCTTCTTGCCTTCGATGAACTCCCACGTTGCGGGCGCTCCCGGATTCCACCCGTCGAAAAACTTTCCGGGGCGCGTATTGCCGTACTCCATCCAGTGGCGCTTATGCAGACTGGTGGTGTTCCATTGACGATAGAACTCGTAGCCGTCCCGCTTGGTCGCAAATTCGGGGTCTTTCTTCGAGCCGTCGGGCTGGACGTTCCACACGGAGACGTTGTCCATTTGCTCGTGGCCGACCGACCAGAACGTGCGGTCCTTGCCCAGGACACGCCCGGATTCGAGGAACAACTCCGCCATGCTGCGGTTGTAATCGTCCACCGTGGCGAAGCCCCAGTCCCGCTGAAGTTTTGGATTGAAAATGTCTTCCGTGAAGAAGTACCAAAGCGCGCCCATGTCCCAGTAGCGAAGTTGGTCGGCGGTGGGCGGCGGCGTGTTGTACCAGGCGTGGTCCGGCCAATAACTGATGACGTTGCCGAGCCGCGCAGCGAGGAAAGCTTCGAGCAACTTGTCGGGATCAAGCGTGACCGCTGAATCCTCGAACGGATGCACAATCAGAAAGAAATCGCGCCGGGCGGGCCAAGGATTCGCGGTCGGCGTGACGACCTCGTCCGACAAATCGCGGTGCGAGCCCGCGATCGCATGAATCGCTTCCCGGATATGCCGGCGCGACAGATTGTCGAGGTGGATGCTGTTATGACACTCGCTCAATGCCGGGACGTAGGCTGCTCCCTTTTTCCCCAAGGCGGCAAACGCCAGCGCGGCGTAAATGCGGGTATATTGGTCTTCGTGCGTGAGACTCTGCAGCAGTTCGGGAATGGCGCGCTCAGTCGCGTCACCCATGACCCGCAAGGCCGCGGCGGCGTTCAACCGCACCATGCGTTGCGGATCCTTCAGGGCTTGCGCCAATGCGGGGATGGTTTCCGGGTACTTCTCTGCTGCGGCCGGGCCGAGCTTCTGCAGCACCCATGCCGCCGCGCCGCGCATTTCGTAGGCGCGCCAGTGTCTTGCGCCGTAGGCGTCGCCGGGTTTGGGACCGGTCAATCCGTATTCATACTTGCCCTGGAGGGCGGCAACCAAGTCCGGAACGGCTGCGAGGGCATCGGTCCCAATGTGTCCGAGCGCGGCCACGGCGGTCCAGCGAACCTGCAGCGACGGTGACCCTCCGTATAGCGACGGTTCCTGGGGCGGGTAGCCTAATTCCCGGTCCGCGCTGTAGCGGAGGTTCTCGGCGAGCGCGGCCCCAATTTCGGGCGTGGCCCGCTTCGCATCGCGGACCGCCGCTGCCGCCGAAATACGCGTTTCCCAGTTCAAATCTTTTAGCGCCGCTGCCAAGACCGGGTCCGCGGCCGGCCCCAATTTCGACAGCGCTATCGAGGCCCGGTAGCGCACAGACCGGTCCGCCGAGCGGAGGTCGGTGGCCCAACGGTCCAGTTCTTGAGATTGCGCTAGCGCGCGGTCCGGTATCATTCCGATAACCGCGCCCGCGATGACGGCCAAGTATGCCAAAGAATGTGGATGCAGCATGTCAATCTCCTATTCCGCATGTTCGTTCTTCGTATGATCAGTCGAAGTTTCCGCCGCACGAGGCGGTGGCGGTCCGGCCGGATTGTTAAGGGCGAAATGGCAGCGCGCGAAATGGTCGGGCCGGACCTCTTCCCAAAGCGGCTCGCGTTCCGCGCAGAGCGGCTGCGCATACGGACAGCGCGGATGAAAAGCGCAACCGGTCGGCAAGTGGCTGGGGTCTGCGGCCTCGCCTTTGAGCACGATTCGTTTGGTGCGTCGTTCGGGATCGGGTTTCGGAATGGCCGATAACAGGGCCTCGGTATAGGGATGCGCGGGCCGGGTGAATATCTCATCCACGGTCGCCAACTCGACCAGTTTTCCGGCATACATCACAGCGACACGGTCGGAGACGTGGCGGATGACGCCCAGGTCGTGGGCGATGAGGAGGTACGTCAATCCGAACTGCCGCTGCAGGTGCAGCAAGAGGTTGAGCACTTGGGCTTGCACCGAGACATCAAGCGCGGAGACCGGCTCATCGGCCACAATCAGCTTGGGGTGCAAGGCCAAGGCGCGCGCGATGCCGATGCGCTGGCGTTGCCCGCCGCTAAAGGCGTGTGGGTAGCGGTACAGGTACTCTTCGTTGAGCCCGACCTGCCGTAGCAGTTCGCGGACGCGGGCCTTGCGTTGCCTGCGATCGCGCAAACCGTTCACGAGCAACGGCTCGCCGATAATCTCGAATACCGTCATGCGCGGATTGAGCGAACCGAAGGGGTCCTGGAAGATCATCTGCATGTGACGCCGGAGACGCTTCAGTTCGGAGGACGACGCCTGCGCGACGTCCACCGTCTGGCCATTTATATGGAAAAGCAATTCGCCGGAAGTGGGCCGCACAGCCCGCAGGATGCTTCGCGCGACGGTGGTCTTGCCGGAACCGCTTTCGCCAACCAGACCGAGGCACTCGCCTTGATACAGGTCAAAACTGACCGCGTCCACGGCGCGGACGTAACCAGTAACGCGCCCCATCAGCCCTTTCACGATGGGGAAATACTTGGTGAGATTTCGAACCGAAAGTAGAACGCCATTTCCGCTCGTCACGAGCCAGTTCCTCTGGTGCGAACACTGCAAGCTACGGGGTGAGCCGGAGCGATTTCCTCGAGCGGCGGCGGATTCCCGCGGTCACAAGTCCCCGCCACCGCCTCCGGACATCGCGGATGAAACGGACAGCCTTCGAGGTGGGTGAACGGGTCCGGCAGTGTTCCGGCAATGGTACGAAGGGCGGTCTTCCGCGCGGTCTGCGCGGCGGGAATCGAATCCAGTAGCGCCTGGGTATAGGGATGCGAAGGGTTCGTGAAGATCACCTTGGCGGAGGCTTGTTCGACGACGCGTCCCAGATACATGACCGCGACTTGGTCGGTCATTTCTGCGATTACGCCCAGATCGTGAGTGATCAGCAGGATCGTCATGGAAAACTCGCGTTGCAATTCGCGCATCAACTCCAGAATCTGAGCCTGGATGGTCACGTCGAGCGCGGTAGTCGGCTCATCGGCGATCAGCAACGCGGGGCGGCACGACAGGGCCATGGCGATCATGGCGCGTTGGCGCATCCCGCCGCTCAACTCGTGAGGGAATTGACGGAACCGCCGGAGGGCATCGGGAATACCGACTCGTGCGAGCATGCTCATAGCTTGGTCGCGGGCGGCCCGATTCCGCAGTTCGGTATGCAAGGTTATCGCCTCGGTAATCTGCGAGCCGATGGTGTGCACCGGGCTCAGCGAGCTCATCGGCTCCTGGAACACCATGGCGATTTCCTTGCCCCGGATGCGGCGGATGTCAGGACCGTCCTCACTCATGTCGGTAAGCACCCGCGCGCGGCCGTTTTGGTGAAGCGTGACGCGGCCGGAGACGATGCGGCCGGGAGGTGAAATGAGCCGCAAGACCGATAGCGCCATGACGCTCTTGCCGCAGCCGCTCTCACCTACCAATCCCAGCGTACCCCCGCGCGGAATCACCAGGTTTACGCCCTGGACCGCGCGCACGACGCCTTTGTCCAGGAAGAAATAGGTGTGCAGCTCCTGGACGTTCAGGAGGGGTTCGTTTTCGATAACCGAGTTTGCGCTCATATTCGAAGGTCTGCCGATTAGTTACTGGGCATACGGGTCCGCGGCGTCGCGCAGTCCATCCCCGACGAAATTGAAACACAACACGGCCACAATCACGGCCAGCGCCGGCGTAAGTACCCACGGATAACTGGCGATGGCTTGGACGTTCTGCGCTTCCTTAAGCAGTACGCCCCAACTCGTGATAGGCGGGCGCAGCCCCAGTCCGAGAAAGCTCAACGCGGTCTCGCCGAGGATCATGCCGGGGAGCGCAAGCGTCAGCGATACCACAATATGGCTAGTAAACGATGGCAGCAGGTGGCGGACCATCACGCGCCACGGCCCGGCCCCGGCCAGTAGCGCCGCCGTGACGAAATCTTCGTCGCGCAGGGCAAGAATTTTACCGCGCACTTGTCGCGCCAGGCCGGTCCAGCCGATGAGCGAGAGGACGACCGTGATCCCGAGATACACCTGGAGCGGCGTCCAGGACGCCGGCAGGGCCGCGGACAGCGCCATCCACAGTGGGATCGTCGGAAATGAACGGAGAATCTCGATACTCCGCTGGATGCCGTGGTCGAGCGCGCCGCCGTAGTATCCGGAGATGACGCCGATGACCAGGGCGATGACAAAGCTGAGGGTGACTCCAATCAAGCCGATCGTCAGTGAAATTCGCGAGCCGTAAAGAATACGGGAAAATAAGTCTCGGCCGAGGCTGTCGGCCCCCAACAAATAGACTGTTCCGCCTTGGGCGACGCCAAATAGGTGACGATTGGACTCAATGAGGCCCCAGAAGCGGTACGTCGGGCCGCGCACGAAAAACTGGAGCGAATACCGCGTCTCTCGGTCTTCGACGAAGCGGACGCGGAGCGTTTCCGGATCGCGATAGCCTTTCAAGGCGCAGACAAATGGGCGCAAGTGAAATCCGTCGGGCCCGATGAAACGCAAAGGTTGCGGCGGCGCAAAGGCATAGTTGGTGTTGCGCTCGGCGAGCGTGGAAGGCGCGAGAAATTCGCAGAACGCGGCGATGAGATAGAGAAGAATGACGACTGCCGCCGCCCATATCGCGAGGCGATGTTTCCGAAAGCGCAGGGCAATCAGCCGCCACTGAGAGGACTCGTAGTATTGTTCCGCCTGTTCAAATCCGAACTGCGCAGGTTCCGGTACCAACTCGGTGGATGGCGCGGCCTTGTTTAGTCTGAACATGGTCTCATCGTTCCTGGCGCTCATAACGGATACGTGGGTCGAGCCAGAGCAAGAGCAGATCAGAGAGCAGCGTGCCGATCACCGTGAGGAAACTGAGCAGCATCACCATGCTGCCGGCAAGGTACATGTCCTGACTCATCAACGCGCGCAGAAACAGGGGACCGATGGTCGGCAGCCCGAGGACCACGGCGACAATCACCGAACCGGAGACGATGGCGGGCAATAACCAACCGACGGTACTGACCAAGGGATTGATGGCCACGCGCACCGGATACTTCAACAGGAGCTTGACGGGGGAGACGCCTTTGGCGCGGGCGGTCACGACGTAGGGTTTTCGGAGTTCATCGAGAAGATTGGCGCGCATCACCCGGATCAGGCTCGCGGTGCCCGCGAATCCAATGATTACTACCGGAATCCACAAGTGCGAGAAAAGGTCCCCGACTTTCGCCAGAGACCACGGGGCTAGTTGGTACTCCGGAGAAAACAGTCCACCGGCGCTGACGCCGAAGAGGCGATAGCCGACGAACATGAGGATCAGGGCCAATAGGAAGTCCGGGGTCGCAAGTCCGATGAAGCCGATGAAGGTAAAGAGATAATCCCAGACGGTGTACTGACGGACGGCCGAGAATATCCCGATTGGGATTGCCACCAGCCACGTGACCAATAGAGTTACAAGCGAGAGCACCACCGTCAGCAGCAACTGTTCGCCGATAAGGTCTATGACCGGGCGGTTCCATTCGAAGGACATACCCAAATCACCCTTCAGCAGTCCGCTCATCCACCGCAGATATTGCACGTGGTAGGGGTCGTCCAGATGGTACCGGGCGCGCAATGCCGCTACCTGCTCCAATTGCACCGGCTCGCCGGACTCTTCCAGGGCCGCGATGTAGGAGGTGAGGTAGTCGCCGGGCGGAAGCTGCATAATAATGAAGGATAGAATGGAGATGATGAGCAACGTTGGCGCCATCCACAGAATCCTACGGAGGATAAGTCCGAGCATTGCTCAATTCTCCTCGATGGCGAAGCATTCGGGCGCCGTATTGCACGGCGAACGAAAAACGAAAGTGAAGACGGCGTTCTCCGGGACGTTCCGGAACGTGTTCTTCACAATATGAAACGCCGGAAGTTCGCCCACCAAGCCGATCACCCATAGGTTTTTCCGGTCAATGTCCAAAATTTGTTTGAACAGGCGAACCTGCTCGGCATCGTCCGGCGTAGCTTCAATTTGACGATACAGATCAATACAGCGAAGCATATCCGGTAGCGGCTGCTCACCGCGTTTTCCGCCGCTCGTGTACCAACGCATGTAATTCAACGCATAGTACGAGCCGATGTTGTGCGGAAAAAAGTACCGGGGATCGAGAATGGGGATGTATTCGCCCGCGCCGGTCCAGACGGTTACGTCGTGCAGTAGTGCGTCCACGCGGCGCTGCCAGAGGTCGCGCGCCAAGAGGCGCATCTCGGTCTTTACGCCGACGGCAGTCCAGTGATCTGCAACCAGTTGAATGAGCTGCGGGTAGACCATGGCCGACGACGTTTCGATGGTCAGGCGCAGGGGTTGTCCGTCGGGACGGAGCCGAAAGTCATGCGAATCGCGCCGTTCGAGGCCGACCTCGTCGAGCAGACGGTTCGCTTCGCCCGGATCGTATTCGATGTACGCCTTTTCATACTCCGCTGAATAATATGCGGACGAAGGTGAAGGACAGGCTTGGCGCGGCTGTCCCAGGCCGAAATAGCAAACTTGGTTCAGTTCGTCGCGGTTGATGGCCAGTGACAAGGCGACGCGGAATCGAAAGTCCTGCATGAGCCCGCGCACCACCGGGTCTTTGTGATTGAGGTTAAGACACAGGGCGTTCATCGCATCGCCGCCATCGAGCCAATTTAGCACGCGAAAACCGCCCCGCTCACGATTCTCCATGAAGAGGGGATAGCTGCTGAACGCAATGTTTCGACCTTGCATGCCCACTTCGCCGTTCGAGGCCTTTAGATTGAGCGTTTCCAAGTCAAAAATGCCCACGGAGACGCGATCAATATAGGGAAGCTGATTGCCTTCCGAATCAACTTTCCAGTAGTAGGGATTCCGCTCGAAGACGATTGGGGCCGCCGGCGGCGGGCGTTTGAGGACCCACGCTGTCAACCGGGGCGCGTCGGGGTTGGTCCAATCGTGTCGGTTCGCGAAAAGCTGATACCAGAAATCGAACCGCTTCTGTTTCGCCTGCTTCTCCAGTTCGGCGAGGGGCGTATATCTGGGATGGAACTGGCGCATGTAGCGGGCCGAATACTGGATCATGTAGTCGCCGTAGCGTCCCGCAATGAGCTTGAGGAAAATGCCGTAAGGTTCCTTGAATCGAAAGCGAACGGTGAAGTCGTCCACCTTCTCGACCTTCATGAGTTCGCCGCCTCGTACCAAGTAGTTGGGCAGTGTCGGCGTCAACTCCGAATTCTGCAACACGTCCTCGTACCAGAATAGGATGTCGTCCACGGTGAAAGGCGCGCCATCGCTCCAGTGCATGCCGCGCCGAAGCCAGAAGGTGAACGAGCGGCCATCGTCTTCAACGGCCCATCGCTCGGCCACGTTGGGAAGAATCTCATCGCCCATCGGTCCATATCGCGTAAGCCCCTCGTAACACACCCGGCCCACGATACCGTTGGGTATGTCCCCGGGACTGGTGGCCAGCCGTTCCCATGTGCCCCCATAGGGACCGCATTGTTCCGGCGGAATGATGACCAGCGGATTCTCCGGCACGCGGTCTTCGACTGCGGGCAACTCGCGGGACTGGACCCGGGCTTCCAGCATGGGGGCTTGGCGGAATCGGCGACCACGTTCCACCGCCCACTCCGTTACGCAGTGCACCGCCGAGACCTGCGGCGATTGCCAGGGCACCCGCGCCGACAGCGGAAGCGCGCCCGCCGGGAAGGGTCCGGACTCGGGCAAGGACCAACTGAGTCGCGCAATGATCTGTGTGGCGGCGAGAAGAGCGATCAGGACCAGGCAGAATTTCAGACCGGCACGGGAGAGGCTTCGTACCAAGCGCATTACCTGACCCCCGGCACCGACTTGGGCGAAGAAAAGCGTAACCGTGGATGCGACGAACGCGAACTCGACCCCGTGTACTGTTGGACTTTCAAGTCTGTGTACCTCAGTTGATGATTTGCCGGCGGCCGCGTTGGTAGTCTTAGTCCCCAGATTGTACTCAGCCTTGTACGTATTATCATCACTACCTTTCGTTATCCATAACGAGGCGCACAGCATGTGTAGCGGCGCGACGCCACAGAAGGGGTCCGCTCATTCTCGGAATGCCGTGAAAAACCGGTAAACTCGGGACTGACCTCATGGCGGGCCGGAGGTCTCGCCGCGCGTACCACAATGGAACACGAAAATAGCGGTCCAGAAACTCGCTAAACCAGAAAATTTTGCTTGATCTGCGTGAAGAACCGGATTTACAATAGTAAACACGCTGAGTTTTGGCAGAGTTCAGGAAGCTTGGACCAGTTGTCCGTTCAGTCCCGCTTGGAACGTGTTACTGATTGGAACGGCGTGGAATACACTCTGGCGCGTACCTAGACTGTAGTATGACTTCGCACGCGCGGAAGTTGGCGCGCAACGCACCCTTGCCGAAAGGGCTATACGCATGGCACCCCACGAAAGCTCGGATTGGGGCGGGGGTTATCTCGTGTGCCGAGTTTGCGAACACCTGTGGGCGATTCCGATTGAGCACGTGCAAGAGACCTTGCGCCCTTTGGCGGTCGAGCCCCTCGCGTCCATGCCCCCATTCGTCCGTGGCATCTCGGTCATTAGAGGTTCTCCGGTCCCGGTAGTGGAAGCCGCTACGCTATTGGCATCGGAGAACGGCGAGCCGTCTACCCGACTGGTTGTCCTAAAAACGGGCGCGCGACGCGTAGCGCTGGCCGTGCAGTCCGTTCTGGGCGTGCGGACTCTGGCGCCATCCTCGCTCCAAGAATTGCCGGCCCTCCTTCAGAAAGCTAACGCGGCCGCCGTGGCCGCCATCGGCACCTTGGATGAACAGCTTCTGCTGGTCCTCCGCGCGGCACGCTTCATCCCCGACGACGTTTGGGAATCCTGTTCCGCAATGGACGCCGCCCCATGAGAACCGTCACCGCACCAACCGACGTGGAACGGTTCCGCGCCACCGTGACCCGGCGTCTGGGCCTTCAATTTGACAACGGACGATTGCAGCAGTTGGAGGAACTTCTTCGCCGGCGTGCCGAGGCCCATGCCGCCGGTATTATCGGCTACTTGGACGGCC
The DNA here is from genome assembly GCA_016209895.1 of Candidatus Hydrogenedentota bacterium. Taxonomy (GTDB): domain Bacteria; phylum Hydrogenedentota; class Hydrogenedentia; order Hydrogenedentales; family SLHB01; genus JACQVH01. The sequence continues at coordinate 56,059 of JACQVH010000261.1, read as the reverse complement.
TGGAGACGGCGGATTTCTGTGCCAACGAATTCCGCGTGCTGGCCCAAGAGCTGACGGTTGCCGAGACCTATTTCTTCCGCCACGGGGATCAATTCCGGGCGTACGCGGAGGTCGCGTTGCCCTTGCGAATGCGAGCTCAAGAGCAGTCGCGCACACTTCGCATCCTGTCCGCCGGTTGTGCCTCGGGCGAAGAGCCGTACTCACTGGCCATGGCGGCACAGGAGGCGCTGCCGCGTGCCAACAACTGGAGAATCGCCATTCACGGGGTAGACGTCAACCCCAGCGTCATCCAACGGGCAAATCGCGCCTATTATTCGGCTTGGTCGTTACGTGAAACACCCGCGGCGACGCGCGAGCGCTGGTTCCGGCCGGTGGGGCGGGAATTCGCGCTCGATGAGGGCATTCGCGCCATGGTGACGTTTGAAGAAGGCAACCTAGTGGAGGAAGATTCGACATTTTGGGGCCGCGAACGCTACGACGTAATCTTCTGCCGCAACGTGATCATGTATCTCGCGCCCGAGCCGGCCCAAGCGCTAATCGCGTGCGTGACCCACGCACTCGCGCCCGACGGTTTTCTGTTCTTGGGACACGCCGAGACCTTGCGCGGATTGTCGCAGGCGTTTCATCTCTGCCATACGCACGGGACGTTCTACTACCGGCGCAAGGATCGTTTCGACGCCTCTCGACCGCGCCGGACGGACGAGAGTCGGCAGGCGGGTCCGTCGAACCTCTCAGAACCGCCCGTGATTGACCTCGACGGCGCCACTTCATGGGTCGAAGCCATACAGCGCGCCTCGGATCGGATTCACGCCATCACCACGAGGAGACCGGAATCCGCGCCCGCCCCGGGTGCCCCGAAAATCGCCGCGGGCCCATCCCGGCTTTTCTGCGACTTGGGACATGCGATTGATTTGCTGCGAGCGGAGCGATTTGCCGAAGCGCTTGACCAGGTGCGGGACTTGCCGCCGGAGTCCGCGGCCGATCCCGAGGCGTTACTACTCTACGCAGTTCTGCTCACGCACGGCGGGAAACTGCTCGAGGCCGAACGCGTTTGCAAGGACCTCCTGACACGGGACGACATGAACGCCGGGGCTCGTTATCTGATGGCCCTCTGTCGCGAGGGCGCCGGAGACCCGTCCGGCGCCGTTGAGCAGGACCAAGTAGCGATTTATCTGGACCCGGGATTTGCGATGCCGCACTTGCACTTGGGCTTTCTGGCCCGCCGCGCGGGCGATCACCATGCCGCGCGTGGCGCGTTCGAGCGGGCGCTGGTCCTGCTTCAGCGTGAAGACCCCTTGCGCTTGCTTTTCTTCGGGGGCGGATTCAACCGAGATTCCCTACTCGCCTTGTGCCGTGCCGAAGTTGCCGCGTGCGGGGGTACCGAGTGATGGCCACGCTGCCCAATTCCAGCAACCGCGCCGAAGAACTCCGCCGCGCGTTCGATCGTGCGTTTGCCGAACCGCATCCTACGAAGGATTACAACACCGACGACCTCCTGTGCGTAGGGGTATCCGGCGATCCCTTCGCCCTGCGAATGAGCGAAACCGCTGGTCTGCTGGTTGACCGAAAGATTGTTCCCCTGCCGAGCTCTCGGACGGAATTCCTGGGCGTTCTGGGCTTTCGCGGGGAAATTGTCCCCGTGTATGACCTGGGCGCGTTGCTCGGTTATGACGAGCGAAAAGCCGGGCGGTGGAACGCGCTGGTGCGCGCGGAAAACACGATTGCGCTCGCCTTCGGCCAGTTCGAAGGACACGCGCACGTGGCGCGCGGCGACATCGTCCCGGCGGAGCGACTCGGAAATGGTCCGGTGTACATTCAGGAAGTGGCGCGGGTCGGAACGATCATTCGCCCCATTGTCAGCATTGCCGCGCTCCTGGAAGCGATCAATAAGCGTGATGACTTGCCGCAGATGATAAAGGAGGAACCATGAATCAGAACTGGACCTTCGGCCGGAAACTGGGTCTGGGCTTTTTCGCCGTGGTGGCGTTAACCGTCGTGACCGGCGTGATCTCGGTCTATGCGCTTCGCTCGGTCGTGTTGAACAAGGACCAAGTGATTGACGTCGAGGCGCCCAAACTGGTGGATGTTCAAGAGCTTCGAAACGCGCGCAACGAGGAGGCATCGGCGCTCCGAGCTTTCCTTCTTACCAAGAACGACCGGTATTTGGACGAGCTCTACGAAACGCGGTCGCAGTTTTCGAGTGTTTTGGAACGGCTGCGTGGCACGGTCCACTTCGAGGAGGGGAAGAAGTATCTGTCCCAAATCGAAACTGCCTACAAAGCCCATACTGATGCTGTAGATGGGATACTAGCGCTCAGCAAGGCCGACACGCCGCTCGAAACGGTGGTTCTGGCATTTGAGGAGAAAATGCGGCCGACACGGACGGTACTGGAAGATCGAATAACGGATTTCGTCAAGTTTGAAGATCAAGTGGTCAAGCAAGCCCGAGACGCCTCAACGCAGGCATCCGCCAATGCGTCGTACCTGATTATCGGCGTCGTTCTCGGGACCGTTGTGGTCGCGTCCATCCTCGCCTATTTTCTTGCGCGGTTGTTGAGCCGCCAGATCGGGTCTGCGGTCGGGCAGGTTCAGAGTTCCGCCGCCGAACTGCAGGCGGCGGCCAACCAACAAGCGGCCGGGGCCAAGGAACAAGCCACGGCCATGAATGAAATCGCGACGACCATCAACGAACTGCTCGCGACGGCGCGGCAAATCGCGGAGAGCGGGCAGCGGGTGGCACACATCGCGCGGGAGACGGCGGACGCGGCCATGTCCGGGGGTGGAACAGTTGAGAAATCGCAGGATTCAATCGGGGGCATCCGTCGGCAGGTGGAACAAATCGTCAACCACATGCTCGACTTAGGCCGGAAGTCCCAAGAAATCGGGGCCGTGTTGGACATTGTTTCCGAACTGGCCGAGCAAACCAACATTCTGGCGATCAACGCTACCATCGAGGCGGCGGGCGCGGGGGAGACCGGTCGGCGTTTCGCGGTGGTGGCGGACGAGATTCGAAAACTTGCGGACCGCGTCGCCGGCTCGACGAAGGAAATCCGAAGCCTGATCGAGGACGTGCGCAGCGCGGTTAACACGACGGTCATGGCCACCGAAACGGGCTCCAAGGCGGTAGACTCCGGTTCCAGGCAATTCATCGAGGTCGCGTCGTCTTTTCAGCAGATTTCCGAACTGGTCTCGACGACGTCTGAGGCGGCGCGCGAGATTGAATTAAGCACGAAGCAACAGACCACGGCCGTCGAACAGGTCAACGTCGCAATTACCAGCGTGGCCCAAGCCACCAAGGAGACCGAGACGAGTTCGAGTCAGACCTTGCTGACGGCCTCCCAACTGGCCGACCTCTCCAAAGGGTTGCTGCGGTTAATTGTGTCGGACGAGCATCATGAGCATGCGTCCCGACCCGTATAAGTATTTTCGCGTCGAGGCGCGCGAGCTTCTCGACCAGTTGGTCCAAGGCGCGTTGAGCTTGGAGAAGGGCGTTTTTGCCCCGGAACTGGTGCCTAAACTCTTGCGGCTGGCGCACACGCTCAAAGGCGCGGCCCGGGTCGTCAAGCAAGTTGAAATTGCGGAATTCGCGCACGCGGTCGAGGAGGCATTGGTGCCGTTGCGTGATCAAGCCAAGCCGTTCTCGCAAGAACTCGCCCGCCACGCCTTCGAGCTCCTCGACGCCATCGAAGAACGCCTCAAGCATCTGGAGCCCCCACGGGAGGCAGAGTCGGAACCGGCACCGCGCCCTCCGGCGGATGAACTACTTCGGACGGTACGGGTGGACATCGGAGAAATGGATGCGCTCCTGGACGGGATTCTGGAGGCGAATACCCAGTTGGGATCGGTGCGACGCGCCCTAGGTACGTTAGAACGTGCGCGCGGCGTCGCGGATTTGCTGCTGGCCCAATTGGCGTCGCCCCGGACACGTGGTGCGGAAGGCCAGCCAGACCTGGGCCCGGCGGCAAGGACATCGGCTTGGGCGGAAGAGCTACGGGCGGAGATAGTCGCGCTGGACCGACAACTCACCAGCAGCGCGGACCAACTGGAGCGGGAATTGAGGCAAGTGCGACAGCGGGCCGAGCAGCTCCGCCTGCTTCCCGCGAACGCGGTCTTTGCCTCGCTGGAGCGCACGGCCCGGGATGTGGCCCAGACGGCGGGCAAGCGGGTGGCCTTCGAAACCAAAGGTGGAGAAGCGCGTTTGGACGCGCACGTGCTGGCAACCATTCATGGCGCCTTGGTGCAGGTGGTGCGAAACGCGGTGGCTCATGGCATTGAAACGGAGGCGGAAAGAACCCAAGCGGGAAAGCCGACGGCCGGGCGAGTGCTGGTCGAGGTAGCGCGCGTTGGAAACCGGGTCGCGTTCCGATGCCAGGACGATGGCCGCGGGGTGGACCTCGAGGCGGTACGGCGCGCGGCACAAAAAAAAGGGATTCTGTCCAAAGACACGGAGCATTTGCGTTTAGATGAATTGGTTCAGTTGCTGCTGAAAGGAGGGCTTACCACCGCCCGCACCGTCAGCGAGATGTCGGGCCGGGGAATTGGGTTGGACGTGGTTCGAGACGCCGCGTCGCGCCTCGGCGCGGAAGTCACCTTGAAGACCGAGGCGGGGAGGGGAAGTGCGTTGGAGATTGTCGTTCCAATTTCGCTTTCTTCGCTGGACGCTCTCATGGTCGAAGTCGCCGGCATGACGACCGCCATTCCTTTGGACGCGGTTCGTGGCGCCTTTCATATCCGGACCGCAGATGCTGCAAGACTGGCTGGAGCCGACTCAATAGTGTATGAGGGTAACGCCCTTCCCTTCTTGCCGCTGGCCTACCCGTTGCGCGAGAAGGTGTCGCCGGGACACAACGGCGGGCCAGGCGTGGCGGTAGTCGTGGGAACCGATTCGGAACTTGCCGCAATTGGAGTGGACCGCCTCGTCGGAATCATGAACGTCGTCATGCGCCCCCTGCCCCGGGTGGCGCCGGTGGACCCGGTCGTGGCCGGCGCCGCACTCGATGCTGAGGGGAATCCCCAGATTATCGTGGACCCGGCCGTGGTTGTGGGCATGGCTCGCCGGGGTGATCGTCCTGCCTCTGCACCCGAGGTCCCCCGCGCCGCGCCCGTGCTCGTGGTGGACGACTCGTTGACCACCCGGATGCTGGAACAAAGCATACTCGAGTCCGCCGGCTATCAAGTCGATTGCGCGGTCTCCGGCGAGGAGGCCCTGGAAAAGGCCCGACAACGCCAATATGCGCTTTTTCTGGTGGATATCGAAATGCCGGGAATGGACGGGTTTACCTTCGTGGAGCAGACTCGGGCGGACCCGTTTCTGCGCGAGATCCCGTCCATTTTGGTCACGTCCCGAAGTTCGGCCGAGGATCGCCGCCGCGGCCAAGCGGTGGGCGCGCGGGCGTACATCGCCAAGAGCGAATTCGATCAAGCCCATTTGCTCCGGACCATCCGGACCTTGGTAGGAAATAACCAATAAATGAAAGAGCGAATCCGTGTTCTCATCGTAGAAGATTCGTTGACGGTCCGCCGGTACTTGTGCGCAGCGCTCTCCTCCGACCCGGACCTCGAGGTCGTGGCCGAGGCGGAAGACGGCAAGCGCGCGATCGAGTTGTGCCGCGAGCTTCGGCCCGATGTCGTCACGCTCGACATGGTGCTCCCGGTCATGAGCGGCCTGGCCGCGACGGAATACATCATGGCGTATTTCCCGACGCCGATCCTTATCGTCTCGTCCTCGACGAATCGCGGCGAACTGTTCAGAACCTACGAGGCGCTAGCGGCGGGCGCGGTGGACGTGTTGGAGAAGCCTTCGGGTATCGAGACGAACGGGCAGTGGGAGCAGCACTTTGTGTCCTCGGTAAAGCTGGTGTCCAAAATCAAGGTGATCACGCACCCGCGAGCGACGTTGCGTTCGCTGGGCAGACGCGAGGAACTGCGAACCAGACAAGCCGCTACACCGCCCGCCGGCAAGTTGGGCGTGGTGGCCGTCGGCGCTTCGACTGGGGGACCCAGGGCGGTAATCGAGGTTCTCCGAGCCGTTCCCGCCGGTTACCCGGTGCCCATCCTGCTCGTCGTTCACATTGGCTCTCCCTTCGGGACGGCCTTCGCGGAATGGCTGGATGCTGAAACCCCGCATCGCGTGGCCTGTGCGCGGGACGGGGAATCCTTGTCTCACGGGGCGGGACGGGTCATTATAGCGCCACCTGACCGCCACCTCTTGGTGCAACGCGGCCGGCTGGTCCTCACGTCGGACGCGCCGCGGCACTCGTGCCGCCCCTCGGTGGACGTGCTGTTTGAATCCGTCGCCCGAGAATACGGGGCGGCAAGCGCGGGTTGCCTACTGACGGGCATGGGCCGCGACGGGGCGCTGGGGCTTCTCGAGATGCGGCGGAGCGGCGCGCTCACCATCGCGGAGGATGAGTCAACGTGCGTCGTGTACGGAATGCCACGGGAAGCCATCCAAATAGGCGCGGCCGAACGGATATTGCCCCTCGGCGAAATCGGACCGGTCCTCGCCGGTCTTGTAAATAAGATTGGGCCAGAACGCCATGAATGACTCGGTCCTGATTGTGGACGACAGTTTGACCGTACGCATGGACTTGGCGGATGCATTCCTGGCGGCGGGATTCAACGCGGTACCCTGTGCCACCGCCGAAGAAGCGCGTCGCGCGGTTCGCGATAACGCCGCGGCGCTCGTCGTCTTGGACGTACTATTGCCGGATGCCGATGGTTTGGAGTTGCTCCGTGAACTCCGAGCGTCTCCACTCTCGTCCCAAGCTCCCATTTTGATGCTCTCGACCGAAGCCGAGGTGCAGGACCGCGTTCGGGCGATGAAGATCGGCGCCGACGAATACGTGGGCAAACCATATGACCGCAACTACTTAGTATCGCGGGCGCGCGAACTGCTCCGGACCCGCCGAGGGCGTTCTGAATCTTCTCGGCCGACCGTGTTGGTGATTGACGACAGCCCGACGTTTCGCGAGGCGCTTCGTGAGGCGCTACAGACCGAAGGTTACGAGGTCGTGACCGCCACTACCGGGGAAGAAGGATTGCACATCGCCGCCGATATTCGGCCCAACGCCATCATTGTAGATGGAGTGCTCCCGGGCGAGGAAGGGGCAACGATCATCCGTCGGATTCGGCTCGACGCCGCCCTCCGGCACCTCCCGTGCCTCTTATTGACGGCATCGGAAGAAAAGGACTCGGAGTTAAATGCGTTGGCCGCCGGTGCGGACGCATTTGTCCGAAAGGAGGGTGAACACTCCCTAATCCTGGCCCGACTTGCGGCCATCCTGCGCAGCACCGCCGCGCCGTCGAGTCTACCGGATACCACGAGTCTCCTCGCCGCCAAGCGGATTCTGGCGGTGGATGACAGCCTCACCTATCTTCATGGGCTCGCCGAGATGCTTCGAACCGAGGGGTACGACGTGGTGCTCGCGCATTCGGGGGAAGAGGCGCTCGAACTACTCGCGGTCCAACCGGTGGACTGCATCCTGTTGGATCTGTTGATGCCGGGGCTGAGCGGACACGACACCTGCCGAAGGATCAAGGCCGCTCCCGCCATTCGCGATATCCCGCTCATCATGCTGACCGCCCTCGAGGAGCGCGAGGCCATGCTCGAAGGCCTTAGCGTGGGCGCCGACGATTACATCGCCAAGTCCAGTGACTTCCGCGTATTGCAGGCCCGAGTCCAAGCGCAAATCCGCCGCCGGCAATTTGAAGACGAAAACCGGCGAATCCGCGAGCGGCTGTTGCGGGCCGAGTTGGAGGCGGCCGAGGCGCGGGCCACCCACGAGATCGCAAAGACGCGGGCCGCCCTGATTGACGAGCTCGAGCGAAAGAACGAAGAACTCGAAGCGTTCAGCTATTCTGTATCACATGACCTGCGAGCCCCGCTCCGGGCGATTAACGGATTCAGCAACGTCTTGCTGGACGAGTACGCCCCACGCTTGGACCAGACAGGTCAAGGCTACTTGCAACGAATTATTTCGGCCGCGAAACGCATGGGCAACTTGATTGACGACCTCTTACAACTCTCGCGCGTCGGCCGAATGGCGCTGCGCCGCGAACCCGTGGACGTCTCGTGTATCGCGCGCGCCATCGCCAATGACTTGCTGGCGACCAACCCGGAAAGGCGCGTCGAGTTCCGGATTCAGGACGGCATGCTGGCCAACGCGGATTCCCATCTCCTGCGGATTGCCGTTGAAAACCTGCTCGGCAACGCCTGGAAGTTTACATCCAAGGCGGACCACGCCCTGATCGAGATCGGCGTTGTCTGGCAAGACGGACAACATGTGTTTTCGGTGAAGGACAACGGCGCCGGGTTCAACAACGAGCACGCAAAAAAACTCTTCGCCCCCTTCCAACGGCTACATGCCGAAACGGAGTTTCGAGGGACCGGCATCGGTCTGGCCACCGTGTATCGGATTATAGACCGACACGGCGGTCGCATTTGGGGTAATGGAGAGGTCGGCAAAGGCGCGACCTTCTACTGGACCCTGCCCGGCCCGGCCTCAGGCGACGGAAACCGAGCGCCACTGTAATCACGTGAGTAGTCGTCGGGATGGGTTATTCACTCAGTCGCGCCAGGGAGCGGAGAACGTGTAATCGCCGGAGCCGACCGTGACGGATGCGATACCGTTCGCAATAGTGCAAGAGGTTACGCCTTGGGTTGCTCCAACCGGCAGGTCGCTTTCCTGGACATCCGTGAGAGTCGTAGCGGGCAGGCAAACTGTAGCCGTGGCGTTGCCGGGAACCTGAACCGAGATGGTCAGCCGGCGGTCACGGATTTGCCAGGCGCTGCGAATCGTTCCGTAGGGTGAGAGGTGCTCGGCGCGGGCGTAAGTCAGGTCGCCGATGGGTCGGGGCTGGATTAAGAAGTGTTTGAAGCCCGGCTGCGCGGTATCGGGCTTGAGCCCGGCCAGTTCTTCGAAGAACCACTGTCCGACCGCGCCGAAGGCATAGTGATTGAACGAATTCTTTCCGGGTTCGCGACGTTCGTGCTCGTCGCTGTTCCAGCGCTCCCAGACGGTCGTGGCACCGCGTTCGACCATGTAGCCCCAGGAAGGATGTGTCCGCCGTGTAAGCAGTCGGAAGGCGACGTCGTACGCTCCCTCGTGCGCGAGCAGCGGCATCAGGTAGGCGGCGCCGAGGAATCCGCACGTGGTGTGATAGTCTCGCTCCACGATGTCGTTAACGAGGTTGTGGAACACGGCGGGGCGGCGGTCGGGCGGCGTGATCCCGAAATACAGCGGCAGAATCTTGGCCGTCTGAGTTCTTCCAAGGTAGTCGTTTGTTTCGAGATTGAGAAACTTCCGGTTGAAGGCTCCGGCAATATCCCGCGCCAACTGTGTGTATATGTCCGCATCTTGGCGTCGTCCGACGGCTTCCGCCATCTCGGCCAGCAACTTGGTCGAATAATAGAAATAAGCGGCCCCGATCGGTGCGGTCGGCGATTCGACGATCGCCATCCAGTCGCCGAATCCCTCGTGTTCGTAGAGGTCGTCAGGCGCGTTGCGGCGCATGTATTCGATCCAAGCTGCCATCCGGTCGTAGTTTTCTTCGATCACGCGGCGGTCACCGTAGAATTGATAGAGGGTCCACGGAACGATCACGATGGCGTCGCCCCAACCCGGTGCCGCCGGTTTTCCGTTGATTGTGGGCGCGTAGTTCGTCGTGTAGCCCTCCGCACTTTGTGAATCACGAATGTCGCCCAGCCACTTCGTGTAGAGCGGTGCGAGGTGAAAGTTCCAACAGGCCGTCCGGGCGAACGCCTGTGTGTCGCCGAGCCAGCCGAGCCGTTCGTCCCGTTGCGGGCAGTCGGTCGGTACGCTGTGCATGTTGGAACGCTGGGTCCATACCAGATTGCGATGGATGCGATTGACGAGTTCGTTGCTGCACTCGAAGTCGCCGATCACCGGCGCAGCGGTGTGGATGACACGCGCGATCAGCACCTCACGCGTCGGGAGGCCGGGATAGCCGGTGAGTTCCGCGTACCGGAAGCCGTGATAGGTGAAGCGAGGCTCCCAAACCTCCGGCCGGTTGCCTTTGAGAATGTAAACATCCGTGGCGCGGGCGCCGATCAAGTTGTCCACATATAGCGTACCGTCCGGCCGCAGGATTTCACCGTGGCGAATGCGGACGCGGGTACCCGCCGGGCCGCTCACTTTGAGGCGACAACGCCCGGCGAAGTTCTGCCCGAAATCAAAGATGAAGACGCCGGGCGAGGGTTCCGTGATACCAATCGCCGCTCGCTCCTCAGTGGCGCGGATCGGTGGTCCCGCTTGGGCCACTAATTTTTTGGTTGGACTTGGCAGAACGATCACCGGCCTCCAGGCGGAGTCATCAAAGTCAGGCGAGCACCAGCCATCGAGTTCGAGTCGAGCGTCGCAGGTTTCGCCGTTGTAGAGACCGTCTTCCAGGATTGGCGATTCATGCGCTTTCCAACTGCCGTCGGTGACGACCACCTCATGGCGGTCGTTCGCGTCGCCATAACCGAGGTGAATCTGTGCTAAGAAGCGTAGATAGCCGTCCCGCCGGTTGGCGGGCATGCCGCTACTGAACCAGCCGTTGCCGAGTATCGCGACGACGGCATTCTTCCCTTCGGTGAGGTATTCGGTAATGTCGTAGGTCTGGTATTCGACGCGTTCGGGGAAGTGCGTGTAGCCCGGAGTGAGCGTGTCGTCGCCGACGCGCCGGCCGTTGACGTAGAAATCGTACAGGCCCAGCCCGGTGACGTACGCCGTAGCGCGCGTCAGCCCGGTCAACAGGTCAAACTCGCGCCGCAGGTACGTCGAACGGACCGGTCTCCGCAGTTCAAACTTGTGCCAAGGCCGCATCCCATACTCGCCCAGGACTTTCGCCGAGACCCACCCCTTGGTTGAAACGTTGTCTTTAATCCACCCTGGAGTGAGCACCTCCGAGGCGAGCCACCTTGAGTCCGAAACCAATTCTTGCACACGACCGTCTTCAAACTCGATGCGTAAGCCGGCGATCAGGCCGTAAAACAGGGTTTCGTCATGTACTTCGACGGCGACAAGATTGGGACGGTCGGCATGAAGTGGGCTGCGCACATCGTAGAGACCGGGGAATTCCGTGAACGTCCGTTCCCCGAGTTTCTCGCCGTTCACATAGAGGACAAAACCATGATCGGCGGCGATCTTGAGCCGGGCAACCGTGACGCGCGCGGGCGAGTCCAAAGTGAACGTGCGCCGGAAGTACATAGTCGAGTGGCGCTTCCGGTGCGTGGGATGCCAAATCCAGTCGCCGAACGCGACCGTCTCGAAGAGGTCGTTTTCCGGGGCTTCTCTCACCGCAATCCATTGCGCGCGCCATTCGGCGGGATTCGTGATCGCCATCTGCCAAAATGCCGGCTTTGACCAGGACGTCGGGTTTCCGTCCGTGGTCCAGATGCGCACCTTCCACCAACCGCGTTGATGCGAATCCAGCGGCCGCCCTCGATAGGTCACCAGGTGGCTTTGATCCGACTCCACTACCCCCGAATCCCAGAAGTCCCCCTCGTCGCGCGCCAACGTCTCCGCGCTACTGGCGACCAACACTCGATACGCTTTCTGCCGTATCCCCCGCGCCGACGGTTCCGTCTCGATCCGCCAACTCAGACGGAGGAGGGGAGTGTCAATACCGAGTGGATTCTCCCGATATTCACAAGTGATCGGGCCGGCTCTTAGATTGACAACGTGAGCCACAGACACGATAGCGCCATCCGTTGGGAAAATCGCTAGGCAAACCGCCTAGCGCATGAGCATGAGATAAACTGACGATTCGATGAAGACTGTCGAACGGCCCATAGAGCATCCAGGAGGTCTTCGTTTGTTTCCTTGACTTGCAATGACAGCTCACCGACTCGATTCCCACAAGGGAAAGGAGTGGCGAACGCCAATCAAACCATCAATCGAGAGGTCCTCATCGATTTCAGGCCAATGTATTCCATACCCGGATGAGGAAATCTCGAAATGTGCTCGCGCTTGTGGCGTCGCCTTCGCAAATAGTTCTGACTCTTTCGCCAAGTCTACTTCGTACTCCTGGCCATCTACTTCCAGCTTCATTAACGTCCCGATAATCAAAACGTTTCCAACCTCATGCGCCTTTTCCACATTTTTTCTCCTGAAATTCCTCCCATTCGGACACGAGGCAGTCAAAATGGTCGAAGATTATCCGTCGGACCATCCGCCGATCAGCCAGACTCATATTATAGGCATGGGCCTCTATCGCTTAGAAATTGTCCGAATCCAGCCAGTATTTCGCTTCGGTTTCAGCTCTCTTATAATGCACGTGCATGGACTCATCACGTTCGTTCGCGTAGAAAAAGAACCGCCAACCAGAAATCATCAGAATTGTCGGCAGAGTTAACATCCTCGTTGGCAACTCTATCACGAGCGAAGACGGGTGTTCACGCGGCGAGCTAAAGCTTGAACTGCGCACCGGTAAAGCGGCGGCAAGCTACCGCAAAGAAGAGCCCTTGCTGGCACAATCAAAAATGTTAGCGGTTGCGCGATCGCGATTCCCGCACCGCTAGGTAGACGTCATCATCTTGCAAACTCCAATATGCTAACGCCAACCTGTTTGGCGACGTTTCGCATTCTCAGTTCGAAGATCAGCAACGGCGCGCTACTCGCCATCGTAGAGGTTCAGGCCGGTGAGGCGGCCTTTGGTGAACGTGAAGGTGGCCGAGTAGTCGAGACGGACGCGGGGATCCTTTTCGTAGTTGGTTTCATAGCGGATGGTGTGCTGCTCGTCGGTTGTCTTGTCGCTGGTAGGCGGACCCAGGATTCTTAGTAATTCATCGGGCGACATGCCGAGCTCTAGCCCGGCATCAATTTCGACGGAATCGCCAAGCTTAGGGGTAACCGCTTTCGGGAGCGGCAAATCTTTGGGGATAGCCCAAGCGCGTTCCCTACCGCCACGATAAATTATACGCGCTATCGAATCCACGTCAATCTCCACTGGAATATGGAGACCCTCCGTGATTTCAACCATGTCAACAATCCGATCTACACCAAGCTCGATGTAAAAAGTCAATGTTTGTTTTGGATTCGTGTAATAGCGCCCTCCGCAATGGCCTCCGGCCTCGACGTAATAGCCTGGTCCGAACCGATCGGTTACGTCGCTGTCGTGCATGTCGGCTTTACCGACCGAAATCCCTGCGATGGTCGTAACGAGTACCGGCGGAACCAATGGCGCTGCGCTCGGTTTGGGTTCTTCCGATTCGCTGGCGCTGATGAGGATGGCGCCCAGCAGCGCGATGAGGCACCTATGGAAGGAAATCATGGCCGTTCTCCCGATGAGGGTAATTATACCCTCGCGGGCGAAAGGTAACAACGGTCGTATGAGCAGAGTACGGGAGCAAGCTCCCTTGGGGAAAGCGACAGCAAGCGGCCGCAGTCCATAGAACGCGTCGGCCCCTCTTTCTTGTTTGCGAGGTGGGGAGTACAATATTGGGTTGAACCCGAAGTTGGGCTTCGGTGTCTAAGGTAGCGGACCGAGGAGAGGCGGGCGCCCGTCCCGCCGGAGTCATCATCAGCGTGGTGCTGCTCAAGGAGTTACGCGGACATTCCGACGGCGGTTTGGTGGCCGAATGTCAGAAAGGCGACCGGACCGCGTTCGACGAATTGGTCCGCCGGTATAAGGACCGCATTTATTGCGTGGTGTACCGTTTCCTGGGCAATCGGGAAGACGCGCTCGACGTGAGCCAGGAAGTGTTTGTCCGGGCCTATCGCGGCATCAAGGAGTACCGCGGCGCGGCGAAGGTGTACACGTGGCTGTACAGCATCGCCGCGAACCTGGCGCGCAACCGGCTACGCGATTCGAGTCGCAAAGGCCGCGACCAGAGTACGTCATTGGAGGCGCTGGAAGAGTCGGCCCCGCAGGTGTTGCGCGAGGTCGTTGTGAACGGCGGGAATCCGCGCGAGTCCGCCATGGAAGCCGAGACGAAGGCGCTGTTGCAGAAGTGCCTGTGCGAATTGCCGGACCACTGCCGGATGGCCTTTGTGTTAAGGACGTTCGAGGACCTGAGTTACGAAGAGATCGCCAACGCGATGGGTTGCCCGGTGGGCACGGTCAAATCGCGGCTCAACCAGGCCCGGAAGATGCTCTTCGAGCGCATGAAAGAATTGGAAGTGTTGTGAGCATGGTCATGGAATGTGAGAAGGCCCGAGAAGAATTCTCCGCGCTGCTCGACGGCGAGTTGACGCCGGACGTGCGGGAGGCGGTCGAGGCGCATCTCTCGCAATGTTCGGATTGCCTGCGCGAGTTGGGCGGCTTCAAGCGCGTGGACACGCTGTATCGCGAGTTGGGTCCGGAACGGGCCCCGGAAGATTTCGAACAGCGGGTGCACGAGGCGCTGCGGCCGCGCCTGCTCCGATTCGGACCGCGCCGGCACGAGGCGTTACGGATTTGGCCCGCCCTTGCCGCGGCAGCGGTATTCGTTGTAATCACGGCGGGGCTGGCGTACCAATTCCAGCGTCCGGAGAGCGGGTTCGAGTTGGCCAAAACGTCGCCAACGATGGCTGACCAGTTGTCCAGGACACAGGACAAAGGACAAAGGACAAACGAGACGGCTGGCCTGAAAAAAATGGCAGAGGAATCGGCTGCGTCAGGCGTGTTGGCGGATCGAGACTTCGGTAGGGCGGAACCGGCGCAGGAGTCGGCGGGCGCGGGTGTTGCGGGTCCTGCGGCGGAGCCAGAGGCTATTTCACGACCGGCGCGGGAAGTTGCCGAAGGCCGAGATGAAGTGCACATGATTGTGGCGGGTAAGCCCGTGGAATCCATAGTTTCGGCGGAAGCAGAATCCGGACAAGCGCGAGCGCGGCCAGAGACGAGTGATAGTAGTTTCTTCCGGCGGTCTGATGCGCCAAAGAGGAGGTCCGAAGTGAAGGATGAAGGTGCCGCTTCGGTCGAAGCGGATGCGATAACCGAACGGATCACCGAGAACGCACCGGCGGACGCGTTCCAGTCGCTTGGCTGCATAGCGAAGGCGCCGACCGAAGGCGTGTCAGCGACGGAACCGCAGTCAACGGCGGGCGCGGCGCTACCTGCTTCGCCACCGCCGGCTACTCCACAAGCCAAAGAGCGCATGGAAGCGGAAACGAAACTGAACGAATTGACGGCGCAGGACCAGCCCGTGACTCGGGAAAGGTTCGTCCTCGGCGGCGAGGTAATGACTCCTTCCATTCAGGGCGAGTCCCGTCGCCAACCGGCGTCGAATAAGCCGGCGGAAGTGAAGACTATGGCGGCTGCGACTCCCCTGGCGGCGGCTAAGACAATTGCGGTTCTACCGGCCAAAACCGCGGCCGGACGAACGTTGCAATTGCGGGATGGCGTTTGGCAGGAAAAGGATTACGACGGAGAACCCGTCAAAGTCGTCTCCCGCGAATCGGATGTGATCCGGGAAATGGTTCGCCAACATTCGGAACTCAATGAACTCCTCGCGCTCAAGGAGCCGGTCATCTTCCGGCAGGACAACCGCTGGTACCGAGTTGAGAAATGAATTGCGAATGCCGAATGCCAAATGTTGGATGAAGTGATTTTGGATTTTCGATTGAACCGTAAGGAACGTTTCTCCGCTGCAGTCACAGGAATTGACCTGCGCTTCCCTGGAAATGAATATAACGTCCTCTCGGCTGTCATCACTTTTCACTCGGAACTCGGTATGGAATCGGGTCGGTGGCGTCGGCGGCGCGGAAGGCGTTGAGGCGTTCGACGCAGGTCGGGCAGGCGCCGCAGGCTACGTCCTCCCCGCGATAGCAGCTCCAGGTATGTGAGAAATCCACGCCGAGCCGGAGACCCAACGCGAGCGTCTCGGCTTTCTTCAACTTCACGAATGGCGCGTGCACGATAACCGCCTCGCGCCGGTTCAAACTGAGCACGCGGTTCAGGCGTCCGACGAATTCGGCGGTGCAGTCCCAGTAGCCGTATTCATCCAAGGCCTGCGCGCCGTAGAAAACGTCGCGACTGGCATGGGCCTCCGCATACGCGCAGGCAATCGAAAGTAGCATCATGTTGCGGTGGGGAACGTAGGTCGGCGGTTGGTCGAGTTGCGCCTCGGCAAGGTCCTTGAGGTCTGGCACTGCGGTTGCCCCGGGTAGCAGCGCCGACCCGCCCTTCAAGAGTTCGCCCAGGAAGGAAAGGTCAATAATGCAATGCGCGACGCCGGCCGCTTTCGTCTGCCACGCCGCGCACTCGAGTTCACGGCTGTGACGTTGCCCGTAACGGTAACTTAGCGCATGAACGGGCGCACGGCCGAGCGTCCGCACGACGTGGTGCAGCAGCACGGTCGAGTCCAGCCCGCCACTGAGCAACACGACCGCTGATTGTGCCGTTTCTGACATTATTTGTCTCCATCAACGATTATCTCAGAGTAGGTAGTGAGAAGTCAGGAGACAGGGGTCAGAAGTCCGGAGAAGAGAAACTGGAAACCGGAAACTGGAAACTGGAAACCGTCACTTCATCCATCCTGTCATCTCCGCGAGTTGGAGGGTGTAGTCCTGGTAGTTCTGCCAGGAGATGTCCGGGGGCACGGCGTGGTCGCAGCCGGGGATGTATCCGCCGTCCTCGACGATGGGCCGGATGCGTTCCAACTCGGCTTCGAGCACCGCGCCGCCGGCGGCAATCGCGCGCTTGTCAATCCCGCCGCGAAAGGCCATCCTCTTTCCGAACGCGGCCCGCATCGCGCGCAGGTCATTACCCGCGGCCACTTCCATGGGGTCCACGCAATTGACGCCGCACTGCATCCAGACCGGCACGAGATGGTCAACGCGTCCATCGGAGTCCACCGAAAAGACCGGTACGCCGGCGCTTTTCGCCTCTTCGATCCACGCCCGGTAACACGGAGCGCAGAATTCTTCGGTCATTTCCGGCGAGATCATGGGATGCTCCTTAAACGCCATATCCTCGGAGAAATGCAACCCGTCCGGGACTACGTGCTCTAACAGCCGCTTCATGGTTTCGAGGCAGAATTCCATCCAGAACCGTGCCATCGTGTGGACGAGATCAGGTTGCTCGAGCATGAGCAAGCAGAGGCCTTCCATGCCGCAGAATTCGCGCAACTGCCAGAACGGACCGTTGAAATGGAGTTCATACGCGCAATCGCGTTCGCGCAATTTTGCGCAGCGAGTTTCAAAGTCCTTGGGGTAGCGCTCGGCGTGGTTGGGATCGAAGCGCCATTTCATATTCTCCCAGTCTTCCCAACTCTGCACCGGGAATTTGTGCCATTTCCGCGTCACGAAATCCTTTGCGCTGCGAATGTAGGTGTAGTCGTAGCGGTCCGAGATTTCGGTGACGGCTCCCATCCAGTCCTGAACGACGTAGTGGCCGTCTTTGTGTTCGAGCACTTTCTCGTCGAAGGTTGGGATCATGCGAAACGACACGCCGGGGTCTACATAGGTCTGTTCGGGGCGATGATCGGCGGGCGGCAAGCCTCTTACGCTGCGCAGATCGTCAATTCGTTCGAAGACCAAGTCCAGATAGTTCGCGTCTTCGGGAAGCCCTTGGGCGTGCCACGCGGCCAGTGTCGTCTCCCGCCCGCCACCGGGCGTGAAGGGTATCCGGTCCGGTTTACCGAAAAGGATCGTCTCCAGAAAACGTTCGCGTGAAGTCATTAGAATTCTCCCCCTAAAATGCGATCTATAGGACGTATAGGTCGGATTCGACTCATTCCTGGGCGATGCTGGTGAATTGTGCGGCGACCTCATTCTTTTTGATCTTGCCGGTCGCCGTCTTGGGCAACTCGGTCACGAACCGGACGAACCGCGGGCACTTGTAGCCGGCGAGATTATCTCGGCAGAAATTGATGACGTCACGTTCGTTCAGAGTAACGCCCTCAGAAGGCTTGATGACCGCCAGCACCTCTTGCCCCCAGCGCTTCTCCTCGATGCCGACCACGCAGCATTCCTCGACGCCATGGATTTTCATCAGCATATTCTCGATTTGCTGCGGATAGATGTTCTGGCCGCCCCGGATGATCATGTCTTTCGAGCGTCCGACGATGTAGACGTACCCGTCCTCGTCAATCCGGCCCAAATCGCCGGTGCGCAGCCATCCGTTCTTCAGGACCTCCTCCGTAGCCTTCGGATTCTTGTAGTAGCCCTTCATGACGGCCGGACCCGACACGAGAATGTCGCCGACGTCACCGATGGGCACGTCAATCCCCTCGTTGTCCACAATTCGTATCCCGGTGTAGGGCAGCGGAGACCCGACGGAGTTCCATTTGATGGGGTCGCGCGGATTGGCCACGGCGCTGGCGCAGGTAGCCTCGCTCAAACCGTAACCCATAATCAGCGGTCGCTTGAGCACCCGCTGGGTTTCGAGGTACGTCTCTTCCGGCAACGGCGCGGCTCCGGAGGCGAAAATCCGAATTGAGCTCAGGTCGAAGGTCTGCGTGGCGGCCATGCGGCACATCACGTTGTAGATCGTGGGCACCGCACTCAACACCGTTGCGCGATATTTTTCGATCATCGGCAGGATCGCAAACGGATTGAATTTCTTCATGAGCAGCACGTCGGCGCCCACCATCAACGGCGACAGGATGGAGGTGACCTGCGCGTTCACATGGAAGAGCGGGAGCACGCAGAAGAAGCGGTCCGTCGGCGCCATGTCTACGGCGCGGGTAATCATGCGCGCGTTCCAAACGTAGTTGCTGTGGGTGAGAATCACGCCCTTGGGCATGCCGGTCGTGCCGGAAGTGTAAATGAGCGCCGCGTCATCCGGGGACGCCGCAACAATGGGCGGGATATCGTCCACGGGTTCCAGAAGTTCGGAAAACGATTCGGCCCCCGCGATCGCTTCGCCCAAGATAAAAATGCGCTTTACCCGGGGCAGGATAGCCTTCGCCTTCGGAAGGAGCGGGGCAAACTCCGGGATCATGATCAGCGTTTCCGCGTCGGAATTGCCCGTGATATACGCAATTTCGTCCGGCTTCAGCAACGGATTAATCGGCACCGCGACGGCGCCAATCCGACCCGCTCCCAGGAAGACATAGACGAACTCGAGGCAGTTGCCCATCAAGAGGACCACTTTGTCGTCCTTCTTCACGCCTCGCTTTGCCAGGTTGACGGCGACCCGCGCGGCCTGCTCGTGGATTTGTCGGAAGCTATAGGCCACGTCGTCGCAGAGAATGAACGTCTTGTCGCCGACCGTCTCCGCCTGGGTTTCGAGTAATTGCGTGATGGTCATATAGGGAATTCTCCTTTTGACTCGTATCGCTGAATGAATCGGTCGCGTCCGGAAAGAAGCGCGCGACATGCGCCGGGATGAGCCACTTGAGCGCGGTTGCCTCGATTCGCTATGTAACCCTTTCCGGGTAATTGTTGATCATTTAACTCGTGTCCCAGGGTGGCGTGCCGCTTGAAGCGGGACTAACCCTGGACTCGCATATAATGCCCTTTCAGGGCCTAGCAAAGCGAACGATTACGATTGACGATTACGAGCATGAGACTCGATTGGGAACCCCCGATTGCGAAACCATTAGATAGTCTGAAAGGATTGGACAGCAGGACTTCCCAAATGAAGATGGCGGGGTTCGCAAGTTTTATTCGTTGCTGACTTGGCGACCCCGCCACAATGCGAGTTTGAATTCAGCCCCCGGCTTCGCCCTGGAGCTGACCAATCATGTCAATCATTGGCCGGAAGACGGCCATGGCCAAGAGGATGACGATGACGCCGATGAAAATTGTAACGACCGGGACGAGCGCATCGCCCAAGGTGCTGATACGGATATTGACCTCTTCCTCGTAGGTGTCGGCGATCTGTTCGGCGATCTTGTCCAATTGACCGGACTCTTCCCCCGTTACCAACATGTCCGTCACCACCGGCGGAATGATCCGATGCGCATTGCGTAGCGGCTGTTCGAGACCTTCGCCGCGCTCGACGGCGTCACGAACACCATCGAGCACGCGGGCCACGGCGCGATTGTTGATGGCGTTGCGGACCAGGTCCAGCGTGACCATCATCGAGAGCCCGCTCCGTAGGAGTAAGGCCAGGTAGCGGGTGAAATCCACGATGGCGTAGCCGGTCGCGATGGGCCCGACGATGGGGATGGAGAGCTTGATCCGGTCCGCCCGCAGGCGCCACATCGGGCTGCTCCGCACCGCCAGTTGATATAGCGCCACGAGCGCTACGATCACGAGGATAATCGCCCAGTAAAAATCACCGATAAACGTCGTCGTCGCGATGAACCCTTTCGTGTACCCGCCCAGGGGCACATTCAATCGCTGGAAGATTTCCTCGAATTGCGGGATGACCCAACGGGTGATGACCCAGACCACGAAGAAGCACGCGACCAACAACAGCACCGGGTAGAACATAGCGCCCGCCACGCGTTTGACCAGAATCTGCCGGCGCTCGCGGTAAGTTACAATCCGTTCCAAGACCGTGGTGAGCGTGCCGCTGGCTTCACTGGCCTTGATCAGGTTGACGAAGACGGGCGAGAATTGGCGCGGGTGGCGGTCGAAGGCCTGCCACAGCGGATTCCCCGCTTCGACGTACTGGGCGATGTCGGCCACCAGGTGGCGGATACTGGCCCGTTGGCCGCGTTCGGCCAAGGTTCGAAGCGCCTTCAGGATCGGGGTACCCGCCTCGACCAGCATGATAAGCTGGCGGAGAAACGTGGTAACGTCCCGCGACCGGACACCGACAAACAGCGCCGCGCTGGTCATGGCCAGCGGCCGTGGCGCCACCGCCTCCTCGACGGGCGCTGTGGTTGAAACACTCGCGATTTTTTTGGCGCCGCGCCGTACACGCTTGATCGCTTCGGCGGGCCTATCCGCTGGGGTCGGCATAACTTCCCATCCTCCATCCTTTAGTGCGTTTTGCGATTTCGCCGGTCACTATGATTGCTGTATCTACGAACCTGCGTCCGGGCCTGCCGTCGAGACCTCGTCCGCCGGTTGTTCGTACGATCCGTTCCAGTATACGATTTCGGGACTTCCGCCCTCCTTGAACCAGATGATGGCGGTCGCGCCGCGTTCCGCCGCGATCAACTCGGTCGGTCCGCGGGTGACTGCCGCCCGGCTCTCCACGCGATAGCAACGGGACTGGAGAGTTAATTCTTTAGGCAACGTTCCCGGCACGTCGGGCGCGGTGTGCACGGTGAAGGCCGCGGGGTCTTTCCCGGCGGCGGCGGCCAAATCATTCACGCTGGTAAACGGTCGCTTCGCGATGGCCGGCTGGGCCGCTTCGATAGAAATGCCTAAAACGGCGGCCAGGACTTCCGGGGGCGCCGAATTGACGTTAATGAATCCGCTCGGATTATCCAAGTCGGGGACCGAGCATACGGTCAGCAAGTTCGGATTTATCTTCGCGAAGGCGGCATCCGCCATGAACCCTCGGGTGACCAATTCCTCGACACTGGCAAACCACTGTCGCTGTCCGGGGGTGACTACGACGCTCTCCGTCAATTCGTCTTGGCGGGGGAGGCTGCTGCGAATCCGCCGGGCGGTATTGCCGTCCACCCCGAGCACGGCCTCGAGCACGCGCGTCGGCGCGAAGTTGAGATTCACGCGCGCGCATTCATCGCTTACCGTTATCGTGACTTTGCACTTTTCCAGTTCCCGAGCGACCAATTTATGGGAATCGTCGCGATCAAGGTCGTAAATCGGATACTCGATGTCTAACTTTCCCGCCGGCGCCTTCCCCGCCGCCAGCGCCGCGCCGATTTCGCCGATGGCCGCGTACACGCCGCCATTCGCCACGGCCTGGGCTTGTGCGACGAGGACGTCATGGGCCGTACTTTCCGCGTCTATGACCATGAATTTGAGATAGGCCGCGCCGAGAATGGAAAAAATCATCAGCAGCGCGAGTGCCGTGAGCAGAGCCGCTCCAATTTCGCGTCGTTTCATCAGTCGGTACCTACACACGTCCACGTTTTACTCCACCGGAACGGCGAAAACCGCCTTCCGCGCCACTTGTTCCCTGGGATATGCCGGGTTGTCCACGAGCACCAAGCTCACGCGGACCGCCCGCGGCAAGGTCGGTTCCGTCCATGAGTTCACCCATTCTTCACCCCCGGCCGCCTTCGCATACTCGATCTTCATTCGAATTACGCCGTCATCGAGGGATTCAACGAGTCCTTTGGGGGACTCGATGGTGAGCGGACCGAAGGTCCGTGTCAAGACCGCCTGGCCTTGGTCCCGTTGTATCTGGTAAAGGACGGCGACGCTCGCCTTTCGTTTATCCGGTCCGAGCATGGTCAGGATCGGCAGGATGATCTTATCGTCTTCGAGCGCGAGTTGGAAGTAATGTTCATCGTCACGGGCGGTTGCGGAGGCGCCTTTTATCGAGGTCCCGGTGAGCCGGGGCGAAATCACGGCGCTGAAGTCCTCGGCCATCGTCTCAAAGACGCGGTCGGCCCGGTCATCCAACACGGCGCGCGTTTCCATTTGCTGCCACAGGGACGCCATGGAGCTGTACATGACTGCGGCGATGGTGGTTACCACGCCCATCATCACTATCGATACCAACAATTCTTGCAAGCTGAATCCCGCCTCGCGATGTCTCGGTGTCATGCGATGCCCTCCAGCGATCCGGCCGGCATGCTCGAAGTCAAAGCCAGCGACTGCCGTCGCCCCTGGTCTAGCCAGTGAATCGCCACTGTGACCTCCACCCAGTGCGCCTCCGGACTGGGACGCCGGGCAAAGGCCCGCCATTCCAGGATGCTGTAGAAGCCCTCTTCCCGGTTCGCGGCGCGCGGATTCGTCGGCAACGTGCCGGGCGGCAACATTACGCGCGAGCCTTCGGTAGTCTCTCCCACCAACGCGATCTCCGCCGTCTTGCCGGCCTCAGCGGATTTTAGCGCCGACCAGTCGAATCTGCCGGGCTGGGTGGTTATCGCCAGCAACTGCTCCTGCGCAAATGTGGTCGCCAGTTTCCGGCTGCGGCTGCTCTGCGCGAGGTCCCGGCTCTGAAGGAAGGTCGAAATGATGATTGAGGTCGCGACTCCGAGTACGACAATCGCGGTGAGTATCTCGATGAGCGTGAAGCCCGACTTAGAGTACGCTACCCATGGCCGAGCGCTTCCCCACTTGCGTGCCACTAGTTATCCCTCCCGCGTCACGTTGCCGAGCCTTGACCGGCGCCGCCCGCGCACCCGACAAGGACGGCAGCTATGATAGCGGCAATATTGGAAAATGTCAACCATGCTGTGAACACTAAAAAACGGATGCCGGCTTCGAAAATTACGAATTCTGTCACGCTGGCGGAAGCGAGGTGGGCTTTGCACACGGTTTGCTACACCTCGCGATAGGACCTAATTGGTCCGGAGGACCAAGTCTGATTGACCGCTGGCGTTGGCTGACGTAAACTTCGTTCTATCCTGTTTGCAGAATTCGTGGGCCGGTTGGGAGGAGTCAGCCACCGTGGTGAAAGAGAAAGAGCTAACGGTGGCCTACCTCGCGCCGGAACTTGGGGCCGTAACCTCCACGTTTATCTACCGCGAGATTAAGGCTTTGCGGCGCGATGGTGTGCGGGTCGTGCCGTTTTCCACGTACCGTCCGAAGGACGCCGTAATATCGGAGGAGGCGCGCCCGCTCGTGGCGGAGACGAAGTTTGTCTACGATTACTCGAAGACTGCGATTGCTCTGGGCGGCTACAGCGGTTACAAGAGGTTTTTGCGCGGTCCGCTGCGTTCGATTGGCTTGGGCTTTCTCACTGGAACCGACGCCCTCTTCGAAAGAGGACTCAGCCTTAGCGATAGTTTGAAACTCAGTTGGCACTTTAACGTCGCCCACCTTTTGGCCGACGATCTGGAAAAGGCCGGCGTGCAACACATCCATGCGCACTTTGCGCATGTGCCGACGTCAATCGCGATGTACGCGGCCATGCTTACGGGAATCTCATACAGCTTCACGGCACACGCCAACGACATCTTCGAACGGCCTACGCTACTTCGGAAGAAAGTGGCCCGCTCCGCATTCGCGGCGTGCGTTTCGGAATATAATCGGCGCTACTTGATCGAGTATGGCTGCGATCCAACCAAGCTCTATGTCGTCCGTTGCGGCGTAGACGTTACGGAATACGCGTGGCGGGAGCCACAACGGTCTGCCGCGCCCGCGAATATTCTCTGCGTGGGACGACTCGTCGAAAAGAAGGGCATCGCGCATTTGATCGAGGCGCTGTCCCTGGTGCGACAGCGTGGCCCTGCGTTCCGATGCCGCATCGCGGGCGATGGGCCATTGTTCGCTGAGCTTCAGGCGATGATTGCCGAGAAGTCCCTTGGTGACGGCGTGGAACTGCTTGGCAGTCAGCCCCAGGAACGGGTCCGTGAATTATTCCGTGATGCGGACCTGTTCGTGCTGCCATGTGTCGTCGCGAAGTCGGGCGACCGGGACGGCATTCCGGTGGTGCTGATGGAAGCGATGGCGCTCGGGGTGCCGGTAATCTCGACTACTATTTCCGGCATTCCGGAACTGGTGCATGACGGGGAGAACGGGCTGCTCGCGCCTCCAGGCGACGCGGCGGTTTTGGCGCAGAAGATCGAGACGCTGATCACAAATCGGGAGCTTGCTGCGCGAATCACGCGTCACGCTCGCAAGACGGTTGAGATTGAATTCAATTCGTCGGGAAACGCGGCTCTCCTGAAACAGAAGTTTGCAGCCGCGATCGAGAGTCGGTAAAACGTGAGCGTGAAGAATTTCGAGACACCATCCGCGACCCCGAATCGGCGTTACATCATCATTATGCCCAGCCGAAACGAGGAGCGATTCATCCGGCACACGCTCGATTGTTTGATTCGTCAGACGGCGCCTCCGGTCGAGTGCGTGGTGGTGGACGACGGCTCGACGGACGCCACCGGGCGGATCGCGGAGGAAGCGGCGAAGCAACATCCTTGGATTCGGGTCGTGCATCGGGCCGATCGGGGCGAGCGCAAACTGGGCGGGGGCGTGATCGAGGCCTTTTATGCGGGCTTTAACACGCTGCGAACCAGCGATTACGCCTATCTCTGCAAGTTGGATGCGGATGTCACCTTGCCGGATGATTATTTCGAGAACATCGTCAAGAAAATGGAAGAAGACCCGAAGCTGGGCGCGGCGAGCGGCAAGGTGTTCAATCCGACGCGCGGCAAACCGTTTGAAGAGCGCATCATTGACGAACAGGTATCCGGCGCGGCGAAGTTTTACCGCCGGGAGAGTTTCGAGGCCATTGGCGGGTTCGTACCGGAGGTGATGTGGGACGGCATTGATTTCCATCGCGCCCGCATGTTCGGCTGGAAAACGCGCAGCTTTCGCGACCCTCATTTGCGCATCCTGCACCATCGCCTCATGGGCTCGTCGCACCGCAGCATCTTTCACGGGCGTCTGCGCTGGGGACGCGGTCAATGGTTCATGGGCACGCACCCGCTCTATATCTTCGCGAGCGGCATGTTTCGCATGTGGGAACGGCCCTTTATTATCGGGGGTCTCTTGATTATCGCCGGGTACTTCGAGGCCATGCTCAAGAGAAAGCCGCGCTACCCGGACCTGGAATTTCGAAGGCACCTGCACCAATGGCAACTGAAACGCATCGGACTGGGTTGGCTCGCGCCGAAAGTCAAAAAGGCTGAAATGTGAAGTATGAATCATCCGATGGAAAGCCTGTTGTGCTCGAAGATAGCCCCGCCGTCTTCGTAGGAGGAGCGATTTGCCGGGGCGGGAGAACGACGTGGATATCTCTCGGGCGCAAGGCATCCGAGTGGCGGACTGAATGTTGGATTCGTGCATAATACCGGAAGTTGGCGACGCCCCTTCTGAAATCATCCTTTCGTTTGTTGTCATTGGGTACAACGAAGCAGCCTTGCTCGATAAGTGTCTTCAGTCCATCCGCGTCGCGGAGCTTTCGGGCCTTGTCTACGAGTTGATCTACGTGGATGGCGGTTCTGAGGACCAAAGCCGGGAGGTGGCACAAGTCGCAGGTGTGGACCAGAGCCTCGGGGGCGAGAAGCGACGGCGCGCTTCGGAGAACCGTAACGTCGGATTCGCGGCGGCGTGTGGGCGTTTCATCCAGTTCGTAGACGGCGACATGACGCTGTACCCGGACTGGCCGAAGACGGCATTGGGCTTTCTCCACGACCATCCTGAAATCGCCGCCGTATGCGGAAATCTGATCGAGGCCAACGCCAATCCCTGGTTCAAAGCGCTCCAAATTGATTGGGCCCCGCGCGAAGGCCCGATACGCCACTGCGGCGGCGCGGCCCTGTATCGGCGAGAAGTCCTCGAAAAGTTGGGCGGATTTCCCGAAGACCTGCCTTACGGCGAGGAGCCGGTCTTTTGTTGGCGCATTCGCAACGAACTCGGCATGAAGATTTACCAATTGAACCGGCCGATGGCGAATCACGACCTCGCCTTCCGCGGATTCGGCGACTACTGGCGGCGGAATGTTCGTTGTGGCCTCACCTACGCCGCGGTCGCGTCCCGTTGCTTTCACTCGACGGATCGGTTGTGGCTGCGAGAAACGATCAGCAACCTGATTTGGGGCGTGGTGCTCGTGCTTTCTGTGATTGCCTTGTTTCTGGACTCGTGGCTCGTTTCCGCCGGCGTAATTCTTGCACTGCTCGCGCTTCTAGGCCGTAAGCACATTCAATTTCGCGCCAGGGGATACTCGAATGGCGTTGCCGCGCTTTATGCCGTGCACACCTATTTTGCCAAGATACCGATTGCGGCGGGCATCGGGCTTTGGCTGATTCGGGGTGTACGCGGGGCGAGTAGCGGAGCGCCAAAATGAGCGGCGCGTATATTGTCCAGGCCGCGTCCGGGGAAGAACTGCGGGAATTGGCGCCGCGACTCGCCGCGCAACTGGCGTACGGCAACGAAACGGTAAATCACTTCACCGTTACGGAAGGCGCCCTGCTGGGTCTGGTCTCGCCGGATAAATTTCGACAAGGGGTAATGCCGCGGTATCTGCCGCGCCACCGTTGCTGGGGACTGCTACTGGGCGAACTGCACGAGTGTGATTTCCTGCGACGATTCCAGCAAGAGCACCCGGGGTTGAAGACTCACCTGGAAGTCTTTGCGGAACTGCTCCTCGAGGAAAAACTGGAAGCCTGCTTGCCGGACATGAACGGGGCGTTCTTCGCGGCCTTCTGGGACCCGACTCGCCAGAGGCTTGTCGCCGCAAACGACCGCTACGGCTTGTATCCGATGTATTGGTCGCATCGTGAAGGACGCTTCTGTCTGGCCGGCCGCGTGCTTTGCTCCGTACTTGCGGGCGTCGTGTCCGGTGAGTGGAATCGGGTCGGGGTCGCGCAACTCCTGACTCTTGATGACTACCTTGGCGAAACCACGCTTGTGAAAGGCGTCGAGACGTTCCCGCAGGCTACGGTGCTCGTGAAAACGAGAGACGATCTCTCCTGGCGCCGGTATTGGCACTATGAGTACGCGCCTGATGACCGCGAGCCGTCGTTCACCGACCTCGCGGCGCAGCTTGGTGAACGGCTGGTGGACGGCGTCCGTCGTCAGTGCGCGACTCACCACCGGATTGGCGTGACACTGAGCGGCGGGCTCGATTCCCGGTGTCTGGTCGCGGCGGCCCGGGGGCTGGGGATTCCCGTGCAGACGTTTACCTGGGGCAAGTCCGCGTGCTACGACCGGCAATTCGCGCGGGACGTGGCACAGTGTTACGGCACGCAACACCACGATCACGAGTACGCGTATCAAAACTTCGAAGCTCGGTTTGAATCCGGTGCGCGCATTTCGGAAGGTCTGATCAACTTCTTTGATTGCCACATGCTCGCGCACCTCCATGTCCTCGAGGAGCATACCGACCTGGTCCTGAACGGATTTGCGGGGGGACTGGTCCTGGGCGGCTCCTTCTTACGTCCGGCGTGGATGTCGCCCGTTTCCACGGATGAATTGGCGCGCCGCCTCTTTGCGTGGCGCGATACGCTGCTTCCGGAGTCACGCCTGTCCGAAGCGCTGCCCGAGGCCAACGCGCTTACCGAAGAGGAGCGTGTCTCGTCGGTTTTCCGCGACTTGCTGGAAGGCGCGCGGCGTGGGACCACCCCGGATACCGCGGACCGATTCTTCCTGGAAAACCGCGAACGTCGCCTTACTGCAATGGGAACCGTGCTGATCCGCGAGGTGACAGAATCCGCCGCGTGTTTCTTCGACTACGACTTAATTGACCTGATCCTACGCATACCGGCGCGGTTTCGTGTCGAGCACAAGATTTACCGCGCCATGCTGCTCCGCGCGTTTCCAGAAGCCGCGCGCATTCGCTACCAGCGTACGCTATTGCCCGCCGGCACGCCGGAATGGATGACCATCCCCGCGAAGGCGTTCTTGAAAGGCTGCCGCGTGCTCGAATTGCGCCTTGGCAGGCCGGAGATCACCGCGCGCCAGTCGCCCGTGGATTTTGCAAACTGGCTGCGTGGCCCGCTGCGAGCTTGGATGGATTGCATTTGCATGGAGCCGCAGCCGGAATCCGATGCCGTGTTGCGGCCGGAATTCCTCCGCCGGATTTGGAAGGAACACTTGGCCGGTCGAAATCACACCCGTCTGCTCGGCGCCATCGCGGCCCTCCGGGGCTTCGCAATGGCCCTCTCCCGCGCACGTTCCGGTGTTACACCAAGAAGCGCTGCGCCCATTGAGATTAGTTCGTAGTTTAAGCTTCAGCTTACGGTCCCGACACGCTGAAGTGTGTACTACAAACATTGCGCCCCGTTCGTAGTTCAAGCTTCAGCTTGCCGCCCGACACGCTAAAGGGTGAACTACAAACCAGGCGTCCGCAGTTGAGACATTGGACTGAACGAATACCGATACGCTTTCCGGCAGAGTATCGAGCGTTCCCCCGCCCGCGATTCTTTCCCGCGTAGCCGGCTGACGATAGTCGAGATCGCAAATACGAGTAGGTCCGACCAGTATGCGAGTCGCGAGGTCCACGCGCCGTAATGTTTGCGAAAAACGTAGTACTTGCTGCGGTACGCGTGGAACCGCGAGAACGCTTTCAGTTCATTCGCCTCCACACTGCTGCCGCCCAAGTGAATTACCTTGGCTTCGGAACAATGTCGAACTTCCCATGCTTTGCGGCGCGCGGGCAGAAAGAGGTCGGTCTCCTCTTCGTACAAGAACAGATTCTCGTCAAAACCGCCGACTTGCTCCAAATACGCGCGCCGGGCCAGGAAACAGGCCCCCGAGACCATGTCCACGAGCCGACCCGAAGTGTGTTCGTCTTCTGACAGCCAATTCTGCAGCGACCGGAGATGTCCTGGGCAGCGCGCCTGAAGCCCGCTCAAGCTCCAGAAATTCCGCAGCAGGTTCGGGAAACGCCGGCACGATGCCTGAAACCGTCCGTCCGCATACGCGAGCCGCGGCCCCACCGCCGCGCAGCGTAGATGCTGTTCCATGAACGCTACCAGGGCAGCCAACGCGCTTTCCGTAAGTTGCGCATCGGAGTTCAGGAACAGGACGTACTCGGCATTCCCGCTGTGCAAGCCACGATTATTCGCCGCGCCGAATCCGAGATTCTCGTCCAGAACGATCAGATGAACCCCTTGGAATTCCCGCCGCACCATTTCCGGCGAGCCATCCGAACTGGCGTTATCCACCACGCATACGCGCGCCTCCAGCGGCGGCTGACAGGTGGCCGCAATCGAACGCAGGCAATCCCGGAGCAGCTCCTTCGTGTTGAAACTGACGACGATGACGTCCACCGTCGAGCGCTTCTCGGTCGCGTTCTCCATCACAACCCGCGAGCATACGGTATAGTCTTGTGCACATCCAATTCTGGAATGCGGCGGCTGTATGTTAACATGCACCGTCGAAAATCGTCGCCGGATGAATGAGGAACTGAACGATGCTGAACCGCGGCCGGAGGCCTCTCGTGAGTCCGTCCACGTTCGAGACGACGAAGAATCGGTGGACCTGTTCGCCACGTGCGACGCGATGTCCAACCGTGAAGGGCTCGTTTTGGGATGCGACATCGAGGTAAACGCGCTTACCTCGACGCTGAAACAATCGGGGATTCATTGGTTCTATCTGATCGTTCGTCATCCGCAAACCGGATTTAGTGTTTTCGAGGGAGGCAGTCCGGAAACTGGCATCAGCAACCCGACCTGAACTCGGAAAGTTTCGCGTCAGCCGCAGCCAACGAGGTGCCGAACTTTGGAAAGGTTACTCGCCATTCTCCTCGGCTCGTAGTTTCAAGGCCTGCGCTTATCCGAGCACTCATACTTCGTACGCTATGTTCAGTGGGGTTCAGTGCCCTCTTGGGTATTCCCTTCTCCCTCGAGCAAGGCGGCCACGCGTGGTTAGCTATCCTCGCCTCATGGTTAGCGTGGATCATCCATCTTGCCCCGGTGTGGAGATTCCGCGAGTCGTCTACGCCCAGTGCGCGGACGGCCGACAAGTAGGCGTGATTTGCCGGCGGGCTTCCCGTCCTTGCGTAACCATCCATAGTCAAAGAACTTTGAGCATGCCACGGCGTCGTCTTCGAAAATTTCAACGAAGTTGCATAATCTTGAACGATTTTGCTCTTGGGCGGCCGGCAATGGTAGTAAGCCTTGGATTGGTAACTTGACGCTACGGCAGCGCCAGGGTACAATTGTACTTGTGAGAATAGTCGCGGATACGAGTACTTTTCTCGGCGTCGCCCTTGAAGAGCCCGAGAAACCCCGGCTCATCGAAATCACGGCGGGGCATGAGTTAATTGCGCCCGATGTTCTCCCGTTCGAGGTAGGAAATGCGCTTACCACACTCGTATGCAAAGGCCGGCTTCATCGCGATCAGGTAACCGCCGTTTGGGATGTGGCGCAACGCATTCCGGTGGAGTTGCGCAGAACTGATATCCGGTCCGCTCTGGCGCTGGCCGGACGCTTCGGCATCCACGCCTATGATGCTTATTTCATTGAATGCGCGGTGCGCCTGCGCGCGCCGTTGCTGACCTTGGACTTGAAAATGCGCAATGTCGCCAAACAGGTTGGCGTTAACGTATTGGAGTTCGCAGGATGAAGACGTTTACCTATTCACAAGCCCGGCAACGGCTTTCGGAAGTGCTCGACCTCGCGCGGGAGGAAGACGTGATTATCAAGCGACGTCGTGGTGAAACGTTTTCGGTCGTGTACAGGAAGAGCCGTAAATCACCCTTTGACGTCCCGGGCATCAAGACCAAAGCCACGACACGCGATATCCTCAACGCGGTGCGGGAGTCGAGATCGCGCATGCGTTGAGGTCCGCCGCGACTGCTCCCAATCTCGCCAACCTACAACTGCACCGCGCGGGCGTTTCCTACTCGATTACTCGAGAGCCTTTATCCGCTTCCGGCCGAACCGACGGGGAGGCGTCACGGCCGGCGTGCTCCGAAATGTGCTATGCTAAGATGCTTTGGGGAATTAAGTGATGCTGAAACACTTTGAGAAGCTGGTATTGATTCTAGTCTACCTTGCTACGTTCGTGGGTGTGCTCCCGGCGGCTTTTGGCGAGAAGACGACCTTGATGCGGGCCCCGACCGGGGAACGCTATGTCGAAATCGATCCGGAGGGTACGACGATCCTGCCGAACGGGCGGTTGATTACGCCGCTCGGAACGATGATTCGCGTGCACCCGCATCCGTATGGCTTGGCGCTCAGTCTTGATGGACGCTGGGTGGTGACCGCCAACAGCGGGCGGCCGATCACGCTCTCGGTCATTGACGTGTCGGACCCGGCCACGCCGAAACTGTATCAGATTCCGGAGAATCCAGAGGCGCGCGAAGGCGTGTTGGACGCGGTGTTCATGGGCTTGGCGTTCAGTCCGGACAGCCGGGTGCTTTACGCCGCGGGCGGGCGCGACTGGAGCGTGCTCGCGTTCGACCTGGCGACGCGTCAACGGCTGTTTCGCATTGACTGCGCGCATACGGCCGACGGGATCAATTACGAACACGGCTACCTCGGCGACTTGCGCCTCTCGGCGGACGGTGCGACCGTCTACGCGGTAGACCAATCCAACTTCCGCCTCGTTGTCGTAGACGCGAACGCGCAGCGGGTGCTGCGCTCGATTCCACTGGGCCGATATCCGTTCGGCATTACGCTTTCACACGACGGCAAGCGGGCGTACGTGGCCAACGTCGGCATTTACGAGTACGGCTACGTCCGCGATGCGTCGGGCCAGATTGCAAAACTTCGCTTCCCGCCCTTCGGCGTGCCTTCCAAGGAAGCCGCGACGGGGGTGGTTATTGACGGCCTGACGGTCCCGCCGCTCGGCGACCCAAATGATATTCGCGGCATGTCGGTCTGGACCATTGACATCAGCGAACGCGGCGGCGAGCGCGTAATCGCCAAGACCAAAACTGGCCATCTCGTGGGTGAAGAACTTGAGGATTTCCCGGCCGTGGGCGGGAGCAGCCCGAATTCGCTCGCGGCCACGGAGAAATATGTCTACGTCTCCAACGGCAGCAACGATAGCATCACGGTGATTGACGCGCAGAGCGGCACGCGGGTCAAAGACATCAGTCTGATTTTGCACCCGAAAGCTAAACGACTGCGCGGGATGATCCCGTTCGGCTTAGCGCTATCGCCCGACCGTGAAACGCTGTACGTCGCGGAGGCCGGCATAAACGCCGTCGGCGTCATTCGGCTGCGGGACCACAAGGTGCTCGGTCACATCCCCGCCGCGTGGTTCCCGAGCAAGCTGGCCGTGTCCGCCGATGGAAAGACCCTGTACGTGACCAACGCGAAAGGCGTCGGATCCGGACCGAATGCGGGCCCGGGTCATAAGCCGGGCGATCCGACTGGCGTGGGCGATTTGATGCGCGGGTACGTGTCGATCGTGACGCTGCCTTCCTCCACGCAAGCGTTAAGAGAACTCTCGAACCAGGTGGTCAAGAACAATGTGGCGTTCGCCGGCTTGCGCGACGTGGCGCGCACACCGGGGCACCCGGTGCCGCCCGCGCCGGGTCTTTGGAAAAGCCCGGTCAAACACGTCATCTACGTGACGAAAGAGAATCGCACCTATGACGAGGTCTTTGGCGCGACGCCGGGCGGTCGCGGCGATCCGGAGTGGTGCCGCCTGGGGCGTCCCATCGAGGTCTCGAACAAGAACAACACACGCAAGGTCTCCAACGTGGTGCTGATGCCGAACCATCTCGCCCTGGCGAAGCGATTCGCCATGTGCGACAACTTCTACTGCGATTCCGACCACTCCGTGGACGGGCACCGCTGGTTGGTCGGCACCTATCCCAACGAGTTCATGGAGGCGCGGATCGGCGAAGACGCCAAAGGCGACGGCCCCGGCAATTTCTCGTTCATCGGATCGTCCGGGGCGATTTATCCCGAAGACTACAACGAGGCCGGTTCGATTTGGGAACACTTCGAACGCAATGGGGTCACGTTCTTCAACTATGGCCTGGGCTTCGAATTCAAACCCCAGGATGAGGAACAGGAACACTTCGACACCGGCATCCGCCTCCCGATCAATTATCCGTTGCCCCAAGCCCTGTTCGAACGGACATCGCGTAATTTCGCCACCTACAACACGAACATCCCGGACCAGTTCCGGATGGATATGTTCGAGAAGGAGTTCAAAGAACGCTGGTTGTCCGGGAAAGAACCGTTCCCGCAGGTCATCACGATGATGCTGCCCAACGACCACGGTTCCGGCGAACGGCCCGATGACGGCTACCCGTTCTGGGGCTCGTATATGAGCGACAACGACCTCGCCCTGGGAAGGCTTGTCGAGATTATCAGCCACAGTCCGTTCTGGTCGAGCACCGCCATTTTTGTTACGGAAGACGACGCGCAGGGCTACCGCGACACCGTGGATGCCCATCGCTCGGTGTGCATGGTCATCAGCCCCTACGCCCGGCGGAACTACATCTCGCACACCCACTCGAGTATTGCCAGCATACTGAAAACCATGTTTCTCATTGTTGGACTTCCGGCCTTGAACCAGTACGACGGCTTCGCCTCGGACCTGTCGGACCTGTTCGACCAATCCGCACAGGACCAGGAACCTTACAATGCGCTCCCGGTTCATCCCGAAATATTCGACCCGCAGAGGGCGCTGGACCCCTTCGACGCGAAATTTAATTGGAAAGCTGCCCGGGAGTTTGTGCCCCTGGATGACCAGGATTTCCTCGACTCGGACGCCTACGGACACAGCGGCGCGGCGGGGCACACATCGAGGTAGGCTGTAAACTGTAGGCCGTAGGCTGTAGGGTGGAATGGGAAAAACTTGGGGAGACGTGCAGATGAGTAGCTTGAGCCTCTTGAATTTGATTGCCGCTTCCTTTGCGGCCGGAACGAGTAGCGTAAATCACAACTTGGACACGGCAAACGGCTTTGTCGAGTTCACCGTTGGAGAACGGGGCGCGTTTATTTCGCGGTGGGAGATTGATGAGGAAGGGCATCGGCGAAGCTGGGTGGCGTCCGAACCCCTGGTGCCTCTCTGGACCGTGACAGTCCAGCAGACCTCGGGTGACCGCGCAAGCGTCACCGCCTTGGATGGACCGGGCTCCGTGCGCGAGGCGTCGGCCGCGAACCTTACCGTCGCCTGGACCGCGTTGATGCCGGGGAAAGTGGACGTGACCATGACGGTTACCGTCCGCGGGGCCGACCTCGTATGGGGGCTGGAAGCGTCGGTGAAAGCGCAAAACTGCGCGCTGTGGGACATCACGTTTCCTGAGATTGGTTCCATCGCTCGTCCGGAGGAAGTGCATTCAATCACGACCGCGGGCTGGGGGTTGATCCATGACGACTTAATGCATCGCCCCCTCAACGAGGGCACGTACCCGTCCTCACAATGCAGCATGCCGTTCGCCGCCGTCTCCGACGGCGAGACCGGCGTTTACGTTGGGTCCGAAGACGCTGAAGGCTATCCGCTGCGACTGTTTGCGGGACGAGCCAAAGGGCAGCCCGTGGTCACGCTCGGGATGCGGCACGACATTCCCGATATGGGAATCGCGAAGAGTTACCGGATACCGTACTCGGTGGCGACCACCGCATATGTGGGCGATTGGTACGAGGCCGCGCGACAGTACCGACGGGCTGTTCAGAGCGCCCCTTGGGGCCGCGTGCCTCCGCTCGCCGAACGGAACGATATACCCAAGTGGCTCATCAATACGGACCTGTGGTATATCGGTTCTTGCGACGATGAGCCAACCGCGAAGGCAGTCCTTGACTTTGCAAAGTATTTCGAGGTGCCGGTTTCAGCCCACGTATACACGTGGCACCAAATCCCCTTTGACGACCACTATCCGGAGTATTTCCCGGCGAAACAGGGGTTTCGGGACGCCGTATCGAAAGTACAAAAGGCCGGTGTCGCAGTCATGCCCTATATCAACGGGCGTTTGTGGGATGCCGCGACCAAAAGCTGGGCGGAATCCGGTGCGAAAGACGCTGCCGCAACCAATCTGAACGGAGACCACTACGAGGAGGTATACGGTTCGAAAGTGCCGCTTACGCCCATGTGCCCGACCACCGAACTTTGGCAGGAGACCGTAACCCAGTTAGTGGACCGACTCGTCAATGAGGTGGGCGTGCGTGGCGTATACATTGACCAGATTTCGGCCGCCGCGCCGCGCCGTTGCTTCGCCGAAAACCATGGCCATCCCCGGGGCGGTGGGAGCTACTGGATTCAAGGCTATCGGGATCTCTTGGACCGGTGCCGAGCGGTTTTGCCGCCCCGAACCGCGTTGACGACCGAGGAAAACGCCGACCCCTGGAACGACCTGCTCGACGCCTTCCTCATGGTAAACACCCAGCCGCGGGGCGGAACGATTGTGCCCCTATATCCGGCCGTCTACGGCGGGCGAGTGGTGTCGTTTGGATTTCAATACTTCTCCGGTACCGACTACGAGGCCCGCTATCCTCTGCGGCTCAAGTTTGCGCAGGAATTCACCTTCGGTTCCCAGTTGGGTTGGATAGGTCCGTCAATTCTCCAAAAGGGCAACGAGGTCGAGGCGGAGTTCTTGAAGCGGTTGTGCCGCGCGCGCCATGCGGCACGAGATGCTCTGCAATTTGGCGAGCTCTTGGCGCCGGTGATCGTGGAAAGTGCGGGAAGCGTATCCTGGACGGAAAAAATTGACGGCACCGACCAAACCCGGACGGCTGCGGCCGTCCTGGCCGGTGCCTGGCTGACGCCCAGCGGTAAGCGAAAGCTTGCCGTGGTGAATATCGCGGACCAGGAGGAGACCCTCACGTTGCGCTTGGACTCACGTCACGTGGGATACGTCGAAAGCCCTCGGCTGCTGCTGAAAACGCGTGGGAATAAGACGGCTGCGATATTGTCTCGAGAAGCGCCCGGGATTTACCGTGGGAAGCTATCCGTACCGAGCAGGAATGCCGTCGTGTTTGATCTCGTATCCGGTCGGGGTGCCTAGAACACCCGGCGCGGAGGCGCAAGAGCCGGGGTGAATTTGCGTTAATTTACCCATATATTGTGTAATTTAGCGCAGTATTCCGTACAATCTCATGCTCTCTCTGAGTTCATTAAAGGTATACCGGAAAAGCACTTAAAAAAGGTGTTGCAATTTTTGATATTCTGCGGGATACTAGTTGCCGGTCGCGTGGCGACTCCGAGGAGTGCGCCATTTGCTACAATGACGGTGTGTCCGATGAACTGGGGAGTGAAGATGGTGCGACCCACGCGAAGAAAGCAGTTTGGAATGTGGCGCGGCAGCGAGAGCGGAATGACGCTTCTCGAGCTGATGCTGGCCGCGGGCGTGACGACCGTGAGCATGGTCGTGTTAATGGCGTCGTTGATGAGCGTTTCAACCGCCCACTCCGTCAGCGCGGATCGGGCACTGGCAACCGCTCATGTTACGACGATTCTGGAAGAGCTCCACGACCTTACGTACGAACAACTCCTTGAATATGAGCCGCCAAGCTTGACGGGCCTGGGTGCGTCCGAAACGATCACTGTGGCCTGCATCACCGGCAGTGGCGCGACGATTACGCTGCCGGTGGGAGAAGGCAGCGACACATCTGCAATCCCGAACCCGTTTCGGGTTCGGGTTCGGATATCGTGGGTGGACCGGGGCGGACGGCCGGGCACGTACACGGTCAACTCGATGTTCAGGCAATAAGCCATGAAACGCGGATTTACATTGCTCGAAGTAATGATTTCGGTGGCGATCATGGTGCTGGTCGTGGGCGTGATGTACCTGCTGGCGGACAGTATGGATCTCGCCTCCCGGACGCAAGAAGCGCAAACCACCACGCTGGACAACGCGCGCATGGGCATGTGGTTCCTGGTGCGCGAGTTGCGCGGTGCCGGGGATAACTCCTTTACGAACGTCTTCCCGGGCGGAACCGTGACGTACCGCAAAGCCACGGATTTGGACGGGAACGGCACCCCGGTGGATTCGGGCGGCAATTTGGAATTGGGCACCCCCCGTACCTTGCAGGTTGACACGGCGGGGCGGTTGGTGCTGATTGACGGGGCCACCACCCGCGTGATTACCGGCGGGGTGGCGCCGAATGAAGATGCCAATGGGAACGGCGCTCTGGACGCTGGAGAGGACGCAAACAATAGCGGTAGGTTGGAGCGAGGGTTGTGGTTTGAACGGGATGGAACCGGCATTCGCATCACCGTGGAGGCGCAACGAAACCCGGGTCCGAGAACGCCCGTGATGATCACGACCATCACCGAAACCGTCGTCCCGAGGAACTGACTATGAACACGAAAACGAATCGTCAAGGCATTGCATTAATTACGGCCATCATTTTCATCTCCGTCGCTACGCTAATCCTGGGAGTGCTCGTAGTACGGGTTGTCACCCAAAACCAGTCCGTAGCTTTCCAGGCGGAATTCGAGGACTGCTTCCAAGGGGTCGAGTCCGCATATAACGAAGCGCTCGCCGAATTGGACAAGGGCGACGACGGCAACGTTGGGCTAGGCGGATGGAGCATCCCGGTGGGGCAGTCGGCGCTTCCCAGCTTTGACGAGGAGAGCATTGCGCCGGAGCAATTGGAAGGGACGCCTGACATCGAATACATGGCTTATGTGCAGGACTGGTTTAATGACAAGATTGACAACAACCTGAACGGCGCCATTGATCCGGTGGACATAACCGAGCAAGGGTTCTATACGGTGTATTCGTTTGGGCGCAATTTGGGGAGCAATCAGGATTTGCGGCGCGCGACGGAGTCGGTTGTCCGCTCCTACGACGTGAACGTCTGGCGCAATGCCATCTTCGCGGGCAACGGCCAGGGCGGCGGCCTGATTAACGGTAACGTCAGTGTGCATGGTTCTGTGCACTTGCTGGGCGGCAATTTGCCCGACGGTACCGAAGCGATCGCCGCGCTGGATTTGAGCGGTACCAGCTTAATTCACAATAACTACGCGGGCATTCCACCGACGCTTCAGACGCGTGTGCCGGCGTTGCCAACTCGGGACTTCAATGGAGAAACCATAGGTACCTTAAATGCCAACCTGCGCGTTAAACAGGGTCTGGTCGGTATGTCCGGCAATTCCGAAATCGGCGAACCGGACTTGGTCGGAAACGTGCTTAAAGAAACGATGGACGGCACGTATGTGAATGATGGGTGGACGGGTACGTCGGTAACTGATGATGGCGACCGCGGCGATCCGACCAAACTCTTTAGCGATAACGGGTGGGACAACAAGTACGACTTGGGAAACAAGGTGCCCTACCCAATGCTGGACAGCGACTACCGCGACCCGCTCACGGGCAAAACGGTACTAAACCCGCTCACAGGCTCGAATTACACGCATGCGCAGTATTTCGAGCAAGTGCTCACGGGTGCGCCGAAAGTCGGAGACGTTACGATCAAGGCCAATGCGAATTTCTACTATAACGCGACACGTCCCCTCGAGACCGATCCGGCGCTGCGGTTGCCGACCGATGATTACATCCTTTTCAACGGGGGCACGGACCTGATGGAGATTAACGGGCAGGTTCAGATTAACGGCAACTTGAAAATCGAGCGCGGGGGCGGCGGCGACAAGACCATCAACTACACCGGCCGGGGCGCCCTCTTGGTCAACGGTAACGTCGAATTGGACACGGACTTGCTGAGCGTGAACAAGGATGGCACCACCGCCAATAGCTTTCCTGAGAATAACTTCTTCGGCATTATGGCCCGCGGGGATATGCTCGTCGGCTCGATTTCGCAACTCTATCTGATGGGCGGTTTCTACGCTCAAGGCACGGTCAGGAGTTCTAAACAGACCACCACCATGGGGACCTTTGTTGGGAACTATTTCGATATGGGCACCAACGTACCCGAGATATACCAGGTTCCGGAACTGCCGAATAATCTGCCCATGGGGATGATCGGCGCGTATCCGATCCTGGTATATACGCGGGTTTCCTGGCGAGAAATAGGCGCGGCATGAGCGAATCCGTGTGGAACCAAGTCTGGCAACAGAACAAATACTTGATTGTCGCGCTGGTCGCGTGCTTGGCGGTGTGTGTCTTTGCCTTCCTGCGAGGCGGGTCGGCGGAGGAGGAGCCCGGCATGGCGACCGGCGCCCCGGCAGACCGGGCCCTGACGGCGGAAGCGCCCGCACCCGCGTCCCGGGTGCGCCAAGCCCCGGACGTGCGTGCTCAAGCCACCATTGCCGAGCATCAGGCCAAGATTGACAGTGACCCGAAATCGCCGGACGCGCCTGGCCTCCGCCTCGCGCAGGGCAATCTTTACCGGCAGAAACTCCGGGACTACGCGGAAGCGGCCCGTTGCTACGAACTGCTCCTGCTCGATCATCCCGACTGGGAGGGCATCGGTAACGTCTATCCGCAACTTTGTACGTGTTACGAAAAGCTGGGGGAGACGGAGAAGGCCCGGCGCCTTTTCAATGACATGCTACAGAAGTTTCCGGCCGACTCCCAAGAGTATCTCTACGCCAAGACGCAATTGGGGGAGTGAGCGCTTCGCGCAGTGGTCTGTGGCTAGTGGCTAGTTGCTAGTGTCTCGTCCTCGTGATCGGGGATTGCATTCGGGGTTCGTAATCGAGACTCGTAATCGAGGTTCGTGCTCGTCAATCGTAATCGAGGTTCGTAATCGCGACTTGTAATCGGGTTTCGCAAGCGATTCTCCTGCTCCTCGCCATATTCTCGCGCCGGTACGCCTTTGTCACCCCCGTATTCTCCAATCGCTGCGATTTAGTCCGCATTTGTCCTCTCTCCTTGCTTCGCAGTAGTCACGCTCACCCATAAATCCGTATACTGTCCTCACGAGTCAGGAGAACGGGTGAATGGAGATGACGCCGCGTCTTTTGCTGGTGGAGGATAGCCCGGAGGATCGCTCCCTGATATTGCGCGTGTTGCGCCGTGAGTTCCCCCGGGTGGACGCGAAGGAGATCACGAATCCTCTGGAACTTCAGCGCGCGCTCGATAACGGCCGGTTCGAGGTCGTGATCACCGACTATTGGCTAGGGTGGACCAATGGTCTAAAAGTGTTGAACGAGGTGCGCGGTCGGTATCCGGACTGCCCGGTGATTATGTGCACCGGGACCGGGAACGAGGAAGTAGCGGTGGAGGCCATGAAGGGCGGTCTGGACGATTACGTGCTGAAATCGCCGAACCTCGTGATGCGGCTGCCGGCTGCGGTGCGGCTGGCGCTGGAACGGGCTCGTCAGCAGGCGGCGGTGCGCGCCGCCGAAGTGGAACTGCGCCGCGCCCACGCTCAGAACGAGCGCTTGCTCGCTTCGATCCCGTCGTTTCTGATCGGGGTGGACTCCGACTTGCGGGTCACGGACTGGAATGCCATGGCGGAGAAAGTATTCGGACTCCGGAAGGCGGAAGTCGTTGGTAAGGGGCTCGAGGATGCGCCCTTGTCCTGGGATCGGAACGCCCTGGCCAAACAAGTGCCGGCTTGGTTGAAACTGACCCGGCCCGTGCGGTTGGCGGAACTGCGCTTCCAGCGCGCGGACGGGCGGGACGGCCTTCTGGGCATAACGGTGAATCCGATCCTCGGCCCGAATAACGAACCCGAAGGCTTTCTGCTTCTGGGCGCCGAAATTACCGAACGCAAGGTGCTGGAGAGCCAACTGGTACAGGCGCAGAAGCTGGAGTCCATTGGGCAATTGGCGGCGGGGATCGCCCACGAGATCAATACGCCGACGCAGTTTGTGGGAGACAACACGCGCTTTCTCCAAGGCGCCTTCCACGATCTGGCCCGCTTGCTGGACCAATACCGCGTCCTGTGGCAAGCGGCCAAGCAGGGGGCGGTCAATCCACAACTGCTGGACGAGATTGAATCTCTGACCAAAGAGGCAGACCTCGAGTACCTGAGCGAAGAGATTCCGAAAGCGATCGAGCAATCCCTGGAAGGCATCCAGCGAGTCACGAAGATTGTTCGGGCGATGAAGGAATTTTCGCACCCGGGGACGGAAGCCAAAGTGCCCGTGGACCTTAACCACGCCATCGAAAGCACGGTCACGGTGGCGCGCAATGAGTGGAAGTACGTGGCGGAAGTGACCATGAATTTCGACCCGAGCCTTCCCCTGGTCCCGTGCTTGCCCGGGGACTTCAACCAGGTCGTCCTCAACATTCTCATTAACTCTGCGCACGCGATTGCGGACGTAGTAGGCAAGAGCGGAAAGAAGGGACAAATTGCGGTGAGCACGCGGCGCGACGACGACTGGGCCGAAATCCGCATCTCCGACACGGGGACCGGCATCCCCGAGACCATCCGCTCGCGAATATTTGACCCGTTCTTCACCACGAAGGAGGTCGGCAAGGGTACTGGTCAGGGCCTCGCGATTGCGCGCTCGGTCATCGTAGACAAGCACCGGGGAACCATTTCCTTCGAAACGGAACCGGGAAAAGGGACGACGTTCATTATCCGACTGCCGATTGAGGAAGTGGCTAGTGGCTAGTGAAACGGCTCTCGTAATCGAGGATCGTGCTCGTATTCGTTAGTTCGTAATCGAGGTTCGTAATCGAGTCTCGTAATTCGTACTCGTAACTCGTCAAAAATTGGCTCAATCGGGCATAATGGCGGTGCGCAGACTAAATAGGGGAGAACTATCGTGGGATTCGACCACGAGAAACTGGATGTCTACCAGGCCAGCCTGGAATTCGTGGCATACTTGGCCAACTTGCTCCAGGAGTCGAAAGGCGAGCATCGCCACGCACGAGACCAATTGCTTCGTTCGGGACAATCAATTCCGTTGAACATCGCCGAGGGCAATGGAAAGCATTCCGTTCGTGACCGGAGACGGTTCTTCGAGATCGCCCGCGGCTCGGCCATGGACAGTGCCGCGACGCTTGATGTGCTCGTCGCGTCGGGGGCTTGTACGAGGGCGCGGGTCGAGCCGGGGAAAACGCTGCTTCTCCGAATAGTGAGCATGTTGTCGCGGATGGTCGAGTCGGGCGCTGATCGGGCGCGGGAGCCCGAAGAGACTTACGCAGTTGACCCGAAGCGAGGAGGTCCCGGCGGTGCGGATGAGGCGTAGATGCTGATGATTTCGATGCTCGGTCGCGATTACGAGTACGAGGCTCGAGTACGAAGCGACGAGTACGAGGCTCGAGTACGAAGGGACGATTACGAGCACGAGCACGAACCTCGATTACGAACCTCGATTACGAACTAACGAGTACGAGCGCGAGGCTCGATTACGAACGGACGATTACGAAGTGGCGATTATGATTTTCGCGAGGGCGTGAGATGTGAGCACGGTACCCGAGCAGGTCGTGAAGCGGCGAGTCCTGTTTGTGGATGATGAGCCGCATATTTTGCAAGGGCTGCGGCGGATGCTGCACCCGTACCGCAACGAGTGGGAGATGTCGTTCGCGGAGAGTGCGCACGACGCGTTGGGACTGATGGAGAAGCAGCCGTACGACGTGGTGGTGACCGATATCCGGATGCCGGTCATGGACGGCGCGGAATTCCTCAACATTGTCATGCGGAAATATCCGCAGACGATTCGGTTTGTATTGTCAGGGCACTGCGAAAAGGAGACCATCTTCCGCTCGGTGGGGCCGACGCATCAGTTTATTTCGAAGCCGTGCGACGCGGACACCTTGCGTTCGCTCGTGGCGCGAGCGTTTGCCCTGCGGGACTTGATGAGCTCCGGAAACCTCAAGAACCTAGTTTCGCGCCTGCAGACGCTGCCCAGTCTGCCCGACACGTACACGCAATTGATGGCGGAACTCCGGTCGGCGGACCCTTCGATCCGCGTCATCGGAGAACTGGTGAGCCGCGACGTGGGGATGAGCGCGAAGATTCTGCAACTCGTCAACTCGGCGTTTTTCGGGCTGCGAAATCACGTCTCGAGTCCGCTTCAGGCCGCCACCCTGCTGGGCACTGAGACGCTTCGTTCCCTGGTATTGATGACGCACGTGTTCTCGCAAGTCGAGCAGGCGAAGCTGCCGTCGAGTTTCTCGTTGGAAGAGCTTTCCCGCCATAGCATGGCCGTCGGGGCGGTGGCCAAAGCCGTGGTAAAACAGGAGTCCGGCGACAAGAAACTGGTGGACGATTCGTACATGGCGGGGTTGTTGCACGATTCCGGTAAACTGATCCTGGCGACCAACCAGCCGGAAGCTTACGGGCAAGTCCTGACGGAGATTGCGGAGAAACGTATTTCGCTGGAGGCGGCCGAGCGGCCGGTTTTCGGCGCAACCCACGCGGAAGTCGGCGCGTATCTTTTGGGACTCTGGGGATTGCCGGACCCGATTGTGGAAGCGGTTGCGTTCCACCATGCTCCCGGTCAGTGCCTGGGTCAGCGATTCTGCCCATTGACGGCCGTGCACATTGCGGATGTATTGGTCTACGAACTGGACAGCGGATCGGGAGAGTCATCGGAGAAAATGGATATGGGCTACCTGGAAGCATTGGGCGTTCAAGCGCGCGTGGGCGCTTGGCGGGAGCTCGGCTCGAGAATTCTGCAGGAGCCCTTGCGATGATTGAAGGGAAGATTCTTTTTGTAGACGATGACGTCAACATTCTCGAAGCCCACAAACGACAGTTCCGGAAATTCTTCCACGTGGAGTTGGCGCTGGGTCCGGAAGTCGGATTGCGCTTGCTCGAGGCCCAGGGACCGTTTGCGGTGGTGGTGGCGGACTTGCGCATGCCCGGGATGGACGGCATCGAGTTTCTGACGCGGGTGCGAAAGGCGGCCCCGGATACGGTGCGGATC
The DNA here is from genome assembly GCA_016209895.1 of Candidatus Hydrogenedentota bacterium. GTDB lineage: Bacteria > Hydrogenedentota > Hydrogenedentia > Hydrogenedentales > SLHB01 > JACQVH01. Next base: position 12,068 of record JACQVH010000261.1, on the reverse strand, counting down.
ATGCTGACCGGTTATTCGGACCTCGACGCGGCGGTGCACGCGGTGAACGAAGGCAACATCTTCCGGTTTCTGGCCAAGCCGTGTCCGGCCGAAATCTTGGCCAAAGCATTGATTGCGGGGATCGAACAATACCGGCTGATTACGGCGGAGAAAGTGTTGTTGGAAAAGACGCTGAACGGTAGCATTCAGTTGCTGACGGACATTTTGTCCATGGTGAATCCGGAAATTTTTGGCTGGGCGACGCGGCTGCGCGATTCGACGCGTCTGGTGGCGCGTCAGTTGAGACTCCCCGATACGTGGGCCTTCGAATTGGCCTCGTTGTTTTCTTATATCGGCTATGTCACGCTCCCGCCGGAACTGGTGACGAAGGCGCGGACGGAACCGCGTCTGACCGGCGCCGAGACAGAGATGATTGCCCGGGTCCCGGAAATCGGGCAACAACTGCTCGCGCATATTCCCAGGCTGGAAGAGGTGGCCCAAATCGTGTTGTACCAAAAGAAACAGTACGACGGAACCGGCTACCCACGTGATCATGTGGCCGGTGAGCAGATTCCGCTCGGCGCGCGCATCCTGAAGGTGCTGACGGACCTTGACGACTTGGCCTCCGGCGGGCTCGCGCGCAAGGATGCGTTGGCCCAGATGCGCCAGCGCAAGGGGTGGTATGACCCGACGGTGATCGAGGCCGCGGCCGCAGTCTTCGCGCCCTTTGCGCTGACCGAGCCGACCGAAGTGCCGATCGCGCTCGACGTGAAAGTGGTCGAATTACGCTTGGACGACGTCCTGACCTCGAACGCGGAAACGAGCGACCATCGCCTGTTGATTGCCGCCGGCACGCGGCTCTCGGAGGCGTTGCTGGAGCGATTGCGGAACTACGAGCGGCTGATCGGGGTGGACGAACCGCTCAGCATTGAACGCATGGCGCCCGCTCAGGAAGCGGCGCGAATGAAAGGATAAGCACATGGCGGCACATACCGTCCTTCTGGTGGACGACGAGATCAACATTCTACAGAGCCTGCGGCGGGCGCTGCGCAAGGAGCCTTACGAAGTCCTGGTGGCGTCCTCCGGCCAGGAGGGGCTGGTAGTTCTCGACAGCCGGCGCGTGGACTTGGTGGTCTCGGATCAACACATGCCGGGAATGAGCGGGACGGAATTCCTGAGCCACGTCCACCGCCGATTCCCGGATACGGTGCGTTTTATGCTTACCGGTCATGCCACGCTCGAGGTCGCCATCGAGGCCATCAACACCGGCGCTATCAGCCGCTTCTTCACGAAACCTTGCAATGAGGTAGATTTAATGGCTTCGATCCGGCAGGCGCTTCAACAGAAGGACCTCATGACCGAAGCGTGGCGCCTGTTGCGTAAAGTGCGGCATCAGTCGGCGGTGGTAAAGACATTGGAACGCGACAATCCGGGAATCACCCAAGTGTCTCGAGACCATAGCGGGGCGATAGTCGTCGAGGAAACTCCCGGGGATTTCAACGAGTTGATTCAGGAAATTCGCAAGGAATTAAGCAATGAGCAATGAGCAATGAGCAACGAGCAATGAGTAGCGAGTGCCTAGTGCCGAGTACCGAGTGATGGGGAATGCCGAATTTCGAATCCACCTGAGGTGGACAAGTGCCAAATGCCGAAGTGGGGAACGGGCAACGAGCCAGGAAATAGAAGGGTCAGCGTCCTCGCCGACTGCGGAATCGGAGGGCGGTCGCTTAATTCCGGGGAAAAGTCCCGCAGGGACGACCGAAAATAGCCCAGCGATTCATCGCTGGGTCAGAATCGTTAGCCAAATCTGAGTCCCGTGGGGACGACAGAAGCGGTGGTGCGGAATTGGGGTTCTCATCTGGCCCCGGTGCATATCGTAAGTGATTATATAGTAGCAAGTTAAGCCGATCACGGTCGCTCCTCGGAAACCCTCAAGTTACCACTTGGTCCGGGCCACCGAACGATTGCCAAAAGCGATTGGGGTTTCGGGGCGTCTAATCCATTGTACGTGGAATGTATGGCCTGTGAAAGGGGAAAAGCGTTTCGCCCCTGGCGTCGTCTAATTCCATCAAGTGGAGGGATGAACCCTTGTCAACCCGGACCGATACGAGAAAGCGCTTGGGGTACACTGGGACACGGTTGTGTGTCCGCTACCGTTTTGGTATATTCCCGTACCAGCGTTGGGGATCTAAGCCATACGCCTGTGGGAGACTCTGTACACTTGGGAGCAAGGGGTTATCGAGTCGAGCGGTTTTTTCCGGTCTTCGCGAGCATGGGTGATGTCTTTCCTCGTTCTCGAAAGTTGGTTGCAGGATGAAAGTTTGACCTCGGAGAACCGAGGTATGAGATTCGATTCGTGGAGAGGGAACGGTTCCAATTTGTAGCGCCAGGTTCGATCACGAAAACCGTAAAGGGATATCCGAAATGCTGAGAATGCGTGTTCTTCTGACTGTGCTCTTGTTGCTCTCGAGCAGCGCGATGGCGCAACGAGTGCTGACCTTGCTGGAACCGGTCGGCGGCGAGATTTGGGTGAGCGGCACGCACACCATCCGCTGGACCCGCGCCGGTTTCGGCTGGTCGGGGTCGGAGACCATCCGCATCGAGTATTCCTCAGACGCAGGATCCAACTTTACCCAACTTACCGATACTGTCCTCGCGACTGCCGGCACCTACAATTGGAATGTCACGGGGCTGCCGGCGAGCCTTTTGTACAAAGTCCGCCTGACCTGCGTCCAAGACGCGGGTGCGACGGCGCTAAGCGGTCTGTTTCGCGTGGGGGCGAATGCCGGCTTCTACGTCAATGACAATACCACGGTCAACGACGTGTACTGCTCGGCGGTGGGCAGCGACACGAATGACGGCCTGAGTCCCGGCATGCCGAAAGCGACCATCCAGTCGGTGCTGAGCACCTATGATCTCGAGGGCGGCGACACGGTTTACGTGGACACCGGGACCTACGTATTGACTTCGAATGTTGCGGTGGGCACGCTGGACGGGGGGAATGCGGGGAATCCGGTAGTTCTATTGGGCTCGACACATGCCGACGGGACCACGCTGGATCGCAACGATACCAGTAGTTCCAGTTCGTACGGCATTTACCTACAGGCACCTTACGTCAGGGCAGAGCGATTTCGGGTACGGCGCGCGAAATATGGCGTCATGATGACTAGCAGTACGGAAGTTCGCGGCTGTGAGATTTTTGACAGCACCACGGGTGTCTACATGGCCGGAGGAAGCACTGTCTCGGTCATGAACAATGTCATTCGCAATAACGGTACGGGTGTTGGCGCGTTCACAGGGTCGAGTGGAGAGCATGCGGGAACGTGCGTTAATAATACGATCGTGAAGAACAGCGTTGGACTGGGCATTTCGTTCAATGGGGGTGGGAACTACGTCTTTCGCAACAACATCATACATGCCGATGGGAGCGGCCGGCGCTGCGTATCCGTGGCGACTTCCTTTATTGGCACGAATGCGGTCTATGACTACAACGATCTTTATGCAAACAACGGGGCGGTCGTGGGCAATTATGCGGGTCTCGACCGGACGACGCTGGGCGAGTGGCGGGCAGCGACGGGGAAGGACGCAAACAGCATTAGCCTCGACCCTATCTTTGTCGACGCCGCTGGCAACGACTACCATCTGTCAAGCGCCGGCGGGAGTTGGCATGGGGGAAGTTTCACAGCGGACGCGGTTTCCAGTTCCTGTATTGATCGCGGCGACCCCGCAGACGCTTATTCCAGCGAGTCGTCTCCCAATGGGGGTCGGATTAATCTGGGTGCATACGGTGGAACCTCGCAGGCCTCACGGACACCGAACGAGAGGATACTGGTTCTTTTGGAACCGGTTGGCGGAGAAGTCTGGCCCTCCGGTGCGCGTTCCATTCGGTGGCAGCGCTTAGGTACGGGTTGGAGCGGTACTGAGACCCTGCAGTTCGAGTATTCCCCGGATGCAGGGATCACGTGGACGCAGATCACTTCCTCAGTACTGGCAACGACCGGTACCTATAGCTGGAGCATTACAGGGTTGCCGACGAGCCCCGTGTATCGATTACGTTTGACCTGCGTGCAAGACCCGGGTGCGACGGCGCAAAGCGGTCTGTTTCGGGTGGGGGCGAACGCGTCCTTCTATGTTAATGACAACACCACGATCAACGACGTGTATTGCTCGGCGGTGGGCAGCGACACGAACGATGGGCTGAGTCCTGGCACGCCAAAGGCAACCATCCAGTCAGTCTTGAACACCTATGACCTGGAAGGCGGCGACACGGTCTACGTGGACACCGGGACCTACGTATTGACTTCGAATGTTGCGGTGGGCACGCTGGACGGGGGGAATGCGGGGAATCCGATAGTTCTATTAGGCTCGACGCATGCCGACGGGACTACGCTGGATCGCAACGATACCAGTAGTTCCAGTTCGTACGGTATCTACTTGCAGGCGCCTTACGCCAGGGCAGAGCGATTTCGGGTGCGGCGCGCGAAATATGGCGTCATGATGACCAGCAGTACGGAAGTTCGCGGCTGTGAGATTTTTGACAGCGGTACGGGGGTCTACATGACCGGGGGAAGCACTGTCTCAGTCGTAAACAATGTCATTCGCAACAACGGTACGGGCGTCTATGCGTTTACGGGATCGAGTGGAGAGCACGCGGGAACATGCGTCAATAATACGATCGTGAAGAACGGCATTGGACTAAGCATTTCGTTTAATGGGGGCGGGAACTACGTCTTTCGCAACAACATCGTACATGCCGATGGGAGCGGCCGGCGCTGCGTTTCAGTAGCGGTCTCCTTTATTGGCACAAATGCGGTCTATGACTACAACGATCTATATGCAAACAATGGGGCGGTGGTGGGCAATTATGCAGGTCTCGACCGGACAACGCTGGGCGAGTGGCGGGCGGCTACGGGGAAGGACGCAAACAGCATTAGCCTCGACCCCATTTTTGTTGACTCGACTACTAATGACTTCCATCTTCAAATCATCTCCCCGTGTGTCAATACGGGTACTTCTACCGATCCCGTACCCACTACCGACTTTGAGGGCCATCCGCGGCCGGCAGGCGTGGCGTACGATATCGGAGCGGACGAGTATTACATTCCGACGCCGGCCGCACCCGTGATTACTACGGACGGCGGGAACGGTGCGGGCGTCACTTATGCGACGAACAACGCGGCGCTCGTCCTTGAAGGCACGTGTGATCCGGTCAGCGCATTCATCCACGTCAACGGCTCGACTACAGGTGTCACCTATACGGCCGGTGAGACCACATGGTCGTACAGCGCGACGCTAAACCAGGGGGCGAATCTGCTGACGGTGATCGCGTACAACGCGATCGGCTCCGTTTCGCCGTCGGATACGATCACGATTACGGTGGACAGCGTCTCGCCGCAAGTGCAGAGCGCGTCGGCGCAAGGCAGCACGACGGTGCGGGTCGTCTTCAACGAGGCGATGACCAACAACGCGGACTTGATCAATCCGGCGTTTTACACGTTTACCGGCGGCGGCGCGGCCTTGACGGCGGCCTCGGTGACACGGATCAATCCGACGACCGTGGACGTGACGGTCAACGAGATGACCAACGGCGCGGGGTATGGCGTAATGGTGGCGACGGCGTCTCCGACGGACCTCGCCGGGAACCACGTGGACCCGCTGGACAATTCGGCGGGCTTTGTTGGGATAGGCGTACCGCCGTTGGCGCCGATCATTACGACCAACAGCGGCGCCAATTATTCGACGAATCAATCGGCGCTCACTCTGAACGGCACCTGCGCCGCGGACAGCGTGTTCATTCGCGTGAATGCGAGCACTACCGGAGTCACGTACACGTCAGGCAACACCACTTGGTCCTATGGCGGCACTCTGGCACTCGAGGGCGCGAACGTATTTTCGGTGACGGCGGTAGACGCGGCGGGCAACGTTTCGGGCGCGGATTCGATCACGGTAACGTTGGATACGACGCCTGCGGCCGCGCCGGTGATCACGACCAACAGCGGCAATAATTATTCAACGAACGTATCGGCGCTGACGTTAGCCGGCACCTGCTCGACCGATACCACGACGATCAAGGTGAACGGCTCGACGACGGGCGTCAACCGCGCCGGCACCTCGTGGACGTACACCGGCACCTTGGCAAACGGCGCGAACGTGTTGACGATTACCGCCGAGGACGCGGCGGGCAATGTTTCGACGCCGGACACGATTACGATTACGCTCGATACGGTTCCGCCGTCGGCGCCGGTAATTACGACGAACGGCGGGGCGAATTTCACGACGTCGAATTCGAGTCTAACCTTGGACGGCACGTGCGCGGCTGATTCCGCGCTGATTCGCGTCAACGGCAGCGCGAGCGGCGTGACGTATACGCCGGGGGCGACGACGTGGTCCTATTCCGGCACGTTGGCCGAGGGCGCGAATAATTTCTCGGTGACGGCCGTAGACGCGGCGAGTAACGTTTCGGCGGCGGACACGACCACGGTGACGTATGACCCGCCCGGGACCGCGACGCCGGCGATCACGACGAACGGCGGGGCGGACTATACGACGAATCAGTCGGCGATCACGTTGAACGGCACGTGCGGGACGGACGCGGCGGAAATCCGGGTCAACGGCTCGACGACGGGGGTGACGTACACGGCGGGGGCGACGACGTGGTCGTATACGGGAACGCTGAGCAGCGGAGCCAACCTGTTCACGGTGATCGCTTACGACGCGCAGAACGTACCCTCAATTGGCGCAGACACGATAACCGTTACTTATGACATCACACCGCCGACCGTGACGTCGGTCAGTCCCGCGAACGGCGCCAACGTGGGCGGTGCTTCATTCAATCTCGACGTGACGTTTTCGGAGCCGGTTACCGGCAGCGTGGATGCGACCGACGCGGTTCTGAGCGGCGCGGCCGCGACCGGCGGCGTAGTGGGCACGGTGTCAAATCAGGGCGGAAACATCTGGCGATTCCCGGTCTCGAATCTTTCGTACGGGACGCTGAATGTCACGCTCGCGCCCGATGCCAACGACATCGAAGACGCGGCTGGAAACGACCTCGCGCCCTATGCGCTCAGTTACACGGTTCCTGTCCCGTCAGCCTTGACCGAGGATTTCGAGACAGGGAACTTTTCGCGTCTACCCTGGACGTTCAGCGGGAATGCCAATTGGGCCATCACGACGCTGGATAAGCACGGCGGCACGTATAGCGCGAAAGCGGGAACGATTTCCAGCAGTCAGAGTTCGACGATACAGGTGATACAGACGACCAGCGCGGGCAACATCACCTTCTGGCGCAAGGTCTCTTCCGAGGCCACTTATGACAAGCTCACGTTTTATATAGACAACGTGTCGAAAGCTACGTGGTCGGGCACGGTGGCGTGGAGTCAGCTCAGCTATGCGGTCACGGCAGGCAGCCATACCTTCAAGTGGACGTATTCAAAGGATGCTACGATATCGTCGGGATCGGACACGGCCTGGATTGATGATATCCAATTTCCGGGAATCACCGCGCCATCCGCGCCAGTAATTACGACCAACGGCGGAAACGGCGCCGGCGTCAACTACGCGACCAACCAAGCGGCGATCACGTTGAACGGCACCTGCAGTTCGAGTAGCAATGAAATCCGGGTCAATGATTCCACGACGGGGGTGACCTACGTCGCGGGTCAAACCACCTGGTCGTACAGCGGCACGCTGGTTCTGGGCGCAAACCTAATCTCAGTAGTCGCGCTGAACTCGTACGGTATGCCGTCGCCGGCGGACACGATCACGGTTACTTACGACCCGGACCCGCCGAATCCGCCAGTGATCACGACGAATGGCGGCAACAATTTTACGACCAGCAGTGCCGCGATCACGCTGGACGGGACGTGCGCGTCCGATACCGTCACGATTCGGGTGAATGGTTCGACGACGGGCGTGACGTACATTGCCAGCGCGACGTCGTGGTCTTACACGGGCACGTTGGTCGAGGGAGCGAATATCTTTTCCGTGACGGCGGCGGATTTGGTGAACGTGTCGTCGCCGGACACGATCACGGTGACGCTCGATAGCCCGCCGCCCGCGCCGGTGATCACGACGAACGGCGGCAGCAACTATTCGACCAATCAGTCGTCGGTGACGTTCCAAGGGTCGTGCGCCTCGGAGACGAACGGCATTCGGGTCAATGGTTCGACGACAGGCGTGACGTACACGGCCGGGGCGACGACGTGGTCTTACACGGGCACGCTCACGGAAGGCGCGAACCTGTATTCGGTGACGGCGGTGGATTTGGGCGGCAACGCGTCTACGCCGGACACGATCACAGTGACGCTGGATTCCACGCCGCCGACGATCACCGCCGAGAGTCCGACGAACGGCGCGACGATTAGCGAGAACTCGTTCAATCTGGAGGTGACGTTCTCGGAGACGGTGACGGGCGTGGATGCGACCGACGCGGTGTTGAGCGGCAGCGCGGCGGCGAGCGCGGTGGTGGCGGCGGCCTCAAACCGGGGCGGGAACACGTGGCGATTCCCGATCTCCAATCTCGATAACGGCACGTTGGATATTTCGCTGGCGCCGGACCCCGGCGACATTGAAGATAGCATCGGCAACGATCTGGCGCCCGTGGTGCTGAACTATACGGTGGCGTTGCCGCAGGGGACCTTCGAGGGATTCGAGACGGGCGACTTTACGCGGGTGGCGTGGAGCCATGACGGGAACGCGGACTGGATCATTACGGGCCAGGATAAGCACACGGGCAGTTACAGCGCGCGGTCTGGAATTATCACGCATAGTCAAAGTACTACGCTGCAGGCGACGCTGACGTGCTTCGCGGGCAACGTCCGGTTCTGGCGCAAGATTTCGAGCGAAACGACGAACGACACGCTGACGTTCTATGTAGATAGTTCGGAGAAAGGGCAATGGTCCGGCGACTCGAACTGGACGCAGTTTACGTATCCGGTGACCGCCGGCTCGCACACGTTCAAATGGTCGTACGCGAAGAATGCGTCGGTCAACAGTCTTTCGGATGCTGGCTGGATTGATGACATCGAGTTCCCGGTGGCGGGCGCGCCGGACACGGCGCCCCCGGCTCCGGTTATCACGACGAACGGCGGCAACAACATTCTGACGAACCAGGCGTCGCTGACGTTGCAAGGGACGTGCGGGTTCAATACCGAGGAAATACAGGTCAATGGTTCGACGACCGGGGTGACGTACGCCGCCGGGGCAACGTCGTGGTCGTATAACGGCACCCTCCTCGAAGGCGCGAACGCGTTCTCGGTGGTTGCGGTGAATTCGATTGGCGCGTCGGCGGCGGACAGTATCAGCGTTACGTTGGACACGGTCGCGCCGAGTGCGCCGGTGATCACGACAAACGGCGGTGCGAATTTCACGACCTCTCAATCCAATCTGACGCTGAACGGCACGTGTGCCTCGGATACGGTTGAAATCCGCGCCAACGGCGCGATCGCCGGCGTGACGTATTTTCCCGGCCAGACGGGCTGGTCCTATACCGCGGTGTTGGTCGAGGGCCCAAATGTCGTCTCGGTGACGGCGGTAGATGCGGCGACGAATGAATCGGCCGCAGATGCCATTACCATCACTTATACGCGGCCCCCGGGACTACCGACATACCTTCTGCTCGATGTCAGCTCCACGGTAGTGCAAGTCGGCCAGCCGGTTAGTGTCTTCGGTTTCTTTGATACGAGTCCGTCCTCGCCGCCGGCCACGGTGGCGGGCAAGCCCATTCGCCTCCGCTACATCTTCCAGGGAACGCTGCAGACCGAGCGCACGGTCCTCGTGAACGACGCGCGCGGGTTCTCGGACAATTTTGCGCCGAACCAGCCCGGGGCGTGGACGGTGCAGGCCATTTTCCCGGAGGGCGATCCGAATCTGAACGCGTCGCAGGCGGCGCCCGTCACCGTGGTGGTCCAGGCCGTGGCCGGTTACGCGATCATCGTGACGGGTCGCATTTCGAACAATAGCGGGCTGCCCCACCATCGGCTGACCATCAGTCGCGTATACCAGAACCTTCTCGCTACGGGCTTCCTCGAGGAGCATATCCTTCGTTTCGACCCGGACCCGGTCGCGGTAGGCGGAGGCGAGTTTAACCTGCCATTGACGGAGTCGGGGATTCGGGACAAGGTTGAGAATTGGGCCCGGGACCGGATGCGGGCCGCGGCCGCGCCGCTGTTCATCGTGCTGGTGAACCACGGCGAGCCGAGCCGTTTCCACGTATACAGCGGAGCGGCGACGGAGGAGGGCAATATCATCGCCCCGGCGGACTTGGACCTCTGGCTCGACAACCTGGCGAACAACCTGGGCAATGACGCCGCTGGGTTGGCGGCGAAAGAGAAGCCGGTCGTGGTGGTAGTGGGCGCGTGTTACACCGGCACCTTCATTCCCCCGCTGCTTCAGTCGCCCGGCAACCTGCCGCGGCGCATCGTGATCGCGAGCGCCTCGGCCACGGAGCTTTCGTTCAAAGGCCCGGTCGAGGGCACGGATAGCTTCGGCCGACCCATACGCGACGGGGAACTATTCGTGACGCACCTGTTCAGTTCGCTCGGTCGCGGTCGCAACTTGAAGCTGGCGTTCCAAGATGCCGCCCAACTGATGGTGAATTATACGAGCCGGCCCGGTCAGACCGAGGCGAATACCACGAACCCGTATGGACGCGGCAAACAGCATGCGTTGTTGAATGACAACGGCGACGACCTGGGTTCGCATATCTTGCTGCCGAACCCGCCCCCATCCGAAGACGGCAGCCTCGCGCCGTCGGTGCGTCTCGGCTTCGGGGGCGTGTTCAATGCCACGGAGATGATTTTTGACGAAGTGACGCCGCTGGTGGTGCTGACCGCGGGTGGCACGGAAGCACCGGCCGTGGCCGCGCGGGTGGACAACCCCGCCGGGGAGGCGGCGTTGGTGTGGGCCGAAGTGAAAGCTCCGGGATTCACGCTGAGCACGGTGCCCTCCTCAGAACAGGCCACGGTGGAAGGGCTCACCCGGATCGCGCCGGACGGAAGTAAGACGCTCGATACGTACTCGTGGAGCGCCGAACGTATGTCGTTCCAGGACTTCTCGCAACCCGGAACGTACGAAATCAACTACTTCGCGCGCAATGCCGCCGGTGACCTGGCCCCGCCCGCGCACACCTACGTCTATCGTCCGCCCGTCGGCGCGAATGAGACCCCGGACGCGTTTGGGCTGGTGTACCCGGACGACGGCGTCGAGGTGAGCGAGACGGGCACGTTCCATTGGCAGCCGACCACGGACCCCGAGGGCGGATTCGTCACCTACAGCCTCGAATTGGTGCCGGATACCGCAGAGGCGCCGACGATCCGGCTGGACGGTCTCACGACCACTTATTATGTGTTCCCGCAGCCGGGCGACGGCTACGACCACAACGATCTGCGCGACGGCGTCACCTACGACTGGACAGTCTACGCTTACGACCAATACGGCGCGCGCACCGCGTCGGATACCCGGCGACTCACGGTAGACACCTTCGGCAATCCGAGCCTGGGCACCGGCAACGTGCTCTTGGTGTTGGTGGATGCGCTCGATGGCCATCGGATTCCGGACGCGACGGTTCGGGTGAGCGCATGGACGGTACCGCACACCGGTCAGGGCGAGTATCTCATCACCGACCTCGCTGCCAACGGCTACTTCCAGTTCGACGTGACGAGCGCACCCGGCTACGTAGTACCACAATCCGCTGGGCTGACCGTATTCGACAATACGGTGGTCTCGCAGACGCTGTCGCTGCAGCCGACCTGCGCTCCGGCGATTGTTTCCCTGACGCCGGCCTCCGGCCAATGCGCGGGCGGGGAATCGGTTGGCGTTTACGGGAGCGATTTCCGGGCGGGCGGGACGCGGGTCTGGTTTGGAAACGCCGAGATTCCGGCGAGCGCCATCCAGTTCGTGAACTCGAACGAACTGCAGATTTCCCAAGCGCCGGCGGCGGAGGATGCCGGGGCCACGGAAGACCAGCCCGCCGTAGCCATAACGATTGAGACGTGCGGCGAACCGGTGGTGCTTGAGGGCGGCTACCTGTATAGCGGCCTTACCAACTGCGGCCAGCCCGCCGACGTGAACAGCGACGGCGGCGTGAACGC
>JACQVH010000258.1 GCA_016209895.1 Candidatus Hydrogenedentota bacterium | reverse complement strand
GGTATTTGCAGGCTCTGTGAACGCTCTGGCCCCCAATGGCGAAATCGGCAATTTGCTCCTCGATCCCCGCGATGTCACCGCGAATAACGGGGGCGCCGCGACAGCCCTGACCGCCGTGGACGAGTTTGCCGACGGTGGAGATGGAACCGATGTGACTATTGACGTGGATACCATCAGCGGTGCCTTGGCCGACGTTACGATTCGAGCCAACAGGGATTTTATTCTGACCAACGACAAAGCCATCAATATCACGAATGCAGGTATCGACTTCCTGGTTGAAACTGGCCGAAGCATCCTCATTAATCAGAATATCACCACCAACAGCGGTTTCATTCGGTTGTTTGCCAACAATGCGGGCGCGGACGCCGCGACCAGGACTGCTAATCCCGGAGCTGCAGTCATTACCATGGCGGATGGGACCACGCTCAACCCTGGGGGCGGTTTGGATGTCCAACTGGTCGTTCAGAATGGCCCGAACGGGAACGACGCGTCCGGCAACATTACTATCGAGAACCTGACGACCTCCGGGCACATTCTTATTCAGCAACTCGGCACGACCACCGGCAGCAGTGTCGTGCGCGCCTCTGCTGATTCGCTCATTACCGCCTCTTCCGTTGCCATCCAAGTGGATCCCACTTCCGGAACAACCGCATCCGTTGGCACCTCTGCCAATCCGCTTCGGGTAACCGTCACCAATCTGGAAGCTCTGGCCGAGGGTGGCGGAGTATTCATCGATTCGCCCACCCAGGGCTTCACGGTAGGGGGCGCTGCCGGTGGCTCCCTGACGGGGATCAGTACTACCGACAATGGGACCATTCAGCTCCGTGCCGATGATCTTACGATAAATGAGGCCATTAACGCTGGACCTGGAAGCATTTCCATAGCCTCCACAAACGGCCGCGACATTTTTCTCGGTACCGCTGGCGACGCCACCACACTGAGCCTTACCGAGACCGAAATCTCCCAAATCACCACCAGCGGAACACTTACCATCGGTGATGCCAATACGGACTACATCGAGGTCAATGCACTTACCACTCCGGCCTCTGTCTCGGGCAGCCTTACTTTGAACGCCACCGCGGCCGGCGGCGCCGGCGGGGATATCACGTTCAAAAACGCAGCCCGGAACTTCGACACCCTCACCGGCACCTTCAACATCACCGCCGCCGATACGATCACCGTAGAGGCGGGCACGAATGAGCTTCGAGCAGCAAGCGCCAATATGTTCTTCACGGGCGTTACCCTGAACCTTGGCGATGACATGCGCGCGGATATCGTCGATACCACTGCGGTCACCAATACCGTCCTGACGGACAACCTCACAATCTTCAATGCCGGCGACGTCGCCAATGACGGGATCTACCTGGGCAACATCAGCGATGGTGGCGGCAAGACGTTGACTCTCCAAGATGGCAATCCCGGAGACACCAGGATTGAAGTGAGCGGAGCCGCTAATGTCGGTGCCTTGAGCATCGGTGATTGGCAACACCTCACGTTCAATGGCAACTTCACAACGACTGGAGCCATCACGGCCAACAACGAGGCCGGTGTGATTGATCTAACCGTGAAGAGCGGCGCTACCGTCACGGCGGGAGGTGCCCTGACCCTCGGAAGTCAAAACTTGTTCCTTGAAGGGAATAGCACCGTGAAAGGCAATTCGGTAAGCATCGGTGTTTTTAACCCTAACACTTTACAACTAACCGGCTCGGCCGGCCAGACCGCAACCATCGAGGTCACGGGCGCCGCCAACAATCTCACCATCAGCGATAATATTACCCTCAGCGTTACTACTGACACCGACCTCGCTCTCAAGACCAACGGTGGCACGGTCAGTGTCCAGCAGATCAACGTCGGGTCCGGGGACCTGACCATCACGGCCAACGACGTGACCCTGAACGCAAACGTCACCTCAACGGGGACCATAACCCTTCAGCCGGACAGTGATGCGGACACCATTGCCGTCGGAACAACCGGTTCTACCTTTAACGTCGACGATACGGAAATCACGCAGCTTCAGAATGGAGCGACCAGCATCATCATTGGACGAATTACCGGAACCGGCGGGATCACCGTCGATTCCGCCACGTTTACGGATCCGACAACGCTGCGTTCCCCCAACGGCGGGACCATCCAAATCAACAACGACCTCACCGGGACCGGCAATGCCTCCTTTACCATCAATGGCTCCGGGGCCACCACCAATCTGGCCTCCAACGTCACCACTCAGGATGCGGATATCACCTTCAGTGACAACGTCGTTTTGCAGGCAAACGTTCTGGTTGATTCCGACTCGAATAACGATGGAACTGACGGGAACATTACTTTCTCCGGCACGGTCAATGCGGACGATGCGACGGCTAACAACAGGACCCTGACCGTCGACGCGGACACTGGCACGGCCACGTTCACTGGCGTGATTGGAACGACGCAGGCCCTGGCTGACCTCGACGTGACCGCCGCAACCATCAACTGGAATGCCGCGACGGTTCAGGTGGACGACGGGGCTGGCGGTGGCGAGGTGACGATAACGGGCGCATCGGTTCTGGGGACGGACCTCAGCTTCGACACAAATGGCACGAACGACAACAGCATCAACTTCACCAGCACGATTAACGGCACCGGGGCTGTCCGCAATCTGACGGTCGATGCCGGAGGGCAAACCATTACCTTCGGCGGCAACGTCGGTGCCACCAACCTTATCAACGCCGTGGACCTCGATGCTGCCACCTTCACCATGAACGGTTCCATTAACGCCCAAAGCAACGTCACCATCGACGTCACCAACTCCCTCACCGTAGATAACAACATCACTGCCGCAGGAACCGGGACGATCTCTGTGACCGTGACAGGAGCGAATAACACCTTAACCGTGGATACCAGCGCCGACATCGACACGGCCAACCAGCCGATCATGCTTACGGCAGACCATGTATCATTTGACAGCGCGGGGGGAACCACAATCGGCAGCGCCTCAGAGACCATTACCCTCCAACAGAACACCGCCGCGGCCACCGTCGAATTCGTCGCCAATGCCACCGCCGATACCAACGGTATCTTGCGTCTCGACGACCTCGACCTTGACGCACTGGCCAATACGACCGGCATCACCCGCATTGGCCGTACCGATGGCGGCTCTATCACCGTATCCGACAGTACCGACGTTTCCGGGGACAGCCAGACCTTGACTCTTCGAACGTCCGGCTCCATTTCAGACGGCACTAGTGGAGCAGGCGGGAACAGCATTAACGTAGCCAACATCGCCTTGGACGCGGATACCGGGGTTGACGTGGCCCTGGCCGGGACGACTGTCGCCGCTATCGGTGACGGCGGCGCTGATGATTTCTTCATTGAAGAAACCGCCAACCCGGGCAGTATCACCGTAGGAGTCGTGGACGGAATCACCGGAATCACGAACACCAACGGGAACCTGACTGTCCGAACCACCAATGGTGGGATCACAGTCCAGCGAAACGTCACCATCGGTGGCACAGGAACCATTACTTTCCTTAGCCAGGAGACGAATGCCGACAACGGCACCGTCGAAGCTACCTTTGAACTGGATGACTCGGCTGCTTCGCCGACGATTTCCACCTCCGACGGTTCTATCTCCATTACCGCTGACAACGTAATCATTGATGCCACGACCTCCATCTCAGCCGGAAGCACGACCGGCACGGATAATGTCACGCTTCAGCCTTTTTCTGCCAACAACACCATCTCGATTGGCTCGGCAGACTCTATCAATGCGGGGGCTTCGCCCGATGTTCCGACTCTGGGTCTCACCGAAGCTGAGTTGGAGCGGATCACCACGACGGCCGATTCCGCGGTGGTGATTGGCGTTTCCACGAATACGGGCGGGATCGACATCGCCGCCGCGGTCAACTTGGCGGATAACGCGAGTTCCACCAATATCGTCCTTCGCACCGGCGGGAACGTCAGCGATAGCGGAGCGGGCGAACTGGCCGAGTCCACCATCCTCTTCACCGTCACAGGCAATTTTGGCGAGTCCTCGGGCGATAAGCTCAACATCAACGCCACAAACCTTGCCGGTGAAACCACGGGCACCGCGGACGTCAGCAACATCTTCATCCTCGAAGCCGACGGCGTGACCGTCAGCGACCAGAGCGCCGTAGGCGGATTCGGCCTCAGCGGCCTGACCACCTCGGACGGCGATATCCGGGTCACTTTGACCGACGGCAGCTTCACCCTTGCCGACGCGGTAAACATCACCGCCAACGACAATGGCGCAGACAGTTTGTTTGACATCGCCATTGACGCCAATGGCGCCGGAGGAAACGACGACGTCACTCTCAACGGCAATGTTACTGCGGACAACGATATCGGCATTCGGGCATCCCAGGATATCTTGCAGGCCGCGAACAATGACTTCATCATCGGCGACGAGTTGGTCTTGCACGCTGGCCGCGATATCGGCACGGGCACCCTTGGGGTCGGCGAAGGCGCGGGAGCCAATGACGCCAACGCCATCGATATCCGTGCGAATTCCGTGGCCGCCGCGTCCGCCCTCAACGACAATGCCAG
This sequence comes from Candidatus Hydrogenedentota bacterium, assembly GCA_016209895.1. Taxonomy (GTDB): domain Bacteria; phylum Hydrogenedentota; class Hydrogenedentia; order Hydrogenedentales; family SLHB01; genus JACQVH01. The sequence goes on along the minus strand of JACQVH010000258.1, from coordinate 8,331 downwards.
TTCCGATATCTTCATCAACCAGGACGCGGCCGGCGGGGACCTCACGGTCGCTTCGGTCACCAGTCCGGTCACTGGCGTGGCCGTCAACGGTATTCAGGTTGATCCCGCAGGCTCTGGCGGCACCCGCACCGGCGGCATTGTCCTTACCACTGAAGATGACAATCTGGTCGTGAACCAGGCCATCACCGCCCGGGGGGCACTCAAGAACGTCCACATTACGGTGAATGACACCGGGGCCAACGGTAACAAAACGGTCACGCTTTCTGATGTGGCCGCGGCTGTAATCACTTCTGCCACCGGCACCGCTGCGGAATTCATCACCATCACCGCCGACAATGTCACCGTGGCCGGCACCACCAACAGTCCTTCCATTGGTAACAGCGCCGTAGAGGTGACTTTCCGACCACTCAATGCCTCCACCACCATTGAACTGGGCGCGGCCACCACAGGTGACACCAACACGAACTTGACCCTCACCGATGCCGAGTTGGATGCCCTTAACAACACCACCGGCATCACCAATATCGGCAGGACGGACGGCGGCGCCTTCACGTTCAGGGCAGACGTGGACCTCACCGCGGATAGCGCCATCCTTCACCTGAAGACCGGGGCCGGTATTACCGGAACAGCCGGGGGCGTCCTTGTCGCCAACCTGGCTGTGACCGCAGCCACCGCGGTGGATATCACCGACGCCTCGTCCGACGTGAATAACCTCGCGGCCGTCATCTCCGGGGCGAGCCAAGCTTTCTCCTTCCGGGATACGGATGACCTCGATATCGATACCGTTGACGGCGTGAGCGGCATCACTACCAACGGCGGCGTGGTCACCCTCCAAACAGGCGGCCTGTTGACCCAAACTCAGGCCATCAACACCAATAACGGCGGGGCCGGCGCCGGCGGGGCAGGGCTGAGGATCATTTCATCCGCGGCCGTTGATTTGAACGACGCGACCAATAATGTTTCCATCCTTGCCTTCAGTGTCACCGGGGCAGGAAATGGCCTGACCTTCCTGGATGGTGATACCTTGGCCATCGGCACGGTCGGTGCCACCGATGGCGGCTCAACCGATGGCGGCACCATCGACATCGCCGTCACCACGGGTGGCTTGACCGTGAATGACACCACGGCAGGCAATGACTTGGACAGCGCGGGAGGCGCAGGCATTAACGGCGGAGCCATCACCCTGACGGCCAATGGCGACAATCAGCAGATCAAAATAGACGGCGTCGTCAATTCCAATGATGCCGGAACCGACGGCGCCATCGTTTTCACCGCTGACGATATGGACATCAACAACTCCATTACCGCTGGCTCTGCCCGTGTCACTCTCCAACCCGAAACCACCGTTGATGTCACCGACACCATCGACCTTGGGGACGGCGTGGACAGCACCAACGGCAACAACTCCGACGCCAACGTCCTGGAAATTGATGACTTGGAGATCGAGAGAATCACCGCCGACACAGTTCAGATCGGCGTGACGGCCGGAACCAATACAGGTGCGATAGCGATCACCGATTCCGGCAATAACTTCGGCTCCGGGAGTTTCACCACGCTGACCCTCATCACCGGAAATACTAGCACCACGGCCGTCAGCGACACCAGCGGCATCACCCAGGCCAACCTGCGCATCGAGTCTGTCGGTAGCGTCAACCTTGATGGAAACAACAGCGTGACCAACCTCTCGGCCAGAGTCACCGGGGCTGGAAGTGACCTTCGCTTCGACAATGACGTCGCTCTGAACATCACCACGGTGGATGGGGTATCCGGTGTCGCAACAACCGGTGGTGACCAGGGCGCGGACAGGCCGGATATCAATATAAACGCCGCGGAGACGACCGCTGGGGATTTGACCATCGTGGCCGCAAATGGTGGCGTCAGTGCAAGCGGAACGGGAAGGATTCACCTGAGGACGATAACTGCCGGCAGCAACATCGCTGTCAACGAAGTGGTTACGGGCAATAGCATTGTGGTCATCGACAGCATTAACAATATTACGGACGGTGAAGATGATACCGTGAACGGTTCCGTGCGCGGCAGTCAGATTCTCCTCGCCGCCAACGATTCGGTCGGATCGGCCGCTGACCCGATTAAGCTCGCAACGACGGACGTCGCCGGCCAGATTTTTGTCGGTGACGATGCAACGGTTACCAATAACGGCTTCTTTGTCCAGGAGTCGTCAGCCGGTGGCGACATTGTCATCAACACCGTCGTCAATTGGGTTACGGATGGGGGCACCGGGACCGACGGAACTCCAACCCCCGTCACACAGGACATCGACACTGTTGACGGAATCGTCACTACGAACGGCAGTTCCGTTCAGGTCGCCACTCTTGCGGGCAGCATCACGGTCACGAAAGTCATTGACGTGAACGGGGCAACGAACAACGGCTCGATTACCCTCGACGCACAAGGCGTGGGCGGCAATATTCAGATCAACGCCCAGGTGGATACCGCGGATAATTCCTCGCTTTCCAACGCAGCCATCACCATGAGGGCCGGAAACAACCTCACCGTTGGCGAAAGGGTAATCTCCTCTGGAAGCCTGATTCACTTCATCGCCGGCGATGACAACGCGGTGGATAATGCCACCTTCTCGATGAACGGTGGCTTTGCTCAGATCACCAGTAACAATGGCCCGATCGTCATCAACGCCAATGAGTTCAACATCGGTATCGCGCTGAGCGACACGGCAGCGATCAATTCCGGCTCCGCCAACATCATCATCCGGCCCAACCGCACCGGTGAAACCATCGATATTGGTAATCGCAGCGGCAATACCGACGAAATCAGTATTTCCGAGTCGGAGATTGTCTTCTTGGCCACTACCGGTAACCTCATCCTCGGCTCGAGTACCGACGCCGCGGCCGCGCCCGCCACCGATGCCACCGGAATCTCAGTGCCCGGCTCGGACGGCGCCAGCGGAGGCGAATTCGATACGGCTGAAATTCTCTATACGCACAATGCCACCGGGGCGGATGATGCGGCCTTTGATTTTGCAGATGATATCACCAACGTGCTCCTGATTTCCGAAGGCGAGATTGAAAGCACTGTCCCCGCCGCCAATTTCTCCGCCCTTACCGTTTCCGCGGACAACGGTGTCCTTACCTTCGACGCGGATGACAGCGTCTTTGGCTTGGAAGGTGGAACGGAAGCGGGCGCCACTACGGAAGTGGCCGGAACCGGCGCCGACAAGTTCCCCTTTAGTTCCACCTTTTTCGCGGCACGGAGCCGCACCGGCGATACCGGGGGCGGGAACCTTCGCCTGATGGTGAACACCTCCGCCACCGTCGGCCAATCCTCCGGTCTTGCCACGGAGTTCACCGGTATTCGGTCCTCGAACAACGGTGAAATAGACCTCGAAATCAACGATGACAGCAGTGGCGTCCAAACCCTGACGATCAATCAGCCCATCGTCGCCAACGGCTCCGGCAACGTCTTCATCATCGCCCTGAACGACGGCGTGACTCAGCAGGTCTCCGGGACGCCCGTCGTGCCCACCCAGGCTGTCTCCAACTCGGGAAATATTTCCAGCACCAGCGGGAATATCGAGACGATTCATGGCGTGAATGCCGGCACGGATTCAACGGCCACTGCGGCCACTAACCAATGGAAGATGGCCCAGTTCTCAACGAATGGGAACGTCACCGTTCACTTCCATTCGAACTTTGTCGACAACAACACCGGCTCCAACAACGTCACCGCCAATGTGCTGACTATCGAAGATCTGACGGCCAATGGCTCGGGGCAAAAGGTTGCGGCCTTTGGCCTTGCTGCCGACGAGTTGGAACTGTCGGTAAACACTCTCACTGTTGAAGGTGGAACTATTGGCGAATTCAAAGCTTCTTTCTCCTCCAGCATTACCCTTGGCACTATCACCACCCAGTCCGGCGGATTCTCCGCAACGGTGACCGCGACCAACGGCACCCTCAACCTCGCGGGTCAGATCACCGTGGCGAACGATTTCGACTTCCTTGCCCAAGCCGACAACATCATCGTCGGAGTCGGAGTGACTGTCGGCGCTGACGACGCGGCGAATCAGATAGTTGAAGCCATCTTTCGCGGGAATGAGATCGATTTCACCAGCGGGGCACAGTCCGTCACGGTGGGCACCAACGCCGGCGGTGGCACGCACACCTTCAATCTCCGCGTCGAACCCAATGACGTGACCACCAACATCGAGATCGGAGGCAATACCATCAACGGCGCCCTGAACCTGGACCAAACGGACCTCGCCGCTTTGCACCAGACAGAGGACCCGGGTGACTCCCCCTGGACCCAGTTTTTCATCGGCGTCACCGGCCTGACCAGCACCATCACCATCTCGGCCGCCACCAACTTTGAAGACCCGACCGTCTTTATCGCCAATGGCGCCGGGGGAGAAATCGTCGTCAACGCGGCAATAGAAAACACCGCCACGGTTGCACAGGCCGGCGGACTACCCGGTTTCGAGTTCCTGGGATCCGGCGCCACGACGACGCTCAATGCCGACGTCACGACGGCTGGGACGGACATCATCTATAACGACTCGGTGGAGATCGACGCTGCCACCGTAACTCTCGACACCACCAACGCCGGCGCGGTCGCTGGCGGCGCGGACATCAAGATCACCGGCACGCTCGATAGCGTCTCGGGCGAGGAAAACACCCTCCAGATCGACGGCGGCACGGGCGGCAACGTGGTTCTCAACGGCAACGTCGGCGCAAGGGACCGGCTCTTGGACCTTCGAGTGGAGGAAGCCGCGGACGTGGATTTCGACGGCACTATCCGGCTCGCAGACGAATTGGATATTGGCGATGACGCTGACGTGGACAACGTGACGTTGGACGGAGCGGTCACCGCGGCCGGAAACGTAACCATCAACCTCGATAACACCCTCCGCATCAACTCTGGCGCCAACTTCAACATCGATGGCACGTTCACTCAGGCGGGCGGCGGAGACGTCGAACTGGGCGCAGATATTCAAACTTCAGATGATGCGGTCTCCTTCGCCGACGAAGTGGTCCTTACCAACGACGCCACTATCAACACCGGCGCCGGCGGCGGGACCATCGGCTTCACCAGCACGGTCACCGGTCCTTTCACTCTCGGTGTCGTCGGCGGCACGGGCGCAGTTACCTTTACGGACAGTGTGACACTGAAAGGTTTGACCACGCAGGCCCAGGCATATTCCATTACTTTGAATGGCGCTTCGAACACCTTCACCAATGCAGTTACTTTCGCCAACACCGGCGGAATCACACTGCACGACGGTGCCGATACGACCACCTTTGAGGGCGGGGTAACTGCGATGAACGGTGGAACGATCACCCTGCGGGGAACGATTCGGTCGAACGGCACGGCCATGACCCTGGGGAACATCAACCTGGCTGCTGCCACGACGCTTTCGACGGATAACACGGTCGCCGCGGGCGGGGACCTGACGGTAGGGACCGTCACGGCAGATGCCGCAAATACGGATTTCACCGTTGACGCAGGCACGAGCGGCGCTATCTCGATTAACAGCCTCGTGAATGCGGCTCAAGACGTCCAGAACTTCACGATTACGGACAGTGGCTCGACCACGGTTAGCGGCAGTATCACCCTGGAAGATGATGGGGACCTGATCCTCACGGACACGACGAATAATGTGACTTTTGGCGGAGGGATAGATGGGAGTGCTGGGAATGGCATTGAAGTGCTGACGATTGGGAAGACGGACGCCGGGACCGTGACGTTCAATGGGTCTTTGGAGGTGGCGACGACCTTTACGGCGACCTCCGGAGACGTTGGGATCGTATTCAATGGAAACAACACTGTGATCACGCCCGCAGTGACGCTGGGAAACACCGGGGGAGTGACCTTCGGCGATGCGAATGGAGACACATTCACCTTTAATGCCGGCCTCACCAGCACGGCCAGCACGACCACCCTTCGGGGCACGGTGCAGTCCAGCGATGATGCCATTTCCCTGGGTGCGGTTTCTCTTTCAGGAAATGCGACGGTGGACACTCAGGCGACGACCACTGCGGGTGATCTGGTGATAGGCGCGGTGACGGGTAACAGCCACAATCTGACGGTGGACACGGGAGACGTGGCGGTCGCGACGATCGTGATCGATTCGCTTTCCGGAGTTGACACGCTGACGGTTCGGGACAGCGGCACGACCACGGTGACGAATGCGCTGAGCGCCACGACGGTGACGCTGACGGACACGAATACGTCAGTGACGTTCAGCGGAGGGGTGACTGCAACGAATTTCAATGCCGCAGGCGGCCAGACGTATTCGATCGCGTTCAACGAAGACAGCACCATCACGAACGCCGTGACCTTCAGCAACACCAGCGGCGTGACTCTCGGAAATGATTCGTCTGACATCCTCACATTCCTCGGCGGCCTGACCTCCACCGCGAGCACCACCACCGCGGAGGGCACGGTTCGAGTCGCGGGCGGGAACTCTCTGACCCTGGCCGCGGTCACCATCGCCGCGGGCGATACCCTCAAGCTCGAGACGAACCTCGACGCCCCCGGCGGCGGGGCCTTGACCACCGGAGCCGTGAACGGCAATGTCACGGGAAATCTGACCGTCAATGCCGGAACCGGCGGAGCCATCTCCATCACGTCACTGGGCGCCACCACCGGCTTGGGGACCTTCACCGTCGTTGACAGCGGTACCACCAGCGTGGGAGCGATTGGCGCTGCCGGAGCCGTCTCGACCGTCACCCTTCTCGACACAACGGACACAATTACGTTTACCGGCCAGTTTGGTGACGCCACCCGGCCCGTGGGCACCCTGAATACCGCGGCCCAGCCCTATTCCGTAATCTTCAATGGCGGCGGACAGGTCGCGAGTGACGCGACCTTCCAGAACACCGGTGGCGTCACGTTCGGCGCAAGCATCACCTTTACGAACGGTCTTGACACTACTGCGGGCGCGACCTTCGCCACCGGCACGATCACCACCACGGACAAGGCCATGGACTTCGGCAATCTCAGGATTACAGGCAATACCACTCTCGCCGCAGGAGGTGGTCAAATTCGATTGGCCGGAACGGTCGACGGAACGGTCGGCAACGAGACTCTGGACATCAATACCGTTGGGGCCACGCTGATCCAAGGCCGCATCGGCGGCACCACCACCATCGACACCCTGACCACGAACGGCGGGGGCACGACCCAACTCGGCGCGGATATTACCACGAGTAACGCGACGGTGACCTTCAATGACGCGGTGACCTTGACCGCAGATGCGGCTATTGATACCGGCGCGGGCGCTGGGAACATTGCCTTTGCCAGCACCCTGAACGGGGCCCATGACCTGGCCCTCGCGGCTGGCACCGGCACGATTAGTTTTACCGGCGCTGTGGGTGGCGCTACGCCCTTGGGTGACGGCGATGGCGCAGCCATCGATATCCTGTCCGGGACCACCACCTTTGCCAATACGCTGGTTACCGCCTCTGGCATCGTGAGCCAGGCCAACGTCGTTTTCCAGAACAACGTCACGCTGGGCGCTGGGAACACGGACACGGCTCTTAACGGCACGGTGACGTTCGATACTCTGGGGAGCACTTTCGCCTCCGCCGGCAACGTGACGTTGGGGAATGCCGCGGCTGACACGGTGACGATCACGACCGCGACGATTTTGGACACGTCCGCCGCCAACAAAAACATCACCGTGAACGGCAATCTGACGATGAACAACAGCCTGACGGTTCAGGCGGGCACGGGCGTCATCGATTTCAATGGGGATATCAGCAGCGACGCTAACACGTTGACGATCCGCAAGAATACCGCGGGCGACCGTGCGCCTTCAGTCGCGCTGGAAGGGGTGGATATCGGCACCCTTTCCGTCACGGCTCATGCTTTGGAGCTTGGCGGAGACGTGGAGGTGAATACGGCTCTTGACCTGTCGACCTCGAACGTGGGCGCCATCACGCTGGTCGGGAGCCTCACAGTGACCAATCAGGAAGGAGCGGCCGACGCCGCGATTTCACTCGCGCCCGTTACCGGCAATTTCACCCTCACCATCGAAGGGGATGACAATAGCGCGGTCACGCTCCAAGGTCTGGACATTGATACCTTGACCGTGAATGCCAGTGAGGCCGGGGCTCTTTCGATTCGAGGGGACATTGAGACGGACACCGCGCTCGACTTCTCAAACTTCGACGCCATCACCCTCACCAAGGACGTGACCATCGCCGCCCGGAACAGCGACGCCGGGAATGCGCTGGCGGCAGTCACGTTCGGCGCCAACAACACCATCGCAGGCGCGGCCGCGGGTCAGCAGGCCTTGACGGTTATCGGCTCGACCGTGACCTTTGACGCCGCGGTCGGCGGAACCGCCCTCAAGAG
>JACQVH010000257.1 GCA_016209895.1 Candidatus Hydrogenedentota bacterium | reverse complement strand
CGTGAGTTGGCCGAGATCGATTTCCAGTGTCGCCGAAGTTACACCGTCGTCGGTAGCCCAGTACGCTGCGCCGTCGCCATCCAAGGCATTCTGCGGACCGAATCGCGCATCGCCGCCGCGTATGTTCGAAGCGGTGACAGGTTTTCCGACTGCCAAATTAGTGCGAAACGTGTCGTCCAGGATGCGCCGCACCTCGAGCAGGCACGCCACGTCTTTCTCGGGCAGCAAACCTCGTCGGTCCGGCGACACGTTCAATAACAATACGGCGCCGCGACCGACCGACTTATAGTAAATGTCGAGCACTTCTTCCACGCTGCGGAGGTTCTTTTCGCCGTCCGTGTGGAAGAACCAATGGCCCATGCGGATGGGCACGTCGCATTCTGCCGGATACCACACCTTAGCGCCGTCTCGCTCCTGCACGTTCCAGAGCGTCTCCGGCGCAACGCCGTCCTCGTTGCCCACCCAACGGATATCCGGGCCGCAAATGGCGATCAGCGCATCGGGCTGTAATTCACGGATTAGCGCATAGTATCCGGCCCAATCGTAAACGTGGCCTTCGCTGCCTGCGCCATCGAACCAGACTTCACCGACCGCGCCGTAGCCCGTCAATAGCTCTCGCAAATGGTCCTTGAAGTAGCCGTCATAGGTTTCGGGCTGGGTGTACTTAGGCTCGTGGCGGTCCCACGGCGACAAATAAAACCCGAACATGACGCCGGATTCCTGGCACGCCTCGGATACCGCGCGGATCACGTCTCCTCGGCCGCCCTTCCACGGGCTGGACCTGACGCCGTAGTCCGTCTGAGCGGTTTGGAACGTGCAGAAGCCGTCGTGATGCTTCGCGGTGATTACGAGATACTTCATGCCCGCATCCTTTGCGGCTCGCACCCACGGCCGCGCGTCAAACGCGGTCGGGTTGAAAGTAGCCCCGTCTTTCGTGCCGTCCGACCATTCCAGGTCATGAAAAGTGTTGAGGCCGAAGTGGCAGAACATGCCGTATTCAAGTTCCTGCCAGGCCAATTGCTCAGGACTCGGTACGGGCGGCAACGGCTCCGGTGGTGATACGGCGGCGAACGAAAGAAACGAAAGAAGCATCACGTAAGGTCTCCTTCAAGCGTGTCCGAGGGGATTGTACACAAACCGGTATTCGGTAGATACCACTTTGGGAGGGTCGGCGTCCTCGCCGACCACATAGAGTTTAGCTCATTGGCGCGCAGTTACGTCAATATGTGATCATTAGCCGACGGCACGGAGGGAAGGCAATGGGGATTGGAATGCTATTACTCGTTGGGAACTTCGGGAATTTGGCATTGGGGACAGAACCTGCGGGCACGGGTTATGTTGCAACGCATGTGAATTACGATGTGCCGGGGTGCTCCAACATTCAGGAAAAGCCGACGGGCTTCTTCTACACGAAGGAAATCGAAGGCCGCTGGTGGCTGATCGATCCGAACGGCCAAGGCTTCTATATCGTCGGCACCGATCACTGCAACTACAATGTGCATTGGTGTGAGAAGCTGGGTTACGCGCCCTACGCGCGGAACGTGGCCGCGAAGTACGGCAGCGAGGAGAAATGGGCCGCGGCTACCGCCGAACGACTCGCCGAATGGGGTTTCAACACGCTCGCGGCAAATCATTCGCCCAGCCTGCGGCATCGTCGTTTCCCGCACATCGAGTTTCTGTCCCTCGGGACTTCCTTCGCGCGACTGGACGACCTGTGTCCGCAGACGACTTGGACCGGATTCCCGAACGTGTTCAGCACCGCGTGGCCCGCACATTGCGATGAGCTTGCCCGAAAATCCTGCGCCCCGTCCAAGGACGACCCATGGTTGATCGGCTACTTCCTCGATAACGAACTGGAATGGTTCGGAAAGAACCACAAGCCGTGGGGATTATTCGACGAAGCCTGGAAGAAGCCGGCAGGACACGCGGCCAAGCAGGCGTGGATTGTTTTCTTGAAGAGCGAGTTGAGAGACGTTCAGGCGTTCCAACAAAATTGGGGCGTGACTGTCGAGAGCCTTGACGCACTGGCGCAGCACGTTGAACCACAACCACCACGAAACGAACGTGCGCAGGAAATTGCACGCCGGTGGGTGCGGCAGGTCGCCGATGAATATTTTCGCACTTGCGCCGAGGCAGTTCGTCGGCACGATCCCAACCATTTAATCTTCGGATGCCGGTTTGCGGGCGATGCGCCGGAAGTCTGGGACATTGCGGGAAAATACTGTGATATCGTGTCTTTCAACATGTATCCGAGAATTGACGGGGACTACGGTGTTCCGGAAAAGGTCATCGAGACGATTCAAGCCTGGCATCGCAAGGCCAATAAGCCGATGATCATCACTGAATGGAGCTTTCCCGCGCTCGATACGCCGTTGCCTTCGACGCACGGCGCGGGGATGCGCGTGGACACGCAGGCGCAACGGGCCCGCTGCTTCGAGCACTTTCAGAGCTTGATGTTCCGCTTCTCCTTCATGGTCGGAACGAACTACTTTATGTACGTGGATGAACCGGCATTGGGCATCTCATCCACGTTTCCCGAGAACACGAATTACGGATTAGTGAACGAGCAGGACGAACCTTATCCGGAGTTGACCGCTGCCGCGCGTACCATAAACCGGAAGGTTTACCGATTGCACCGCCGCGGGAAGGTCGGTACAGCGGCGAAGCCCGGGCAAGTCGCCGCCTGGCTGACAGAAGTCCCCAGCAAAATAGACGCGAACGCGCCCGAGCCTCTAACGTTGACCTCCGGCGAACTGACCCTACGCGGTCCGGTGGACGGACACGCCTGGGAATTGAGGTACCGGAATGTTCCGTTAGCGCGGTTCGACGCGCTGATGCATGAGCAATCGCCGACCTCGATCTGGCAAGCATCTCAGTCCGCGCACGTCACCGAGGTTCGCTCCAACTCCAAGGTTACGGCGGTGACGATGGAGCTCGACTACGCGCCGGTCGCGGCCGGCGAGCCAGCGGCGCACGCTTATTGCAGCGGGTGGCGCTTCTGGATTCCCCACCGCGAGGGCTTCTTCGCAAGCCAGTGCTTGTGGGTGGAGAACCGTAGCCGAGATTCGTGGAAGCTCGCCGAAGTCTTTCACTACCTGACGCCGACCATTGGCGGCAACAACACCGACGACGAGCCGATGGCCGGCGAAGTTCCGAATTACTATCGGCGTGGCTCCGCATGGGTTGATAAAGGATTGGGTCTGGGCCTCGGGTGCTGGTATTCCGATGAAGCCGCGTTTGCTTGTTACTTCTGGAAAGACGCGAACGGCTGGTTCCATTCGGACCTGAGACATTCGGTCAACAAAACACTCAAACCCGGCGAACAATTAACAGTTAACGGGCCGCTAGCTTTCTTTTTCCCGATTCAAGGTATCTCCCGAGAGGACTTCGCGAAAGCCGTCGGTGACATAGGAAGTGTGGTAATGAAATGAAGACCCGCCCTTACAAACACATGAATTTGAAGTCTATTTCTGTTGTGCTGCTCTTGGCAGCGAGTGCCGTGCAAGCAGAAGACAACGCATTGTCACAACGGTTCGGCCTTGTCCATGCGGAACCGGAGTTTCTCACTGAGTTGGGGTCGGGATGGAGCCGACACGATTTTACCTGGGCGGGTATCGAACGGGAACGCGGCGTATTCGATTATGGCGAATGGCCCCGGCGCCTCGACGGATTCCTCGAACGGGGCGTGACGCTGCTTCCCATCCTGGATTACGCCCCGGCGTGGAATCCGGAGGTGGCGCCCGCCGATGAAGAAACGCTCGATCTTTGGGCGCGATACGTCGAACGCACAGTTGCGAAGTTTCGCGGGAAGCTCCAGTATTGGCAAGTGTGGAACGAGCCTAACCTGAGCGGATTCTGGAAACCGAAGCCGAGTCCGCGGGATTACGCCGAATTGCTGCGCCGCTCGTATCTGGCCGCGAAAAAGGCCGATCCTACCGTGCAGATCGTGGGGGTGAACACGTCCGATATTGACCTCGAGTTTACCGAGCAAGTTTTTCGCTATGGCGGGTTAGAATACTGCGATGTTTTGGCCTTTCAGCCGTACCGCATCGCGCCGGAAGTCGGGCATTTCGAAGACATGAAGGCGCTACGCGACCTGATCGCCCGTTACGGCGAGCCGCGTCCCATCTGGTTTACGGAAGTCGGCTGGGGTTCGCAGCATTTCCCCTTTCGGGACGCGAACGATCTGCTGGCCGAGCGCCCCAGCCGCCGGCACGCCGCGTTCCTGGTGCGGTACATGGTGCTCATCCAGGCCGCCGGAGTGGATAAAGTGTTTTGGTTCTCCCAAACGGCGGGCGGCGCCGGGCTCGAAGACGGCCCGCGCGGCAAGAAGCGGCTCTCCTTTTATGCGTACCAGTACCTCATCAAGACACTCGACGGCTATACGCGCGTGCGCGAGCTCACGCCCTCGGGCGCGAACGGGATTCATGCGTTCCTGTTCGATTTTCCGGATAAGGCTGTCGTCGTGTCGTGGAGTGTGAACGGTCCACAACCACCCCCGCGCTGTCTTCTCGCGCCCGGTGAGGTCTGCGACATGTTCGGAAAGTATATGGGCCGACAAGTTCCCCACTTGACGAGCGAGCCCATATACGCGACCTACACTCACGCTTCGCCATCGGCGCGTGCGGCGACCAATCCCGTAAATCTAAATGCGGCCTTGCGCGCTTCCGCGCCTCGGCTATGGCTTGCCCCGGGCCAACAGCAAGATGTCGAGTTCATCTGCCAGACCGAAGAATTCGCGCAACGCAAATATGTACTGAACATTGAAGCGTACAAAGGACTACGTGTAAATCGAGGTTCGTGGCGCGGGGTATTGAGTGAGGGCGTCAGGTTTGGCGTGGCCGCTCGAGGCAACTGCCGCCCGCACCGCGGTTTCGTGACCATCGGGGACGGAACGGGCGGGAAATTCGAATGGAAGATCGAAGTAAACGTAGTCCCGCCTCCGCTGTGGAAATATCAGGGGGAAACGACGGGTCCTCTCACGCCGACCTTGGTCCGTCGGCCGGACGGCACGACTTCGATACTCGTCGCGGCGTTTGACTCACCCGAATTACTCTGCTTGTCCGCCCAGGGAAAAAAACGCTGGAGCTACGTGGCGGAATCTCCCATCAACAGTTCCGTGGCGGTCGGCGACCTCACCGGAGACGGCGACCCGGAGATTATTGCGGCGGCTCCCGGTCGGCAGAGCATCTTCGCCCTGAGCGCGGACGGCGTGTTGCTCTGGCGTACCAAGCTGCCCGGCGATCCGTTGCATACTCACCCGACCCAAGAGACCGGCAAACCGGAAGACCTCATCGAAAACCCGCAATGGCGATGGACGTATCCCGCCCTATCCGATCTCGAAGGGGACGGTCGGGTCGAGATCGTCTACGCCGACAACCGCGGCTTTCTTTCGATACTCGCGCCAGATGGAACTCTTCAGACGTATCAGCGCGTGTCTGACCGCCGTTGCGACCAACCCGTTTGCGTAGCCGACATTTCTGGCGATGCTGCAAAGGAAATCGTGGTCGGCGATGAGGCCGGAGCAGTGCGGTGCGCGTCCCATGAAGGAAAACTCATTTGGAAAGCTGAATTGGGCGCAGCCGTCAAGATGGCCCCCAAGATCTGCGCGCTGAATGCCGCCGCCACGCCCTCCATCTTCGTTGGCACACAAGGAGAAGAATTATGGCGAATTTCGAATACCGGCGAACCGCTGTGGTCCGTGGAAGTAGGCGGAACCATGGACCTGGGAACCGGTGTCGCGTTTGCTGATTTGGACCGCTATGGCACGATGGAAGTCATCATCTCGACGCGCAACCATGAACTGCTCGCGCTCGACGCGACGGGCCGCATCCTCTGGCGAGTCGAAACCGGCGCGCAGCTTCGCTCCGAGCCGGTCATCGGCGACGTAGATGGGGACGGGGTAGACGAAATTCTGATCGGCTCGGCAGACCACTTGCTTTACTGCGTGGGACCGCGCGGCGACGTGCGCTGGACGATCAACGTAGGCAATCGCTTAGACGCCTCGCCCCTGCTGGCGGACCTGAATGATGACGGCGTCCTAGACCTTGTACTGCCGGTACGCGGCGGAACCGTCTGCGCCTGGTCCGCCGGCCAAGGCTAAATCCTGACTTTCGCAAATTCGATGACGTACTGTAGCGCCCGTCCCTCCGCGGCGGGCGTACTCCATGTAGCGCCCGTCCCTCTGCGGCGGGCGCACTTGACGGAAACGCTTCAGAAAGCTACTTTAGAAGCCATGTTTAGCGTAACCAGTAAACCGGTGCATACCGATGCTCGCTTCACGGTGTCTGACTTTCGTCCCTGCTACCGTTCGCTGGATGAGGCCGATCTTAAGCGGCGTTTGCTGGCGGCCTTACGGGAATTGGAGGACTGCGCGGCCTGTCCACGGAACTGCCACGTAAATCGGGCCGCGAACGAGACGGGAGTCTGCGATACGGGCCGATATGCGCGGGTGTCGAGCGTATTCCCGCATTTTGGTGAGGAAGACTGCCTGCGGGGCTGGCGCGGCTCGGGCACGATCTTCTTCAGCCTGTGTAATCTGCGTTGTGTCTTCTGTCAAAACTGGGACATCAGCCGGCAGGCGGCGGGAACGGAAGTCACGGGCGCAGGCATCGCCGGGTTGATGATCGAGTTGCAGGCCATGGGCTGCCACAACATCAACTTCGTGACGCCGGAACACGTGGTGCCGCAAGTGATCGAGGCGATTGTGGCGGCGATACCGTTGGGCCTGAATTTACCCATCGTCTACAACACCAGTTCCTACGATTCGCTCGAATCCCTCCGACTATTGGACGGACTCATTGACATCTACATGCCCGATTTCAAATTCTGGCATTCCGAAAGCGCGAAGAGACTGTCGAAGGCCAAAGATTATCCGGAACGCGCCCGCGAAGCCATTCTCGAAATGCACCGGCAGGTGGGACCGCTCACCTTCACGCCGGACGGACTCGCCGGTCGGGGCGTATTGCTGCGCCACTTGGTCATGCCCGGGCAACTCGACGAATCAGCGGCAATCTTCAAATGGCTGGCGGATGAGGTCTCGCCGGACACCTACGTCAACGTCATGGGTCAGTATCGGCCCGAATACCAAGTGGATAAGGCCGATTCCGAAGGCCGCAAGAAGTACGCGGATATCAACCGCCGCCCGCGCCGGGATGAATTGGCGGGGGCGATCGAAGCAGCGCATTCAGCCGGTCTGTGGCGATTAGACGAGCGTTGGCTGAACTGAGCGAAACGTGGCCCACATTTGAACGACTCTGACGGATCAGTTCCACAAGATCGCCGCCCGCGGCTTCTACCTGCGGCCCGAATTACCTTGGGGGCAATCCTGACCGCGTTGGCCATCGGTTTGGGATGTCAACTATGGCCCCCACTTGATTTGACGGTGCGCGTCGGCAAGGAATTGATCACGGTCGCGAATGGGCCTGTCACAATTTTCGAACTAGAGAGGCATCCGGGGGAGGCCACGATGATCACGCTCGAGTACGACGCCGAGCGAGCACGAACCATTCACGACTTGTTGAGCCGCAGTAGTGTGACTCTGGCCAACGCCGAAGTTCGCGAATTGGTGCCGGGGATTCCCGCTGCAGACGTGACCAAGGTCATGTCTGGAACGTCGGTGAAGTACGAGCGACGTCTGGGGCGCTGGTCCCGGCGTTATCCAGACGGGGCGGAGGCGTCATTACGCATGCGCCTCCGCGAACCTACGGCGCTACGCCGACTGAAGATCATGGGTGGCGACAAGGAATTGGGCACGATCGATCTCACGCACGCGGCCCCGAAAACCATCGAGCGGCGTGAGTATTACGGCCATATCGCCTGGGTAAGCACGCCAGCGATGAAGAACACCGTCGGCATGAACCTCTATCCCCCACGCCTCACCCTTTTCACGACCTTGGTATTCGTGTTGCTGTTGCTCCATTGGTTGGTACTCGATGGTCTGCCTCTCGAACTGCGCCTCGTGTTCACGGCGGCCGGCGCATTATTTTGTTTCTGGGGTGTGCACGCCGCGTGGCTGCCGTGGCACAGTCTCCCGGTTAGTTTGCTGGGGGGATTTCGTCTCTGGCCGTTGCTCATCGTGCTGACCGCGCCCGTGGGAATGCTCCTCTGCCGTGCACGCGATTTGATTACTCCGACGCCGCATGGCTCCGTCATGTGGCTCGCATTCGGTCTGGGAGCGGCGGCCATGGTCTTGTTCGTTGTACTCGTCCGCCACGGAGTGTTCCACGACACCACCTTCGATAATGACGAGACGGGATATCTGTATCAGGCCCGAGTGTTCGCCGACGGGCGGTTCTACGACGAAGAGAACCAGTGGTATAAGTCCTTTCGACCCTCGCAGACCATCGTAGCCCAGGGACGGGTCATCGGCAAGTACTGGCCCGCGCCTTCCTTGCACTTCGCGCTCGGTTTCCTGGTCGGCTGGCCGATGTTTCCGGTATTGCTGCTCGGTATCCTCTCCACCTTGACCACGGTACGTTGTGCGCAACGCCTCTGGGGCTCGCCACCGGCAGTAGCTTTCGCGCTCTTGGCGCTGCTCACGTCAACTTCGTTTCTCATGATCCACACGGTCGCCCTCTCGCAAGTTCCCATGCTCTTATACGAGGCCATCACGCTCTGGGCGTTGGCAACCTTCCTGACGACTGCGCGCCGGCCGCTATCCCGCGGACTCGTGGCCGGATTCGCGCTGGGAGTAGTCGGGCTCTGCCGTCCCCTGGATATGCTGATCATCGGCGGCGGTGTCGCCGTCGCGTGCCTGCTCGTGATCCGGCGCATTTCCTTCCGCCGACTGTTGAGCTTTGCCGGATCGGGCGCGGTAGTTTGCGCGGCGCTGACCTTCGGCGGAATGCTTTACAATTTCTATCTTAGCGGAACGTGGACCCCGGCGTTTCTCCAATTTAACCCGTTGGACCACCTCGGATTCGGTGATAACCTCGTCCGCCCACATTCGCCAATGTTGGGCATAGAACAACTTGCCGACAACATCCGGACCGCATCCCTTCTGGCAAGCTTCGTACCGCCCTTGGTGGCGCTGCTTGCCGTATTCCTTGCGTCCCGTCGGCAACGAGCCCCGGCTATCGGCCTCGCGACCATTCTGCTGTTATATCCCGCCGCCTACACGGCGATGTTTTGGCGGGGTGGATACGGGGCCGGTCCGCTGTACCAAGTCGGAATGGTAATCCCGGCCGCGATACTCGGTGGGCGCGCGCTGTCCGGGGTAGACGCATGGATCGGGACGCGACTCCGGAACTTCGCGGCACGTCGCGCTTTCCGAGTCTATTTTCTGGTCACTCCGCTCATCGCGGCCGCGATGCTCGGCACCGTCACCCTGATCGATCAGGACGCCAACAAGGCAAAAGCCATCGGCGCGCCGCGCCACCTGGCGCGCGACGCCGACGTCTCTGAAGGTATAATCTTCATCCGATCACTGGACGATAAGGTCGCCGCTGCCGCCATTAGCAACGACTATCACTTCCCACCGGACAACCGCGGAATCATCTGCGCACTCAACCGGGGGCCTCAGCACAACTTGACCCTGATGCGGAATTGGGCGCCGAACTCGCGCGCCTACTTCTTCACCCACGACAAACCCACCGACACCGAACGCCTCGAAGAGTGGGATTGGCAAAAGAAGCGTTGACGCGGCACACCAAGACCTGACCCACCATGCTGGAGATCGTCGTGATCACCGACTATACTGCCCTCTCGAATTTACGTGGTAGTCTCCCGGATACCATCTCGGTTCCAAGGATTCTCTGAACGGGTAGTAATATCCCGCAAGGTAGTAGAAAACCAACGTTGTCAAAGAAAACCGCAATTATCATCGGTGCCGGCCCCGCAGGTCTGACGGCCGCCTACGAACTCCTCGAAAAGACGGATATTCACCCCATTATCCTGGAAGAGTCCGATCAGGTAGGCGGTCTCGCAAAGACCGTGAACCATCATGGGAATCGCATGGACGTCGGGCCGCATCGCTTCTTTTCCAAATCGGACCGCGTCGTCGAATGGTGGCTGCGCTTGCTGCCGTTGCAGGCGACGACTCCGGGAGGGCATACCATCACCTACCATGGCAGGCACCATGAGCTTCAGGTGGCGAATCCCGGACCGGACCCGCAGTCCGAAGACCGTGTGATGCTGATGATCAAGCGCAAGACGAGAATCTACTTTCTCCGCAAGCTCTTTGATTACCCCATCCGTTTGAGCTGGGACACGCTCACCAAACTGGGCGTGATACGCGTCTTCCGCATCGGCGTGAGTTATCTCCAGAGCCTTCTTCTCCCGTATCGAAAGGAGGAAAACCTCGAACAATTCTTCATCAACCGCTTCGGAAAGGAACTTTACCTGACGTTTTTCAAGTCGTATACCGAAAAGGTGTGGGGCATTCCGTGCAATCAGATTAGCGCGGAATGGGGTGCCCAGCGGGTCAAAGGCCTTTCCATCGGAAAGGCGCTGCTTCACGCCGTACGCAAGGCCCTGAGCGGCGCCAGATTCACCGCCTCGAAACAGGTCGAGACTTCGCTGATCGAACAGTTCATGTATCCCAAATACGGCGCGGGCCAGATGTGGGAGGAGACGGCGCGCATCGTCCGGGAACGCGGCGGCGAACTTCGCCACGGGTGCCGCGTTACGGGGCTAAAGACGGACGGAATGAGAATTGTTGCGGCCGAGGCGGTGAATGTAGCGACCGGAGAATCCTGCCAACTCGAAGGAGACTACTTCTTCTCTACGATGCCCATCCGAGAACTGGTCGCGGGGTTGAGAGGCGATGTTCCGAAAGAAGTGCGGCGGGTGGCGGGCGGACTCCAATATCGCGACCTTATCACCGTCGGACTCTTGGTACACCGGCTTAACTTACGCGATGAAAGGAATGGGCAACGCGGCGGTCTCGTCCCCGACAACTGGATTTACATTCAGGAAAGCGACGTGAAACTGGGCCGGCTGCAAATCTTCAACAACTGGAGCTCACAGATGGTCGCAGACCCGAACACGGTGTGGCTGGGGCTCGAATACTTCTGCAATGAGGGCGACGATCTCTGGGAAACGACGGACGACGAGTTAACGCACCTCGCCGCCGAGGAATTGTGCCGAATTGACGTAATCAACCCTCAAGATGTCCTGGACAGCACCGTGCTCCGGACGAAGAAGACCTATCCCGTCTATGACGGCGCCTACGATCATTTCGACGTGGTGCGGAAGTATCTGGACCAATTCGAAAACCTGTTTCTGATCGGTCGCAACGGCATGCACCGTTACAATAACCAGGACCACTCGATGCTCACCGCCATGCGCGCCGTCGAAAACATCCTCCAGGGCGTGACCAGCAAGGACAATATCTGGTCCGTCAACGCCGAAGACGCCTACCACGAAGAGAAGTAGGCTCCATCGAGAACAAGTCCTTGCAGGCAACGTGTCCGCGGTAATAAAATCGTTACCATTAGCACTAAGGAGACTCGCCGATGCGGCTGCAACATACCATTCGGGCCGTGATTCGACCCGGGGAGCAATCGGGCTATGTGGCCGAATGCGTGGAGATACCTGTCGTCACGCAAGGCGCGACACTCGATGAAACGGTCGCGAATTTGCGGGAGGCCGTCGAACTCACCCTCGAAGGGGCGGATTTGCCGGAAATCGGATTGGCCCCGAACCCAACTGTAATCATCACAATGGAGTTGGAGCCAGTGGATGCCTAATCTCCGCCGCATGTCTGGGCGGGCGGTGTTGGCGGTTTTCGAATCTTTCGGATTCGAGGTTCAGTCTCGGAAGGGAAGCCATGTAAAACTGCGCCGAATTGGGCCCCACGGCGAGCGTCAGACCCTCACCATACCCGATCACTCCGAGCTCGACACGGGGACGTTGCGTGCCATCGTCCGGCAAGCGACCCGATATATCTCCACTGACGATCTGAAGCCGCATTTCTATCGATAACGTTCGCGTTAACCGAAGCTCGCTTCCTTCACCATTTCGCTGACGAGCCGGACGCGTTCGATGTCGCCGACGGGGGAGATTTCGTCGGAGATGCCCAGAACGAGATTGGGCGCGAAGTATTCGATGCACTTGTGCGTGTTCTCGACCAAGCTTTCTAGCGGTGTGCTCGGCAGGAAATCCGTGCAGGGAATGCCGTCAATCATGATTCGGTCGCCCAACGCATCGCGGACCTGCTCAAGAGTAACGTCGCCTTGCGGTACCGGCGTGATGGCCTCATAACCGTCGAAATCACAGTCCTGCGCGTAAGGCAACAGTTGCCGGCAATCGCCGTCCCAGTGCGGATAGGTCTTCTTCCCCGCGCCATGGAGGCGTTCGTTGCGGCGCCGATATTCGGGCAGGACCCACCGCTCGAACACCGGCGGCGGACACAGCGCCTGGTGGACGTTATCGCCGAAATTCACGATCTCGATCGGACTCTCGCACACGACGTCAATCATGGCATCGTCGGTCTCGTTGATGGTTTGGATCAAATGCGCCGTTTCTTTTAGATATTCGAAGAGCGCGGTCAGACCATTCTCGAATCCCATAAACTCGATCACGATACGCATGATGTTGATGCGCAGAATGTAGATGGACGGCGCGGCGCGGTCGCCAATCTTTTCGAGGGCGCGCTGGTAGTGCTCGTGGTCAAACCATACACGGCGATGGCCGATCAACCATTCCATCACCTGCATGTCGTCCGTCGTCACCACCGGATACTTCACCGTATGGTGCGAAGTCTCGATCCGCTTGCGGATGGTTACCAGCTCGCCCACGGGGGTGTACACGTAGTCCTGTTCCAGCCCATCCTTTTGAACGCTCTCGCGCCGCACGCCCTCGGGGTCTTCAAATCGCACCGCCCCGTTGAACGCCCAATACGGCCGCACCGAACAACCGAGATCATCGAAGACCTCAAGCAGGCTCAATCCCCGATACCGTTCAGGCAGCGTCCCTTGCCGCCGGTTCGTCTCGTACCAATGCTCGATGCGCGGCTGCCACAACACCCGGGACACCGGCTCGCGCCGGAATATCTTCAAGTTGAGCTCGCGAAACGTCATCGTTCGTATCTTCGATTCTTGACCTGTCCGCCTCCGGCGGATTGCCGATTTTCGATTGATTCGTTCTGAATGTGAATTCACAATTCGGCGCGCCACCTTGCCGTCGAATCCCCACACGGGTGGATTGTACCATGCGGTATTCTGAGATAAACAGCGGTACCGCGGCGGTGAGTGAGACCTCGAGGCGGTAGTTGGAGTCACTGCCGAGGAGCATTCACCATGAGGCGAATGGACTCGTGCACCATCCGCGCACGATCCTCTCCTGTCATGCTGAGCGAAGCCGAAGCATCTCTTGTACCCAAGGCCCCGCGCTCTCTGTCATGCTGAGCGAAGCCGAAGCATCTCTTGTACCCACGGTGTTGGGTATGCGAGATTCATCGTCCCCGTCGCGGCGACGCGGATTAAGGACGACCGCAGGGGTTGGAATGATCGCAAAGGTGGACTCTCTAATCCGCGCAGGCTATGCTAGGGAGTCGTTCGACAACGTGAAAAGACTCCGTTGGGTTGTGGCCGCGTATCGCGTTCGAGGTTACATAGGGGAACATGCGCTACGAAATTCGCGAACTCAGCATCGGCTCCGTACTGGACCACGCCATCGCCCTTTTCGTGGACCACTACAAGCTCATCCTGAAACTGGCCTGTGTGCTGATGATCCCGCTGGACGTCGCCTTCAGTGTGGCACGCGACCTGTTGGCGCCACATTTTGTGGGCTTCGGCCCGTTCCTTAGCACTTTCGACGAGTCGCCAATTAGCCCGCAGGAAATCTTGTGGGGGAATGTCCTCAATCTGCTGGAAGCGATTATATCCGTGCAAGTCGCTGCGCCGCTTACTGCCGGCGCGATCATATACGGGATCGGGTCCGAGTACCTCGACAAGCGCGGCCAGTTCTGGGACGCCCTCCGCTATTCCTTCCGCATGTGCGTGCGGCTTATTTTCGGTACGCTTCTCGTGGCGATACTCGTCGGCCTGGGTACGATGCTGTGTATCGTTCCCGGCATCTACCTCACCTTGCTCTGGTTCGTATTTCAACCCGTTTTGATCCTGGAGAACGTGGGTATCGGTGAGGCCATGGGGCGAAGTGCCCACCTGATGAAGGGCAGCATGTGGCAGGCGCTCATACTAATCTTAGTCCTCCAGGGGATTGCGCTTGGTCTTGTGGTTTGTGGCGCCTTCTTTCAAGGACGATTCGTGGGTACCGCGCTGTTCAGCATTCTGGGAACCGTGATACACTTGTTCAACAGTATTGTGGCCATGGTTTTTTACTTTTCCGCCCGCTGCAAGCGGGAAGCCCTCGATTTAGACTTGCTGGCCGACGCGGTGGCCGCGCAACGCGCGCGCGAGGCCGAGGTAGTGCTCTAGCGATGCGACCGCGCAAAAGGGCCCTGGTGGCGACGCTGTTGGTGAGTGGGCTCGCCTGGGCCGCGTCTGCCGCGCCGACTCCCGACCAAATCAAGCAAGCTACACAGCAGGTTTTGTCGCAGCGCATGTATCAGCTTGATGACACGCGATATTACCGATTTGATTTGTCGTGGCTGCGCGAGCTTATCGTGAGACTATTGCGTCCGGTTTTCCAGGCGATCGGCGTCGCGTCGCCCTCGGTATTCTGGACCATTGTCGGCGTTCTTATGGTGGTTTTGATCGCCCTGCTCGTCCACATGGTCTATAGTTTCTATATCGCGCTCCGACCTCGGGCCCCCGCCGTGGTAACGCTGGAAACGACGCCCACGCCGGATTCGGCCACCCTCGCTGCGGAGGCACAAGCGCTCGCGGACGTGGGTAACTACGCGGACGCCTGCCGCCGGCTCTTCTACGCGGCGCTGGCCGAGTTGGAGGCGAAGCGGAAAGGCCGTTTTATGTCCGGATTGACCAATACCGAGTATCTGCATACGTTCCGGACGCCTTGGGTCCTCGAGAACCTCAAGACCATCGTTGATCTGCTGAATTTGAAGTGGTACCGGGACATGACCTTCGAAGTGAACGACTATGCCCAATGCGCCGCGGCCTTCGAGCGCCTCGAAAATCGGTTGCAGCAGGAGACCTGATGTTCAAAGCGCGTACTGTCGGAATCGTCCTCGTCGGGTTTGTGGCGCTCAGCATTATCTGGAACACCGTGCGCGCGTGGCTGCCGCCCATGGCCCACGACCGCGCACCTCACTCCTATTCCGCGCGGAGCACGGGCTATCGCGGCATCTTTGAGACGCTCCAGGCGCTCGGCACTCCGGTTCGGCGCTGGCGCGACGTGCCCGGCGAGTTGTTCCAGGGCGCGCGCCGCGTCGTATTGCTGGAACCCGACATCGAACGTCTCGCGCTCGAACGTCACTATCTACAACGAAT
>JACQVH010000262.1 GCA_016209895.1 Candidatus Hydrogenedentota bacterium | reverse complement strand
TCACACGAATCATACGAATGAACCTTGCGCAGCCATGGCCGCGAGCGGAAAGCATCGACCACGAAGGGCACGAAGCAGAGGGAGTCGTAACATATTGATTTACAAGATCTTACATATGAAAACTTCGTAAGAAGACGAGATTCCGACAGACAGTAGTGCAAAGAGAACCGCAGGATTACGGATTGCGGTTTGAGGATGGGGAACCACGAAGAACACGGGGGTACGGAGGAATGCGGAATGGGCCGAGTGCGGATTGCGGAATGTGGAATGCGGAATGTCGTGAGACCGTAGCGCTCACTGCGCAACGATGTCAGCGTCAACCGCGGTCCACGGAGGGCTTGGAGGAAAACTAAGCGCTCCGCTTACGATGATCCAGTATAACGGCATCGCCCTTTACGAAATCATCCGACGCACACTGTTTGAACTGCGGGTGCTTGCTCCCGCTTTAACTGAGCGAGCTTGCTCGCGACCTGAGTAAATTCGCTATGGGTACGGGGAGCAAGCTCCCCTCTAAAAAGCGGGAGCAAGCGCCCGCACTCCAAAGCTGCCGCGCGCTACAAAAAATTCGGCGCTGTTTTCCAGGCCAAAACGCGCGGCCTGGAAAACAGCGCCAGTCCGTAGAACGTACCCACGCGCGTTATTCCCCCCGGAATTACTCCACGATGTCGCTGCGGCTGTGGTTTGATTGGAATCCCCGCTCACGTATACTGTTGTAGTTGTCCTTCCCCGGACAGGCGAGGCTGTGGTTTGATTGGAATCCCCGCTCACGTATACTGATGAGTGTGTGTGGGTGGTGGACTGGACGGCTGTGGTTTGATTGGAATCCCCGCTCACGTATACTAGACCCCGCGTAAGCGGCTTGTTTACGCGGGGTTTCGTGTATTTGGGCATCAAAAAAGCAGCATCTGGGGCGGAGGCTGCTGGGGAGATTGTTTCCTTTTTCCGTAGTAGACCTCCATCTTGCCGAACTGTCGGTCGGTAACGGATAACAATCGGACTTGGCCTCCGGGGGGCAATGCTTTCTGGACTCGCTTGCGAAAGAGTTCGCTGCCGTCCTCGCTGGCGCAGTACCGAGCATAGACGGAGAACTGTAGCATTTCGAATCCCAATTTGAGGAGGGTGTTGCGGAACTGGGTGTAGCGGCGGCGGTCCTCAACGGAAACAACCGGTAGATCGAACATGGTGAAGAGCCACATGCCGCGATACTCGGACAGTTTTTTCAGGCCACCTTCCATTGCTGGTTGCCAGTAGTTATTCGTCAGTCACTGGTTGTGAAGTCCGGGAGGACAAATTGTTGGCGTTTTCCCATAAAGACCTCAGCGAGGGAGACAGCCACTCGGCCGAAAACGTCAAATAGGGTACGTTCCTCACCGTCGAGAATAAACCGTCCAGTTAATGCGCCGATAATGGCGGCCTTGGTTTCTTTGTCCAGCGTCGCGGGTTTGCCCTCGAGCAAAACGCGCCGGGCAACCGCTCCGTCCACGAGTGGGCGAAATGGTTCCATAAGGTCGTCGGCGAGACGGAAGGCATCGTAGCGGTTGTGATGGTGAATGCCGAAGGAAGGGTGCAGCCCGGCAGCGCAAATGGCACGGGCGACAATGGCACGCAAGACGGCGTACCCGTAGTTCAGTAGCGCATTTACGTCTTCGGCCTCGGGATTGCGCCGGAACGCCGGGTCGCGAAACAGCACGGGCCAGTATTTTCGCGCGGCCAAGGCTTCGGTGTTGCCGGTGTCGCCGGATTGAACGTGTGCGGCCATCGCAATGAGGCCATGGTCGTCTTCATAGAGCTGTTTGAGCAACCTTCCTTGGGCGGAGACTTTGGCTTCGACGAGTTGTTTCCAAAGGCGTTTGCGCATCGGCACCGACGCTTCGGTTTGTTTGGCAAAGCGCTCGGCCTGCAGATGATGGGCAGACAACGGGAGTAGCATGCCAATCGGCATGTGGCGTCCGTCACAAGCGACAAAGATGCCGCCGGCCGCCGCTAACCCCGCGATGACGGCCTGCGAGTACTGTACCGCCGGATGGGATACGACTAGGGCTGCGATATCAGTCAAAGGGATGCTGACCGGTTCAATTGACTCGCGATCAATGATGAGTCGTTCCAGCTTAACGTGAAGTCGCGCCGGGCCATCGGCCAAGTCTATAAGGCGGTCAGTCATTGGCGGGGAAGACCTCGCCCAGAGGACTTACGGATTTCTTGCGGAAGTGAAACTCGCGTATCCTGCTCGCGGCCTTTTTGAACCACTGTTTGGCCCGTTTGATATCATCCTTTTTGCGGGCTTCGTTGACACGAACATACTCAACGTTGGGACTATCACTTTCCTGTTCCTTACTTATACTGCGGCATACGAACAGTTCCCGCTCTCCATCTGGACCGTCCATCTCAAATGTGTCCGCTGACGTTAGCGTGAAAAGGAATTCCTCGTTCGGTGGCGTTGTCCGATCAACAACAGGCTGGTGATTTGCGAGGCGCACCATCGCGTCGAGACGCGAAACGAGCCGTACCTTCCATGCAATCACTTTGTTGTGCTCGTCCTTTATCGCAAGGAATTCCAGATGGCTATTGTCGCCCGGCTTCACGCGTCGGATGCTGCTACCCGATCCGATATTCCGGGTACCGACTTTTTGCCAGACCCGGACTCTCTTAATTGGAATGGGCCTCCCGGCGTCGTGATTGTTGGGAAGTAGTGGTGGATCATCGGCGAGCTTCTTGACGCTTTGTGGCTTTTTCAACTTGGCCCTGACAGCTTTGCGCACCGCGTCATCCACAATCTCCTCGATATCCCCTTCGGAGAGGTCTTGCAAGGCTTTACGGATACGAACGCCCTTTTCACCGTCCCGGTTTTCGTACTCGTGCTGGCTGTAGATGGTATCTTTGTGCATGCCTCCGCGAATCTTGTGATTGACTCGGTGTGATACGACGATGGTGTTGACGGCCTTGCGAACGTCGTCCACAAACCCGTCGGGCAGACTGAGTTCGCGCCACCATTTATGGTGGCCGTGTTGCCAGGCCCGTTCTGCAGCGTCGGCCGCCTTTTTCAAAATGGCGGGACTCGTCAAAGCGATGACAGCAGCATCGATCGCATGGTGCCGGTGATCATAGCGCGATTTCTTGTCTGCCGAACCATCGTTCAAAACTGCGTTGAGACCCCATGCACCCCGCAGATTTGCGGTAATATCCCCACGACCGACTTGTACCTTCTGGAGTTTCCCATACAAATGACCGAGGTACTTGCGCGCGGCACGGGACGCGTAGCGCGTATCGTTCAGAAGGCCAGACCGGAAGTCTTCGAGAAACTCATCTAGGGCTTCTCCATGAAGCTGAAATCTTCTCAGTTTCGCCGCACGGGCGGGACCGCGAAAGCGTCTGACACATTCGAGAATGGCCTCCCAATGTTCGGTGTGGTGGAAAGCCTCGTAGGGTGTTCGGTCATCCTTTCGCTTGTTCCACTCGTGATGGCAAAGGGTCTTGTTCGCAAATGAATCGTCAAGACAGCGGCTGAATGGGATGATGTGCTCGATTTGGTATTTCGGACTGTAAAGGTCGTGATAATTAATCATCTGCCGACTGTAAGGACAGAGCCCACCAGATTCCTTCCAAAGAAGATACTTATCCTCATCGGCACGGCTCGGTTGCCGCTGGCGCACGTCGCCATCGGGGTGGCCTGTCAGCGCCTCTCGTGCTTCATCTCTGCGTTCCTTGTTGTCCTCCATTCTCTGCGCGAGTCTTTCACGTTGCTCACGGTTGCGCCGCATTTCGCGAGCAAGCTCGATGCGGATCAGGTCGGGCTTGCCATGTCGCCGTATGACGGCGTTCATAACTTTGCGCAATTCGCTTAGGGCGCGGACCACGACCGGATTCTTGAAATCGTGCATTATCGTTTGGACAGGCGGAAGGGTATCGAGGCAGGGGAGTTCGAGGCGTTCATCGCCGTAGACCTCTTTCCGCGCTTTTTCGACCGCAACGCCACGCCGCATCAATGGCAGCAGCCTGGACATGGCTTTAAGCGACAAACTGACATACCCCGCCTCGAGCTTTGCCTCGTTGAGTCTTTTCACTTCGCTCTCGGTAAGGGCCCAACGCTGCAACACCCTCGTCCTGAATTCGCTTTCGTCTTCGATGTCGAGAATATACCCGACAAGTTCCTTCTTCTCGTCCTGCGCAAAGCAATTCCACTTGCTTCTTAAGATTTTTCCGATAGCACACGAGGTTTTATTGCCGATAAGCCCGCGCTTCTTCGCGCCTTGGTGTATTTTCGCGATCTCCGCTGCTTCTTGCTCGGACAAAGTCCAGCGGCCGGTCAACTCGTCTTCTAATTTCTCCGCGTCTTCGGTCTCCCGTACGACTTCAATCAGGGCCTGCCTTTCTTCGCGAGGGAAGTTATTCCATCGCGCGCCCAATACCTTGCTAATTTTCGACTCGGTCTTGTCTCGCGGGGCGCGCTTCCCCCCCTCGCGATCCAGATTGAATATTGTCTCCGGGGGAAGCGCCAGCAACTTCCTGATTTGGACGAAGCTGAGACTCTCTTTCATGTCCAGGACATCCGCAAGTTGCTTCTGTTCAGCGAGGTCAAGCGGACGTTCGTCTTGATGTGGCACCAAAATTCTCAAGCGGCCCAACTGCTCCCAAATGCGAAACTCTTGACAGTTCAGTAAGGCTTTGGGTGCACGTTTTTGGTCTTTCTCGAATTGACAGGACCCAATCAGATGGTCTTGCGGTTTAAGCAGACGCTGGTCAAATATGGCCGCTTGGATATCATCGAACGCCGTTTTCGTCAGTGTGTCTGGGTCGTATTCATATTGCTTTTGCCACAAGGTTTTGAACTCGTCCTCGCGCTGGTTGCGATGGGTATAATGTCCGGGTCCGCGGATGCGCCTCTCGTGGGGGTCTTGAGCGGCGAACATTTCACCAAGCGTTTGAAAGTCTTTCGCCTGCAATTCTTGGTTTAACCTTTTTATCTCGCTCTCAACCTTGCCTTTCTTTTCGTCGTCTTGTCCAAGCGCCTTTCGATTGCTTTTGAACCCGCGCCGCTGGCCGAGATGATATAGGGCGCGCCCAAGTTCATAAGGGTCGAGACGATGTTGGATGCCTCTTGCGCGAAGGAAATATGGGAACTGGTCAGTAATGGGTTTGCGGTCTTCCTCGGCCTTGAAAACGCTCAACCACTTTTTTTGTAGTTCTGTATCCAGCGAGCCAATCAATTGGTGGCGGGTATCCTTGTTACCGACATTGCCGGCAGGGAGCAGCCCATGCCGCTGCAAGACCCGCCCGACGTTCCGCATTCGCTGAGCACGCCGGAAGAATTGTCGGCGAATCTGGCGTGCTTCGCGACGCTCCTGTCCCGCTGGCTTATCTGTCCCCCAAGCGTACGAGGAGCTTTTGCCCTCCTGAGCTGCTATGGGAAAGACTCGAACCCCCATATCTTTGATTGTGAAATGCTCGTCGTCCACAGTGGATAATAAGGCCCAGCCAAGCGAGTTCGCCCCAAGATCAACGCCCAATATCGTGGTTTCGACAGATTCCGCATCGTTCATGTCAATCCCCTCAAGTTCCGGCCAATCGTCAAAATTCTTGCTTGACATCTGCGGCACAGCATGCGAGACTACAGTATAGTATACGTGAGCGGGGATTGCCACTGCTTATCACAGTAAGGAGTAGCTTTCCTCGCGCGAGGTAACCCGACAGGCTTTTGCCTAGCCGGTAGCCTTTATGGAAAGCGCCTCCCAGCGGGGCGCTTTTCGATTTGTATGCGAAGCTACAGATGCCCGCCAAGGGGGCGCTACCCACTCCCGTACTGAAGCTGGACATCCCGCTACGTCACGCATTAACAAGGTTTGTCGAATTCGACAACGAAATCTCTTTCGTTCCGCAGGAATCTCCGCAATGACGGCGGCCTCTTTGATCTCTTTGTTCCTTGCGGTCGAAGAGCGAAGAGTTCGAACCACAAAGAGCGCAAAGAATACTTGCTGTCGGTACTCCTCGGCGGCTTGTCGGTTCAGCCAAAGACTTCCTGCGACAGCTCTCTGCGCGGCGTGAAAGCGGGGGCATGCCGCGACGGGGAGCAAGCTCCCCTGTAGAAAGCGGGAGCAAGCTCCCGCAGTCCAAAGCGCGCCAAGTTCCAGCTTTCCTGAGGTCCAGATTCGTTCAATTCGTGTGATTCGTGGTTACCCGCTCTTGAAGGAATCCCGGTTACAGTTTCTTGATCAGGATGTTGCGGTACCAGAGTTCTTGGTGGTGGTCCTGGACGAAGAGGTAGCCGTCGAGGGGGAGCGTGGCGTAGGGCGTGTCGAATTTGCCGATGGGCAGGGTCATCTTGGACAGGTCCACGTCGAGCACTTTCCAGCCGTTCTGGACGACTTCGAGGTGTTGGCCTTTGAACGTGATGTCGAAGGAGTTCCATTCGCCGGTGGGGCGCGTCACGTTGAACATCGGCGTGGCGACATC
The DNA here is from genome assembly GCA_016209895.1 of Candidatus Hydrogenedentota bacterium. GTDB lineage: Bacteria > Hydrogenedentota > Hydrogenedentia > Hydrogenedentales > SLHB01 > JACQVH01. Next base: position 6,206 of record JACQVH010000262.1, on the reverse strand, counting down.
GAAGAGCGAGCCGCAGCTTTCCTTCGTGGGCGGCTTGCCGGGATCATCATAGACCTGGACTTCCATGCCCTGGTACGGCGGGTCTTCCGGGAGCGCGCGGATCATGACGCCGGAGTTGGCATTGGCGGTCAACTTGAACTCGATGTGCAACTGGAAATCGCCGAACTTTTCTTTCATGTAGCCGAAGTATTTGAGACCTTGGCTCTTCGAGCCGGTGACGTGGATCATACCGTCCTCGATCTCGAACAAGCCGGCGTTGCCCTTCGTCTCTTTCCACTCCGGGGCGTGTTCCTTGTCCAACAGATCAGTCCAGCCCGGTCCTTCCGGACGCGGCGTACACTCGCCCTGGGGCAAACGCGCCTGCGCCACCGCGAGCGCGGCGACCACGCAACAAAATCCTGTCAACACGAACCAACGCTTCATGGTCAGACTCCTTCTGGTTGTAGTGGTCAGTGGTCAGTGATCAGTGACTAGTGGCTAGTTTCTAGTTTCCAGTATCCGGTTTCCAGTTTCTCGGAACTCGGTACTCGTTGCTCGTTGCTCATTGCTCGTTGCTGACTACTGAAGATATTCGAATGCTACCTGGGGCGGTCGATATCCCGGTTCCGGCGGTACGCCCGTTTTGCGGCTCTGTTCTTTGCTGTACCATTGCTCCCACAACGCGGGTTCGGGGCCGAAGTCTTGTTTGGTCAAACGTTGCAGCGCGATGGCAGCGTGACGGCGGACCGACAAGTAGCGTTTCATGGCTTGGATCAGCGGCGGTATGGCGGCCGGGTCGCCAAGCATCCCTAGGAGTGCAACCGCTTCCCGGCGCACGCGCTGGTCCGTCTCGGTCGGAAACAACGCGACTTGGCTCAACAACGCCACGGTGCGGGGACCGCCGATCCGCGCCACGCCGCGCGCCGCCGCGATGCGCATGTCGCCGTTCGGATGACGCAGCCAGGCTTCAAACGCGCGTTCTGCCGCCGGGTCGTTGATCTCGACCAATGCATTCGCGCAGGCGACGCAGAGTGGGGGACCGTTGTCCCGGGCGAGCTTGACCAGCGCGGACGCCGCGTCACGCGAGTCCATGCGACCGAGGCAGTACGCGGCGGCGCAACGCAACTCGACGGTGCGCTCGGCTGATTCCAGCGTCGCGAGCATTTCGGTTTCTAGCGAGGGCGGGAGATGGGCCAGTGCGGCGTCCACACCGGCTTTCATTCGAGGCGCGCCGGCGGTCAATATCGTAAGAATGCGCTCGCAAGCTTGCTCCGGGTCGAGCGCGCTCACCGACGCCGCGGCGACGTCGCGGACACGCGCGTCCGAGTCGCACAGCGCGGACACGATCACGTCCAGCCGCTCGATCGGGCTAAGCTGAACCAGCCCAAGCAATCCTTGGATGCGTTCTTCCGCTCGCGCCGACCGGGTCATACGAATCAGGACGTCGGCGGCGCTGGTCTGGGCTCGGGTAACCGAATTAGGATTTGATGGATATACATTATCCACGTTCGCACTTATGGTTGAAGACGGTCTCGGAATGACGGCTGCAGGAATTACGCCGGATGAGAAAGAGAAGGTCAAGACGACAATCTTTACCCGAATTGCCCTCGGAGTAGACATTTCATCCACCTGACGTAAGCCATTGAGAAGTAAGCACTTCTATTATGCTCCCGGGGCGGGAGAAAAGTCAATGCAAAAAAAAGTCTTGCATTCGGAATACAAGTGTGTTAGCTTGTGTTCATATGGTTGGCTTTAAGGAAAGCCCTTCCCCCAGGCATTCCTTTTAGCACAGTCAGCAATGACTGGTTCCCACCACCGGCGAGTGCGCAAACGGCAGTTCCCCCGCTGCCAGCACTCGCCTCCTTTTTTTTATAGCACATTTGGTTTCTGGTCCTTGGTCTCTGGTCCCTGGTTTCCCATTTCCAGTCTCCCGATCCCTGGTCTCTGGTTTCTGGTCAACGGCTCTTCGTCCTTTGTCCTTTTTACGCAGTATTTACCGTTAGTGTCCAGGCCGCGGGCAAAGACGCGCTCGCGGATGGGGGAAGTTGGTGGCTAGGTCGACTCGGTAGACGAAGTGTTTTTTATGATAAAAATGCGTATAATTGCTTTACTATTGACTTTCTTTGGCGGATTTAATAGAATGTCGCCGTGAGCAAGGTCTCGCGGATGACGTGGTGGTTTTGCCTGCGAGGCCGGCAACGGAGCGAAGCATCGCATATCATTTGGCGATAGTTTTGAAAACTACGCAGCTTACGAATCCGTAAATAAAGAATCTCATGCGCGACAGGAGAAGCAGATGACTCTTAGGGTTTCAGCGGCACTCTCGGTTTTCTCGGGGGGTGGAGACCGATACTGTCCGACCGGATATATCGATCCCCCTCGCACGGGTGAACGCATGGCCATGGCCGCCAAGTTGAAAGGCATCGCCGCGGTCGAGATATCGGAACTGGATATCTCCAACGAATTTCCGGTGAAAGAGCTAAAACGAGTATTGAAGGAATACAATATGTCGTGTTCGGGTGTTTCTGCCGATTTGGCACACGACCGCCGCTTTGCGCTGGGGGCGTTCGGCCATCAACACCAGAAGACGCGTAATGCGGCGATTGACGAAGGCCGAAAGGCGGTAGATTTGGCCCGGCAAGTATCGGCTACGGAAGTGACTCTACGCCTTTACAGCGACGGATTCGACTATCCGTTTCACGTGGACTACACCGCACATTGGAACACGCTCATTTCTTCGATCAAGACGATCGCCAAGTATGCATCGCCGGATATCAACGTGGCGATTGCCTACAAACCGCGGGAACCGCGGAAATTTCTGACCGTGGACAGCGTGGGCAAGGCGCTGTCCCTATGCCAGGAAATCGCGATGAAGAACGTGGGCGTCGCCCTTCATTTTACGCACGCGATGATGGCGGGGGAGAATCCGGCGGATTCGATAGCGTTTCTCACGCGTTCGAACAAACTCTTCCAGGTGTACGTCGGTGACGGTTACGGACTGTCGGATGACATGATGATTCCGGGAAGCGTGCACATGTGGGAGTTGATGGAGGCGCTATTCTATCTGAAGGCCACCAAGTTCAAGGGCTACATCACCTTAGATATGCTGCCGCAGCGCATGGACCCTTCGTTCGCGACCCAGATCGCGATCGGGAACCTGGCGATTTTCTGGAAGAAGCTGGAAAAGCTGGACCCCATCGAGTTGCGGAAGGCGCAAAAGACGTTGGACGCGGTGGAGAGCCAAAAGATCATTCGCAGGGTGATGTTGCAGAATTGAATCGAGACCACACTTCATTCCATAATCGTATTGGCCGGGCGGGAGTCATAAGGACTGTGCCCGGCCAGCTTCATTTAGGAGGCGACCATTCGACTTACCGGTAACATCCATGGGCTCAAGACCTCACCATTGCGCCGCCTGGAACGGCTGGCCAATCGGCGGACCGTCGCGCAGCGGATCATCGGACCGGAATTAGCGCGCGCTTTAACCGAGATATCTTTTGAAATCCAGCGCCAAGTGGGAGTTCTGATTGATCGGGGAGGTCATATTCGGGCCGTGGTGGTGGGGGATGCGCGCTCCGTTTTCTTGCCGGACCTCTCGGAATATCGGCCGGGTCGAGATCGCCTCTGCGGATTGCGACTGGTACACACACACCTGAACCACGAACCGCTGAACGACGAAGACCTGACGGACTTGGCGCTGTTGCGGCTGGACCTCGTGGCGGCGGTCGAAGTCCTCGAGACCGGGTTGCCGGGCAAGGTATCAGTGGCACACTTGCTTCCGAATAACGTGAACGAGAATCCGTGGAGCGTGCTCCCGTCCGTTTCAGTACACGACCTTGCCGACGACTTCCCCGACATGATCAACGCGCTCGAGGAAGAACTGGCGCGGCACCGCACACCTCGCCCGGCCGGCGATCATCGGGACCGCGCTATTCTCGTTCATGTTTCGACCGATTCGGCGATGGTGGCCGAGGATTCCGTCGGCGAATTACGGGAACTTGTGCGTAGCGCCGGTATCGAGGTTGTTCACGAAATCATCCAGCGGCGACCGATTGATCCCAAGTTTGTGATGGGCCAGGGCAAACTCAAGTTTACCTTGGTCAAGGCCATGCAATTAGGCGCGGAGGCGCTGGTGTTCGATTTGAACTTATCTCCGGCCCAAGTGCAAGCCTTGGCGAACTTCACCGATCTGAAAGTCCTGGACCGGACGCAAATCATCCTGGATATTTTCGCGCAGCGCGCGGAGACGCGCGAAGGCAAAATCCAGGTCGAACTGGCGCAACTGCGCTACCTGCTTCCGAGGCTCAGCGAGAAGCACACGGCCCTTTCGCGGCTGACCGGCGGAATCGGTGGTCGCGGACCCGGCGAAACGAAGCTCGAGATCAATCGCCGCCGTGTCCAGGACCGCATCGCCCGCCTGGAACGAGAAGTGGTGCAATTGGGCGAGCGACGGCATCTGCGCCGCGCCCAACGAGAACGCCAGGGCTTACCGATCGTGTCCATCGTGGGATATACCAACGTCGGGAAGTCCACGCTACTCAATAATCTGACGGAGAGCGACGTCACCTCCGAAAACGTTCTCTTCGCCACGCTCAACCCGGTCTCACGACGCTGGCGGTTTCCTCGGGAGCACCAGGTGATTATCACCGACACGGTGGGGTTCATCCGGAATTTGCCGAAGGAGCTGATGGCCGCTTTCCGGACCACACTCGAGGAACTGGACCACGCGGACTTGTTGCTGCACGTCCTCGACGCATCGAGCCAAGACGTGGATGGACAGGCTGCGGCCGTGCGCACCGTGCTGCGGGAATTGGAACTCGACTCGAAGCCCGCGGTGATCGTTCTAAATAAAGCCGACCAGTGCGATCCGGACGTTTTGGCAGGGCTTTCGGACCGGTACCACGGCATTCCGGTCTGCGCGCTGGACCGCCGCACGTTTGGACCGCTTATCGAGGCCGTCGAGCAGGCGCTGTGGTCGGCCACCGCCGCTGCGGGCGTGGGGGAGAGTAGGGAATTGGGAACGGTGAATGGTGAATGGTGACCGGTGAAAGATTCGTAATCGCACTCTCAGCGCTCGCTGCAATCGTATGCGTCAGTTGCGGCGTTGACCAGGCGGCGCTGACTCGCGCGCGGGATAAGGTGAAACAGTTCCACGCCGAAGTCCAGGAAGTTACCAAAGCCCAGGAACAAGGCGACATGACCTCCGTCGAGGTCCATCAGGCGAACGCGGAGAATCTGTTGCGCGAAGCCCGGAAACGCTTTGACGACGCAAACGCCGTGGCCTCGAAGGACCCTCAATTGTTGATGGACTACGTCGAGGTACTGGTCCGCTTGAGCGAATGGGACCTCTCCGCCGAAGTGGCGCAGCGCATCACCACCATAGACCCGAAAAACGCCGCCGCGTGGGTCGCCCTTGGACAGGCCCGCGCTTCGCTCGGACACGCCCACGCCCCCGAAGCTACCGCCGCGTTACGTCGCGCGCTCAGCCTGAATCCAACACCGGAGATGACCGCGAACGCGCTGGCGCTCATGGGCCGCGTGTATCGTCAGGAAGGACTCTACGACCTGTCGCGCGAAAGTTACACCAAGGCGCTGCAAACCGCGCCTGACCACCTTGCGAGCCAAGTCGGTATCGCCGGACTGGACATCTGCGAGGGGAAAATGCAGGACGGCGTGAAGACGCTCGAATCACTCGGCGTGATGTCGCTGGACGCGGCCACGCCCGCCGGCGCGTGGATTGACGAGGCCGCATCCAAGTTCGCGGAAAACCATCAATCCTTTCCCGATACCGCCGAAAACCACCTCGCCTACGCCAAGGCGCTCATCTTCCTGAACCGCTGGAAAGAAAGCCTAGACCCGTTGGAACGCTCGCTGAAACTCGACCCGAATAACTACATCGCCTGGAACATGCTCGGCTCGGTGCACCGCCAACTCAACGACCTCCCCCGCGCCCAGGAAGCCTTCCGCCACTCCCTCCAAATAAACCCCGACCAACCCCGAACCGTCGAAGCCCTCAAAGCGCTTGACGCACCACCGGCCATCTGAAAGGATATCGGCCTCGACAGAAAAATGCTCGCAATGGGGTCATCACGCAGGACGACATGGGCGGCGAGAGGTCTTGGACGGCCGAGATTGCGGTGATGTAATCTGCTCGGAAAGAAGGCGTAGACCCATTGGAACGCTCACTAAAACTCGACCCGAACAAACGACCCGAGCCACAAGGTTGT
>JACQVH010000282.1 GCA_016209895.1 Candidatus Hydrogenedentota bacterium | reverse complement strand
GGGGATATAGCAGAACGAACCATCGCTGAACACCGCCGAGTTCAGGGCCGCGTAGAAATTATCGTTGTATGGCACCACCGATCCCAGGTACTTCTTCACCAAGTCGGGGTGCTCATGGATCGCCTCCGTGAACGAACAGAAGATGATGCCCTTCTTCGCCAGGATATCGCGGTGGGTCGTCGCCACCGACACGCTGTCGAACACGGCATCCACCGCCACACCCGCCAGTCGCTTCTGCTCCTCGAGGGGAATGCCCAGCTTCTCAAACGTGGCCAACAGTTCCTTGTCCACTTCCTCTAGACTGTCGAGTTGCTTCGTGGCCCCCTTGGGCGCGGAATAATACCGCTGGCTCTGATAGTCAATCGGCGGATGCGTGACGTTCGCCCATCCCGGCTCCGTCATCGTCAACCAGTTCCGGTACGCCTTCAATCGCCAGTCGAGCATCCACTCCGGTTCGCCCTTCTTCTCGACAATCAGACGGACCGTTTCTTCGGTCAAGCCCAGTGGGATCGTGTCTGCTTCGATCTCCGTCACCCACCCATACTTGTACGCTTGACCCGCCAATTCGCGGAGTTGCTGATTGCTTTGCTCGATCCGGCTACCGGTATAGACCGGTTCCTCAACCGATGGAATCTTTGCGCTCATGATTTAGCCTCGGCCGTTCTCAACCCGTACACGCCTGGATTCAGGCGCAAAGGGTAATGCTCTCCTTTACACAACATATCACTCCGTACACTTCATGCCCGCCCAGTTTCACTCACTCCCATTCTTCAGCCATTATATTCCGTTCGGCCGTCGCTAAAGTATTCTGCGCAAAAAACTTAACCGCAGAAAACCTAATCGGAACCCCCGGGTGGCGGGTTACGAAACCATTTCCCCACATCACCGAATCTAGCCCTCGGCCTCATAGTGAAGAATTCACCACTTCGGCCAACAGCTTCGCACCGGTCCTATTTACCGGAACAATACCGCCTAAGTCCTTATTCCTCAGAGAATTGCCAAGCGCAACGATACTCTCGACCGTGGTTTGATGTTAGGCTCCTATCCTCCACTCAAATCTCAAAGCGTCCGCGCGCGAGGCGGGGTCATTGCACGTATCCGAGCGAACGCAACGCCTTGATCGTTTCCTCGTCCGTTTCTCCCTCAATCTGAGTCGGCTTCACAGCCCCTCTTCGCAGTTGTGTGACTAACCCCTCCAAATTCCCTACTAATTGCCGGGTCGTTTCCAAAAAGCCCGGGCGTTCGGCTAGATCGGCTTCCTCGCCCGGATCCGTATCGAGATCATATAGCTCATGCTGCCCATCACTGCCCCAGATAAGCTTCAGATGCCCTTCCTGAAGTGACCTGAGCTGCCGCTTGTATCTGGCCAAGGACGGATGTTCTCGGTCCTCGGGTGGGAGCGCCGCCAGCGCCTGTTTCGGGTAGTAGTACTCGCAAAGGATCGGCCTTGGCCCCTCGGACCTTGGGGAGACAAGACTCCGTCCTTGCGATGCGTACCGCTCGACCGATAGATGAGCCGCCTCCAATACCGTGGCAAACAAATCCGAAATCTGCACGTTCCGATCATCGCAGCCGCCGGAAGCGAACCCCGGTGCATAATGGACGATAAGCGGTATCTGTATCAGCGTCTCGTTCAAACTGAAGACATGGTCCACCAGGTTGTGCTCGCCAAGGTTCTCACCATGATCGGATAGAACAACGAAAAGGATCTCGTCCCATAGATTCCGTCGCTGTAAGTCCCCTATCATCTTCCCGACCACGTCATCCACGTACAGGATTTCCGCATCGTACAGTTCACCCAGATGTTGCAGTTCATTCTCAGTGAAGGTTCGACGACCCACGAAATATCGCTTCCAGTCGTTCGTGGCCACCCGGATCGATTCATCGGTAATGAACCGATTGCGAAACGGCCCGGATGAATCATACGGAGAATGGGCCTCAATCAGATTGACAAATACAAAGAAGGGCTTGCCGCTGGGTAAGGTCTCCAAGGAATGCCGGAAAGCAGACAGTGCGGCGTTCTCATCGCCGCCATCTGGTGGAGGCAGTCGCCAAGTCTCAACGTACTCGTGAAACCCTTGGGCGAATCCGGAACTGACCGCCAGCATCGGATTCTCCGTGATCCCCACCGTCGCGTACCCGTTCTCGGACAGAATTTCCGCAAGCGTTCGGAGACTCGTATCGAGCGCGGGGTTCTCTTGCGTCGCCCCGTGTGCGACCGCGAATAAGCCCGTAAACAAAGAGGCATGCGCCGGAATCGTCCAGCATGACGTCGAATACGCCCGATCAAAACGGCGCGCGGTTTCACACAACCGCGATAAGTTGGGTGACGTGTCCCGGCCGTACCCGTAGCAAGACAGGTGGTCGCGTCGCACGGTGTCCAGAACGATCATCACCACGTTCGGTCTCGCCACCCCGGGTCGAGGAACTGTGCCGGAAACCAAAGGCTCCTGTCGGTTAGCGTCTCCCGGCAGGCCCAAATACCAAGCCAACGCAACGAGGACCACGGCCAACAGCAGAATCAATGAAATCCGTAATCGCATGGGTCAGGATTCTTTCTGGCGTGGAACTCGACGTTTTCGGCCTACTGAACTTTTCGAGCCCGCCGTCCGTAGTAGGAGATAACCCACGACGCCTCCAACGAGGCTGGCCAGAAAGATACCGATCTTAGCTTCGTTGAGATGAGCGGTCATGGCCGCGTCACCCAGTCCGTGACCAAAGGCCAATTCATCAATGAAGAGCGCCATCGTGAAACCAATCGCGCCCAGCCAGCTCAATCCGTACATTTGGCGCCAGCGCACGCCCTTCGGCAAGTCGGTCCAACCAAAACGGACCGTGATCCAACTCGCGAGAAGGATTCCCACTTGTTTGCCGGCCAACAGACCCAGAAAGACGCCCACCGTTACCCGCTGAAACAGCAGGTCGCCCAGTTTCGTAAAATCAATGATCACGCCCGAATTGCAGAACGCGAACAACGGAAGTATGAGTATTACGCAGACGGGATGCAGCGCGTATTCAATGCGCTGCAGCGGCGCCTCCACGTGATGACATTCGCCCAAGATCGAACGAACTAGCGATTGTTGCCGGGAATTCACCATCCGCGGATTCACGTAGTCCTCGGCATCCCGGAAGCGTTTCAGAAGGGTCGTCATTCGACCCCAGAATAAGGGTGTTTCATATCGCGCATCGGCGGGAATCGTGAATGCCAGAAGCACGCCTGCGACCGTGGCATGGACGCCCGATTGCAAGAACTCGAACCACACCACGACACCGATCACAACATACGGCAACGTTCGGCGTACCCTCAGGCAATTGAGCAGGAAAGACACCGCGAGCAAGAGCCCGCCCACGGCCAACGGCCAACCGGCAATGCGCTCGGTGTAAAACAAGGCGATCACGGCCACCGAACCGAGGTCATCCACAATGGCTAATGCCACCAGGAAGACGGTGAGAACGCGCGGCGCCCGGTTATGCAGGAGACCCAAGCAGCCGCTCGCGAAAGCGATGTCGGTAGCCATCGGAATGCCCCAGCCCCGGATGGTCGGGCTCCCCCAGTTGATCGTAGCGTATATAGCGGCCGGAACCAGCATGCCGCCAATCGCCGCAACCGCGGGCAACAGTGCCTTTCGGAACGTGCCCAACTCCCCCACGAGCAGTTCCCGCTTAATCTCCAGGCCGACCATGAAAAAGAACACGGCCATGAGACCATCGTTGATCCAATGGCGGAGCGATTGTTCCAAATGGAAAGTGCCGAAAGAACCCCCCAGTTCTAGGGACCAAATACTCACGTACCATTCTCGCGCCCCGGAATTGGCCAAAACCAACGCGGCCAAAGCCGACACCAGCAGCAGGAGCGCGGCCACCGCGTCCTGCGTGAGGAAATCCAAGAGTGGGGACGATTCTTCTAATTCGGGAAGTTCGTCACTGACGAGGCTCTCGACTGGTCTCGGCATGGGCCATTCATTATGGTGCTTCGTGCCCGCTCTGTCCAGTTCGGCCAGCAGTCATCCTCGTAGTCGTTGTGGTCCTTGTGGTCCTT
>JACQVH010000252.1 GCA_016209895.1 Candidatus Hydrogenedentota bacterium | reverse complement strand
GTCCATGCGGTGTCGCGCGCGCCGCTCAACAAGGCGTTGGGCCCCGCAGGGCGCAGTTCGCCGCATTGACAATGTGTAGCCGTCCGGCTACAGTAGGTGCATGACCGAAATTCGCAAGACTTACATCTTTGCGCAATGGCTCGATGACTTGAAGGATGTTCAGGCAAGAGCGCGTGTCCAAGCCAGAATTGAACGGTTGGCGGCGGGAAACCCGGGCGACGTCCAGCCGGTTGGTGAAGGTGTCTCGGAATTGAGAATCGACTACGGACCCGGTTATCGGGTGTATTTCAAAAAGCGAGGGCGAGAGCTGATTATTCTCCTAGTCGGTGGCGATAAGAGCACCCAATCCAAGGACATTAAAACCGCCTTGCGCCTTGCACGTAATCTCTCGGAGTAGCCACGATGAACAAGACTGTTACCACTCGCTATGATGTCGCAGAGCACCTCAGAACTCCCAAGGAGATGGCTGCATATCTGGAAGCTTGCCTTAAGGAAGCTGACGGAGATGCCGCATTCATTGCCAAAGCGCTTGGCGATATTGCTCGTGCCAAGGGCATGTCCCAGGTTGCACGAGATGCAGGGCTGTCCCGCGAGAGTCTTTACAAGGCACTTTCCGGTGAACGCAGCCCAGACTTTGACACCATCCTCAAAGTTATCGATGCGCTGGGGTTGAAGTTGCATGCCGAAGCGAGTCACGGCTGAACAGGGTGCCCAACCCTTTGTTGCTGCGGACGGCGTGCCTGTACTGTGCAAGGTCTGCCAAGTTCGTGGGCCGCCGCAGAACAACACGTTGAGCCTCATTCAATACCTGAGCACCCCTCCCATGCCTCAAGAATCTATGCTGACAGCCGTCGTGATGAAAGCGATTGCGGCGCTTCAACCAAACGCAGCAGACGTCGCGAGGCACATTGATGACCTACGCAACGCACACCCTACTCCTTCAAAGGATGCATTGGCGACGAAGTGGGCAAACAAGATTTGTTGGCGCTACGCATCAGAGGGTGCCGTCACTGCCCTACCAGGAGTAATTCCAGGTTGGGGAACTTCAGCACAGGTCGCAATTGAAGCCGGCGCAATTTCGACTGACCTAGCCTACATGCTGCGGTGCATGGCCGGGCTGACGATCGGGGTCGGTCTTATCTATGAACGCGATACAGAGGCCTCTTTCAACCAAGACTTTGTAAGGGTGCTCGGTCTTTGGTGCGGGGTTCTTACCTTAGGCAAGGAGGCGACTCTTCGCGTCGCGTCAAAGGTAGCGATTGCGCAATTCAAGAGAGTCCCTGCTGTGGTATTCAAGAAGATCAATCAAAGAGTTGGAGTGACCATCGTCACAAAATACGGCACCAAGCGCGGCGGCATCGCTGTTGGCCGACTCGTTCCTTTCGGCGTAGGTGCGGTAGTCGGTGGTGGCTTCAATCTGGCTACGATGAAGGGGTTCAAGAAAGCTGCCGTCAGCTACTACAAAACAGACGATGCAGTTCTGTTCGAAACGTAAATGAGGCCCAACCCTTTGTTGCTGCGGACGGGTCGCAAGCGCCGTGCCAGTGCAGCCGTCATCTTGGCCCGCCGCAGAACAACACGTTAGGAGGTCAAATGATCACGGCGTACTCAAAGCTTAAGGTTTTGGTAGGAGTGCTTGCGTTCTTCGCGATCGGTTATTCGCCCGCATTCGCGCAGACATCAAGCAGTCTTGCGGCGGCACGCTCGGAACTCGCGCCTACTGGCAAGCTGCGCGTCGGCTTGCCAGTCACCAATCCGGTTGCCGTGACAAAGGACGGATCCGCTGACGAGATGGAAGGCATTGCCGCAGATCTCGCGCGCGCATTTGCTAAGCGCCTTGGCGTTGCTTTCGAGCCCGTACGATATAGAACCGTCACCGCGCTTTTCGAAGGGGCCAAAGCGGGCGAATACGATGTCGCATTCCTCGGTTACAACGCTGAGAGAATGACCGACTTGGCCCTTGCTGGCCTGCATGTGGAGCTTGGCGAAACGTACCTTGTGCCACAGGCATCGCAAATACGAAATGTCGCAGACGCCGACCGCCCCGGGCACCGAATCGCGGCAATCCCGCGAAGTCTGGCAGATCAGCATCTGTCGAAGCACCTTCGCGACGCGACGGTGATACATATAAAACTGTACAGTTCCGGCATCGGCCTTATGTCGGAGGGTAAGGCCGATGCTATGGCGGGGAATCACGCTACGTTAAGCAGCTGGGCTGCTAAACAACCTGAGTTCCGTGTTGTCGATGGTAGCCTCTTTCGCGTTGCGCACCCGCTCGCAGTCATCAAAGGCCGCCCTGCCGGACTCGCCTACGCGAAGGAGTTCATCGAGTACGCAAAGGCGAGCGGATTAGTACAGCAGGTGATTGACCAGTCTGGACTGAGCGGAGTTACTGTTGCACCCGCCTCAGCGCAATGACCTCCTAACCCACGCGTTGGAGCAGACCGCGCAACAGCGCCGCTGTTGCGTTCCCTCGTCGCTTCGCTCCTCGGCGGCTGCTCAACGCGGACGTTAGGCGTAACCAAAGGAGGGGTCGCATGTCGCACAATCTGACCGTCGAAGTTCTCGACGAAGATGGAAAACCGATGGAGGGCGTTAAGGTGCAAATCATCATCGACGGCATCTTAACTGGCGGGTCTCTGGAAGAGTTCACCGATGAATCCGGACACGCTGAATTTGAGACTGGTGGAGATTACGAGTCATCCCGCGACCTGAAAATCTATGTTCGAGGTCAGTCCTTCGGGCCGTACGAAATTGGGGGTGGTTCATACACAGTGCAACTCGAGTAGCGGTCCCGCATCGAGAGCGCTTCGTCTCATGAGGGCAACGCCTAACTCTAGGTCGAACGGACGGGCCGCAAGCGCCGTCCTGTGTGAGGCGTTCGCGCCGGCCCGCCGTTCACCACGACGTTAGGAAGCATGGTCAATGCAGCGCGAGCTCCATAAGATCAAACGGCTGTATCGGAGGCTCGTCAATGCACAGCCTCAACGATTTCCTCTTGAAGGTCCGCCGAAGGTTTCGCGCAAACACGGCGTATACATTATTTTCAGCCCGCGCAGCACGGTTCTTCACGTCGGTCGTACGGTGCGCGGTCAAAAAGGTCTGGACCAGCGTCTCAACAATCACCTACACGGCGCTTCCTCTTTTACTTTGCAGTACCTCGATGGCAAGGGCTCACAGCTACGTGGCACGCACTGGTTTGCGTACGTCGAAGTGTCGCGTCCGCGCAGTCGTGCGCTACTGGAGGCGTACGCGGTCGGCCACCTCTGCCCGAAGCATTTAGGCGTGGGTAAAAATGCTTCCTAACTTTAGTTGGAGCGGACGCGATATCAGCGCCACTGGCGCTGATGCGCGCCGCTCAACATGACGTTAGCCGACAGAAATGAACCGATGCCTACACATCGACCAGAGGGCGTCATGGCCTTGGAGTGGCATATGATTGAAGCGTTGGACTATCTGGAGGGAATGAATGAGGGATACAAGAACGACCGAAGTGCCAACAGGAGCTTCTTCCCTCAGCACGATACATGCCCCTTCTGCAAGCGCAAACTCAATGAAGTCTTCTCAGATGGAATTATCGAATATGATCCTGAAGACAAGGATTCAACGAAGGATATACATCATTCTGTGACTGCCAGATCCTGCAAATGCGGTTGGTGGACAGTTCACGATGTGCAGACTCCCGACGCTCATAATCTGTATGCATCCGCGGATTGGGTTTTCCGCTGGAGCGGCATTCTTCGGAAGTTTTCATTAGCCGATCCTTCTATTCCGATGGACTCACTTCGTAGTGCCATTGCCAAACACCCGGGGCAATAGATGCAATAAGTCCACGCAAGATGGAGGAGTTGGTTGGCGCAGTGATGACTGATTTTTCGCCCGCTTCCAAATGTAGATACTGCGGCAAGTCGGGTGATGGCGGCGTTGACCTAATGCTGGTTATCGGCGACAAGCCCTGCGCCATCCAAGTGAAGCATCGTCAGAGAATCGACCAGGCAGAGTCGGTACACTACGTAACACATTTCATCGGGGCACTTATGCTGAAGAATATACCCAATGGAATATTCGTGACTACTGCCGAGCGTTTCTCCACAGCAGCTAAGGCAGCAGGCAAAACAATCCTGAGTCGCGGACTAGTTGAGCGATTTGAGCTGATTGCCCGCCAACCGTTCTTGGAGATGCTCGAAGCAACAAGCAAACCCTTATCAGATCCGTGGAGAAGATGCATCCCAAAGGTCCTTCTGCATGACCACGAACGCCTCACCCCCTATTCTGTCGGGCTCATCCCGCCAACATCAGGATCTTAGACAGTGGCTAACTTTAAATGCAACGGACCGCCTTCGGTGGCCGTTGATTATCGACGTTAGCAACCAAGACAAGGAGCCCGGATCATGCGTTTTGCTGGGTTCACAGAAACAAGTCGTGCTAAGGCAGTCGCGCGATCCCTCAAAGATGCGCTCGTCTTTCGTGACGGGCACGAAATAAATCATCTTAAGAACGAGTGGGTTATAGCTTGGACTGGACCTGGGTATGCTAGGCTTTCATCTGCATCGATGGTGGACGTTTTCTTTCGGACAGTTTCAGACGAAAGAGCGGAGTTCAATTGGAAAAGTCTACTTGGCGTTACCACAACGACCTTCAAACTAAACACAGAGAAGCTCAAGAATCTGATTGCTGAATCAGAACCCTACATCAATGAGCAAGAGCAATATCTGCGGACACGGTGGCATGATGTTATTGTCTTGCTGTTGCTGCAGAAAGTGGCAGCCCCAACATCTGAATTGAATCGGTACGCCACTCATCATCTTCGAAATCTTGCCTCGTTGAATTCACAACTTTCTGATATCTATGCCAATTTCAATGCACCGGTTTTAAGCTGAAGGGAATGGCTGCTAACCGCACAATCGAGACGGACACGCGCAAGAGCGGCGTGCGCCGCTCATTGTGAACGTTAGCCGGACGAGAAAGCGGGTGCCACAGTACGACTTCCGCCTGCGGTTCCATCTACCAGGCCGCGACCACATCAAAGCGGACGCCGAGGAGCTTCTTGTACTCAACGATAGCAGCGGAGCGACTATTCGACTGCGTTCGGGAGGACGAGGTAGTCCCATCAAGGACCACTCGCGTGCGTCCCTCATCGGTGGACCATATCCGAGCGCTGCAGACGCACGCACTGCGGCGGAGTGTGCGAAGAGAGCATTGCTCCTCTGGGCGGTTCGTAGCCGCGTCGGGATAGACCTGGGCGGCAGACGCCCACGTGGTGTCATCACCACCGCAGGGTTGCAGTGGATGGAGGGGCAGGTTGGCGGTCCTGTCCGAGCGGACGTTCACGGAATCGACCTGTACGAGCACGTCGACGGGTTGGTCTTCGTCGCGTTCAATGCTGAGGCCAGCCTCGGCAAGGCGGCGCCGGCGTTCGTCGAGCAGATTGCGGGTGCTATTACTACCCCTGTCCCTATGAGTGCGAAACAAGAGTTGGCCGGCGAGATACTATCTGCCTCATACTTCGAGGCCTCGGATCGTTCTAGATTCATTACGTTCATTACGGCCGTCGAGGCCCTGCTCGATCCGCAACCGAGGCCCGCGGCGGCACAGGAACTGGTCGCGAAGTTGATCGAGATCGTGGACGGGAGCGGGATGGACGATGGCACACGATCCGCAATGTCCGGAAGCCTGCAGTAGCTTAAACAAGAGTCGATTGGCCAGGCCGGGCGGGCGCTGGCAACGCGGCTCCTACCTGGCTGGACCTACCAAGCGCAGCCTGCCGCACGCTTCTTTACCTTTTGCTACGAGTTGCGAAGCTCGATCTTGCACTTCGGGACCGTACCCGCTACGGTCGCTGATTTCCCCAGCGTGTGCGCGGCGGCGCACGAATTCGTATGCGACCTCTTGATCGCATCGTTCGCGGAGGCCGGCTAACAGCAGGCTGGAGCGGACCGGCTGTGCCGGCCGCGCAGCCTGAACGTTAGCCGTCACAGGACGACACGCTGTGGATTATTACGATCCATCGCAGGCACCAGATCCGGATGAGTGGCTTGCCTTGGATGAACAAGAAAGACTATTCCTCGTAGAGCGGCATCATCGGAGAGCTCGAATCAAGATGCCGAACGTCACAGTCCACGCGACGATCCATGTGGCCGTT
The DNA here is from genome assembly GCA_016209895.1 of Candidatus Hydrogenedentota bacterium. Classification (GTDB taxonomy): domain Bacteria; phylum Hydrogenedentota; class Hydrogenedentia; order Hydrogenedentales; family SLHB01; genus JACQVH01. The sequence continues at coordinate 977 of JACQVH010000252.1, read as the reverse complement.
GAGAATCAATTGGCCGCAAATGACGAACCCGTCGTTCGCGCGTTCGCTCGAGTGATGAAACAAGGCCTCTCCAGGCACGACGCGGTCCACGCTATCGGCTCCGTCTTGGCCGCATATATTTACAACGCACTGAAACTGGCGGGCACTCCGGAGACGCTACGCGCCGAATACTATGCGGCAATCGAGCGGCTGACTGCGACGGAATGGCTCAATAGCAATGACGGCTAACCCCGGTTCGAGCGGACGCGTTGCCAGCGGTGCTGGCTGGCGCCGCTCAACATGACGTTAGCCGTCAAAATGAGGCGCCTCGATCAACAATTAGCGCGGTACGAATCGGAACTGCGACGGGATGTTTTCTTGCGCAGCGACGAGTGTGGAAAGGTCGCCACCTTGGTTGCCGCTGATGTTCGCTTCCTTCCCAGCGAGGTGAAGGATGAAATCCGAGTAGCTTCCCCAGTGCCATTGACTGCGCGCTACGACGAATTGGTCGCGTTCCAGGCATGGAACGACTTTGCGGCTTCAATAAAGTCGCGCCCGGAAGTCACGCGCGCGCAGGTTATCGTTCAGGACTACATTTGCTTTGCGTACCTAAAGGATGCCTGCTTCGAAGTCATTGCCGCGAAGGCCATGTCGGAGTCAGTTGCCGCGCGCTGCGCGAAATTCCTCACATCAGGTGCCGTTCGCGATTTTCGAAACGCTTTCGCTCACGCTAACTGGTGCTACAAACCAGACTATTCCGGGCTCAAGTGTTGGGTGCTGGAAGACGCGCGAAAGAAATCCGGCTCTCTGCGCAGCTTTGAAGTATCTCAGCACAGCCTCAATTTTTGGCAGGCCTTGTCGAGGGGCATTGCATATGCCACGTATGAGCAAGTTGCCGGCTAACTTTAGTTGGAGCGGACGCTTGTTCAGCGGCATCGCCGCTGAAGCGCGCCGCTCAACATAACGTTGATATGGCTTAACGCTGTCAATAGCACGAG
>JACQVH010000018.1 GCA_016209895.1 Candidatus Hydrogenedentota bacterium | reverse complement strand
GGAAATGCACAAAACTTACGAAAAAATGTACACTTTATGCACGTTTTATACACACTTTTTCGCATCGAAAAGAGAGTTTGAGTTGGGTTATACCGCTATGAATAAAGGACTTAAGTTATCCGGCGGGCCGCCGGCCCGCCCTCCGACGAAAGTAATCTCTTTACACGGCAGCGCGCGCCTCTCCCCGCCGCAACGTTGCCGCGTGAAATGTCGGAGTATGTTCGCAGAAGTCGGAACGGAAGACTCGATGAACTTCGAGACCAACGTTCGGATTCACACGCTGCGCCGTAACGAGAAGACGGTTTTGACATCAAGATGCGGAGGTGATATGTTTCAATGCATGAGAACGACCATCAATATTAACGATAGCCTACTGCGGACTGCAAAGCTCCACGCCGCCGAGTCCCATCGGACGTTGACAGCCGTCATTGAAGATGCGTTGCGGCTGGCTTTGGAACCACGCCCTGTTCGAAGTTCTAAGCGTCGGATTCGCATACCTACGTCCGGTGCCGGCGGCGTGCTCCCGGGGGTCGAATTAGATGATACCTCTGCTTTGCTCGACCGAATGGAAGGTAGGGCGTGATCCTCCCGGACGCGAACGTTCTAATCTACGCGTTCCGCCGCGATGTGGAGCGGCACTCCGAGTATCGGCAGTGGTTGGAGTCGGTCTTAACCAGTGAACCGACGCTGGGACTCTCCGACATCGTATTGAGCAGTGTCGTTCGGATCGTTACACACCCGAGGGTATTTGCCAAGCCCAGTTCGTTACAGCAAGCGCTCGCGTTCACCAACTTCCTTTGGTCGCATCCCAAAGTAGTCCGGGTTACGCCGGGCAACCGCCATTGGGGCATTTTTGAGAACTTGTGCCGGCAGGTGGATGCCCGAGGGAACCTGATCTCGGATGCCTACCTCGCAGCCGTGGCAATCGAAGCCGGCGCGGATTGGATTACCACGGATCGAGATTTTTCCAGGTTTCCCGGGCTGCGTTGGCGACACCCGTTGCGCCGAAGTTCATAAGGCGCAAAGTTCCTGCGTGTTTGGGCAAGCACCGGGTCCTGTGTTATGTTGATGCCTCTTTTGCCCACACGAGGAATCTATGTGGCGTTTTGTGCAAATCACCGATCCCCATCTGGGCAGCCAGACGGACGGATTGTGGAATAACCGCGTCATCTGCTCGATGATGCCGGACGTGATCAGTTGTCTGCGGCGGGACTTGGCGGAACTGCATCCGGACTTCATCCTCGCCACCGGAGACATTGCCAGCCAGCATTCGCGCGATGCCGTTTTTGCCGCGCGCGACCTGATGGATTCGCTCGGATACCCGTACTATCCGATGGGCGGGAACCACGATTTCACTACCGAGGAATCGCGAACGTGGTTTACGGAGGCGTTTTGGGCGCACCTCCCAAAAGGCGACACCGTCTATTCGTTCAACCACAAGAATCTACACTTCTGCGTATTGGACCCGTGGTGGCGATGGTCCGACGGCTCGCTCTGTCCCTTCATTCCCGATCCTAAAACGGGAATCGGCTGGGCGGTGCCGCCGCATCAAATCGAATGGCTTGAATCAGATTTGGCCGAGCACCGTTTCCTGCCGACCGTGGTCGCCACGCACTATCCGGCAGTGCAGATACCAAAGCGAATGCAACGCGAACCGATGATGAACGCCGGAAGCCTCGACAACGGCGACCTGCTGTCCGAGGTGCTGGAGCGCCATAAGCAGGTTAAAGCGATATTCTCGGGGCATCTGCACATGAATTTCATCGTCACGCGCAACGGGCTCACGCACATCGTCACGGGGTCGCTGCCGGAGTATCCCGTGGAGTATCGGGAAGTGCACGTACATGAGGACCGTCTCGAATTGTTCACCCGCGGGTTGGGCGACAAGTCCTTTGCGGCCCGCTCGTTGATCGAGGGAAAGGAATGGACCGCCGGCGAACCCCGCGACCGGTCCACGGTCATTCCCCTATCTTGAGTTCAGGGATGCTGACCGCCGTATTAACCGCTATGAGTTTCGTAGCCGCGTCAGAGAAGAACACGATACGACTGCACCCTTTTCCGCTGGCGCAAGTCCGTTTGCTGGACGGCCGATTCAAGGCCGAACAAGAACGCGATCGGGCCTATCTGCACGCGCTGGACCCAGACCGGCTGCTCTTCAATTTCCGTATCAACGCAGGACTCTCGGCACCGGGCACCCCCTACGGCGGATGGGAAGCGCCGCAGTCCGAGGTGCGGGGACACTTCACCGGCCATTACCTGACCGCCTGTTCGTCAATGTACGCCTCGACCGGCGACGAAGAACTCAAAACGCGTGTTAACATAGTGGTCGCGGCGTTGGCGCAATGCCAACAGGCGCTGGGCGGTGAATACCTTTCGGCTTTCCCGGAAACATTCTTCGACCGATTGGAATCCGGCGAGCCGGTCTGGGTCCCGTACTACACCGTTCACAAGATCATGGCCGGTCTCTGCGACGCCTACACGCTCTGCGGCAATGACCAGGCGCTGGACGTGTGGGAACGCATGGCAGCGTATTTCAAGAAGCGCATTGACCGTTTGCCCCCGCAGATATGGGATCGAACTCTACGCACCGAGTTCGGCGGCATGTCCGAGGCGTTGCACAACCTCTATGCCCTCACGCGCAAACCTGAAGACTTGGACTTGGCCCACGCGTTTGACCAGTCAGAGTTCTTAGGGCCGTTGGCGCTGGGTCACGACAACCTCACGCACCTGCACGGCAACACTCAGATTCCCAAGGTCATCGGTGCCGCTCGCCGCTACGAACTTACTGGCGATGTCCGCTACCGCGACGTCGCCGCGTTCTTTTGGGACCGTGTCGTCCGGACCCGCACTTACGCCACGGGCGGCAGCACGATCTTCGAACACTGGCCGGAACCGGACAAGTTAGCGGCGACGCTCGGGCATCTCAACCACGAAACCTGCAAGACCCACAACATCCTCAAGCTCACTCGCCACTTGCTCATGTGGACCGGCGACACCCAATACGCCGACTTCTACGAGCGCGCCCTCTTCAACGGCATTCTGGGCACCCAGGGTCCGACGCCCGGCCAGTTGCAGTATTACGTGCCGATGGCATCGGGTTGTCCGCGCCAATTCGGTACCGCCGACGCCTCCTTCTGGTGCTGCTACGGAACCGGCATCGAGTCTTTCGCTAAACTGGGCGACAGCATTTACTTCCACGACGGCGACCGCCTGTATGTCAACCTGTACGTATCCTCGACGGTAAATTGGCTGGAGAAAAAACTGCGGCTGGAGCAGTTGACCCAATTCCCCTACGAGGACAAGACTACCCTGATCATTCACTTACCCCAGCCCGAGCACGTATCAATCAGACTTCGTGTCCCATACTGGATTGCAGCACTCCCTGAAATCCACATCAACGGCAAGCCTTACTCGCCCAAGTCACATCACGCCAACCCCTGGCTAACGATCGAGCGCCGCTGGAAAGAGGGTGATCGAATCGAAGCCAAACTGCCCATGAATCTCCACACGTTGCCCTTGCCTGACGATCCCGAGCAGGTAGCCATATTGTACGGCCCGGTGGTTCTGGCGGGAATGTACGATGCCCGTTCCGGACAAGAGGTGGCCGAGGATAACCATCACGAAACCATCAGTACGCTCCAGAAATCCGTGCGGCCAGTCTACTTCTTCGGCGATCCGAGCAGACCTGAGCAATGGCTCGAACCTATTGCGGCACAACCCCTCCGGTTTCGGACGAAGTCTCCGGGAGTAAATATAGAGTTCATACCCTTCGACGACGTTACGATCGAACGCTACGGCCTGTACTGGCCGGTCATACAGAAAGACAGCGCGAAACATCGCACACTGGAACTCGCGGCGGACCGGCATACGCGCGAAGTGGATCGCGTATTCGTCTTTCCCCATGATTACGAACAAGGCTCGGAACGCCGCCACCGCCTCCAGGGCGAGAAGATGTCCGCCGGCGTGGTCCCGGGCGCCGCCTACGTTTATCGCCATGCCGAGCCCGGCGGCTGGTTCAGTTGGGACTTCGTCGCCGTACTGGATTCGCAGATGGAATTGCTCGTTACCTATTGGGGAGGTGACGCAGGCCGCACCTTTGACGTAGTCATCAACAACCAACGCATCGCCACCGAGACACTGCAACCCGAGCGTCCCGGCCAGACGGTTGACATCGCTTATCCCATTCCCCAAGAAATCGCCGACAGCAAGGACAAGCTTACCGTTTCGTTCCGCGCCAACCACGGAACCATGGCCGGCGGTGTATTCGGTTGCGCGGTACTCCGAACTAAATGACGAAGTAAGCTATACCCTGAAAGGGTTATATACCGAAAAACCGAAGCGAATCTTCGATGGAGCAGACCAAATCCGTGAATGAGACGAAGGAGTCCAAACGATGGAAACTCATAGCGACAATGCGAGGTCCAGTATGCGCCGGAGAACGTTCATGGGCTCGGTAGCTGCATCCCTCGTCGGGATGTCCTGCGCGACCGTCGGGACCCGGTCACCCGCTTCACGCCGCCTTCCCAGTATTGTCTTCATTCTCGCCGATGACATGGGCGTCGGCGACATACAGGCGCTGTGTCCCGATTGCAGAGTCCCGACGCCCTACCTGGATCGCGTCGTACACGAGGGCGTGACTTTTACCGATGCGCATAGTGGGTCGGCAGTCTGCTCCCCCTCGCGCTACGGCCTCCTAACCGGCCGCTATTGTTGGCGCACACGCTTACGGGAATGGGTGCTGGATGCCTATGAGCCGCCCCTCATTGCGCCGGACCGCCTGACGTTGCCCGGTCTCTTGAAGCGTCACGGCTACACCACCGCCTGCATCGGTAAATGGCACTTGGGCTGGGACTGGACCGGCGAGGGCGAAGGGAGAAACAAGAAGGCCGACTTCACGGTACCGATTCGCTCCGGACCGACGACGCGCGGCTTTGATTACTACTTCGGCACGGATGTGCCGAACTTTCCGCCGTTCACTTTTATCGAGAACGATCGCCTCGTCACGCCGCCCACTGCCACATATACGGACGACCCTTTGCTCCATATGGGTTTCAAGACTGGGCCGATGGCACCCGGTTGGCGCTTCGATCAGATTCTGCCGACGCTGACCGAGCGAGCGGTGCAGTTCATTCACCAACAAGCCCGAACGGGTACCCCCTTCTTCCTCTACTTCCCAATGACCTCCCCGCACGAACCCATCGCGCCATCCGAGCGATTCAAAGGCAAGAGCAGCATCGCGCCCATCGCCGATTTCCTGATGGAGACCGATTGGTCTGCCGGTCAACTCGTTGAGGCCCTGGATAGGGCCGGCATCGCGAACGACACGCTGCTGATCTTTGCCACCGACAACGGCCACTCCCACTACACCGGCTGGGAGAAGCTGGTCGAGCATGGTCACCCGCCCAGCGGGCCGTTCCGAGGTCACAAGGGGGATATTTGGGAAGGTGGCCATCGCGTCCCATTCATCGTCCGGTGGCCCGGGGTCGCTGCGCCCGGAACGCGGAGCGACCAGCTAATATGCCTGAACGACATGCTTGCCACCTGCGCCGCCTTGGTTGGCGATCCTCTACCCGACAATGCCGGCGAGGACAGTGTCAATATATTGCCCGCCTTCACGGGCTCGACTACGCGCCCGCTGCGCGAGACGCTCATTTCTCACGACGTGCGCGGCCGTTTTGCGATACGCCATGGCAGCCTAAAACTTGTCATCTTTGCGGAAAAAGAAGCGGAACCGAAGCTGGAACTGTACGATCTCGAAAAAGATATCGCTGAAACTCAAGACCTTAGCGGGCGATATCCGGACGATGTCCAACGCTTGATCAAACTCCTCGACCAACACGTCGCCAAAGGCCGTAGCATCCCGGGCACGCCCCAACCCAACGACACCCCAGACATTGACATTCGCCACCTCCCCAAACAACGCTGGGCCCGAGCCGGAGCGACGAAGGTCTAGCTATCGAGATCTATACGGCGATCACTCGCCAATCTCCAAGGTATCCTAACTCTCGACCGGTTTGGCCGCCTTGATTTCGTCCACATCAGCCGACAGCCCCAACCCCGGTCCCGTCGGAACGTTGAGGACGCCATCTTTTAAACGTATGGGCGGGTCGAACCATCCACCCGTCTCCGGCACATCCCCTTTGTACTCCTGGAAGGGGCCCATGTTCGGAGTGAACGACGCGAAATGAAGCATGTCCGCATACCCCAAGCCACCCGACAGGTGGAGTGTTACCGGTAACCCCGCCTTGGCCGCCATCCGGGCTACCCGCGTCGCGCGGATGAATCCGCCGTAGTAGTGGAGGTCCGGCTGAACGACCTGCACGGCCCCGTTAGCGATCAACCAACGGTATCGCCAGGCGCTGCTTTCCTGTTCGCCGCCGGCCACCGGGATACGCAGGCGATCTGCAATTTGTTTCGTCTCCTCAAGATAATCGAACGGACACGGCTCCTCGAAGAATCCATAATTCTGATCCTCCAGCAGCTTGCCAATCTCGACGGACTTCTCTACGTCGTACGATCCATTGGAATCCGCATATAGCGTGAACCCCTCCCCAAAAGCCTTTCGCGCCAGCACAATGAGTTTCTCAGAGCGCCCCGGCAACGAGTCGGCGTTGTTACTCATGCGGCCGCCGACCTTGAACTTCATGGCTCTTGCGCCAGTTTGTTCCGCGAGTCGCTGTAGCACCGTCGCTTCCTCTTCTGGCTTGTTTCCACGATTGCCGCTAGCCGCGTAAATCGGCACTTCGGTCCGAACTATTCCCCCGAGTAGCTCCCCGACCGGTTTCCTCGCCATTCGACCCAGTAGATCGAGGAGGCTGAACTCCACCCAAGCCACGCAGCACCAGAGCGCCAGACTCGACAGCTTGTAATTACTTTGATACACGTACACGCCGTCAATCAGCGACTCGAGGTCGCGCGCGTCCTTTCCCACGAAATAAGGAATCACGAGGCGCTGCAGGATGGGATAGAGATAGGTCGCGCGGTCATTGGGCACGGAAATACCGACTGCCCCATCGGCTGACCGAGCGCGGAGAAAATAGTAGCGGTTACTCTTGAGAAGTTCTATCGAGGCGATCTTCACAGGACTGGCGAAGAGCTCTTTCTTCAATATCGGAGCTCCAGCCGCCCGATCAATCTCCCCAACGTCCGCCACGGTTTTCACCTCCGCTGCCGCCACACTAGTCAAGGCAGCTCCGCCAAGCGTCGCTGCAAGAAACGATCGTCGGTTCGTTTCCATACCCTCCCCTCCAGTCTTCGTGCTTGTTGCTTCGGCACACACCGACTCCTCTGCGCGAAGATACCTCTTAGCATATCGTGGCGACCGTACGTAGACAATCGTAACACAGGGCAACCGCATTCGAGCCATTCCGCCTACAAAGTTGTCTTTTGAGCGAGGCGATGCACTAGAATGACACCTGAAAAGGAGTGGGCCATGGGTTTGACGGTATTGGAAGTTGAGGTGGGGAATCCGGCCAATCCGGAGGTGACGGAGAAGGTCGAATTCCTGGTTGATTCAGGTGCGATTTATTCGGTGGTGCCTAAGAAGATTCTCAAGAAACTGGGTGTTCAGCCACTCGCCGAACAGACGTATCGTCCTGCGGACGGTTCCATAATCGTTCGTAAGAAAGGGGGTGCGTTGTTTAAGTATGGGAAACGGGTCGGCGTCGCGGACGTTATTTTTGGGGAAGCGGGAGATCACAATCTTCTGGGGGCGTTCACCCTGGAGTCGCTCGGCCTCGCGCTTGACCCGTTGCGCCGCGAACTGAAGCCGCTACCGATGATCCTGGCATGAAGCGATCGATGGCGATACTTGCCGTAGGCGACCAATTCATTTCAGAGATATTTACCGGAGGCGTCGTCCGATATGAAGCATAGGGACTCGACATGTACATTGGTCGAATCGTAGCTATCGCGAGGACGGATGACGATAGGCTTTGTGCGCTGTATCGCGTTTCGAGTCGATCATTTCCGAATCGCGCGGCGGCGGTCGGCATCAATGAAGTCAGCATCATCCCCAAGGCCGGGCACGAGGGGGATATTCAGAAGAACCCATACATTACGTATCATTGCGTGCGGATCGCCTGCGATGGGCGGGTGGCTGTGGTATCAAACGGCAGTCATACGGACCCAATTGCGGAGAAGATCGCGGGCGGTGCGCCGGTGCGCGATGCCATCGCCCTTTCGCTCTCCACGCTGGACTATGAAAAGGATTCCTATAACACGCCGCGCATTTGCGCCGTTGTGGACAAGCGCGACGGCGCCGCGGGATGGCTCGGCGTGGTGCGGATTGACGGACTGGAGGTCAAGAAGGTCGCCCTAGAACCGGGAACTTTCGCCTATGTCGCCACCTATGAAGAGAATGGACTGCATCCCGGGCAGTCCGGTTCGTTTCCCGCTAAGACGCCTCTCGACTCCTGCAAGTTTATCTTGAGCCAAGGAGTTTTCGCCCAACGTGAGTGCCCGATTACGGCCGTCGCGGCTATGAGCACGGACGCAGGATTTGAATTCGCGGCCATGGATGCGGGGTGAGAATAGATGCCGGGGGCCTTTCAGCAGGAATTAGACCAACTGATCCGGGCACGTTACCCGATCATCTACATCGTAACGTGGGAAGAGGAACGGGCACGGCAAATCCTTTGCCAGATCGCGGACAACCAAAAGAAGGTCGTCTACGATTGGAGCATTACCGATGGACTGCGGTTGCTGGCGGGGCCTCGTCCGGAAAAGGTGGAGGCGCCGCGCGTGCGTGAGCCGCTAGGTGTGTTGAATCAAATTCTACAAGCCGACACCGCAGCGTTCTATCTGCTCAAGGATTTTCACTATTACCTCGAGGCGCCGGAGATTGTGCGACAACTGCGCGACTTGGCGCACGTACTGCGGCAGTCCCGAAAGACCATCATCCTCCTATCGCCGGTGCTGAAACTGCCGCCCGAACTCGAAAAGGCCGTGACGATTCTCGATTTACCGCTTCCCACTTATGACGATTTGAACGAACTGCTCACCTATAAGCTGGGTGACCGTGGCGCGTCACGCCGCTTCCGCGTCAACCTTTCGTTGGGGGAACGCGACGCCCTGATCAAGGCGGCGCAAGGGCTGACACTGACCGAAGCCGAAAACGCCTTCGCTCAAGCCATCGTCCGCGACAATGTTCTCGACGTCAACGACGTTCCGGTAATTTTGTCTGAGAAGAAACAAGTGATTCGGAAGTCGGGCCTTCTTGAGTATTATGATGACTACTCGAACCTAGTGGCGGTCGGCGGGATGGACCTGCTCAAGGATTGGTTGCGGAAGCGGTTCCGGGCCTTTGGCCAGGAAGCCCGGCGCTATGGCCTTCCGCAGCCTAAAGGTATCCTTCTTATGGGTGTACAAGGCTGTGGCAAGAGCCTCGTATCGAAGACGATTGCCGCCGCATGGCGGCTGCCCCTGTTGCGCATGGACATGAGCATGATTTTCCAGGGTTATATCGGAAGTTCTGAACAGAATATGCGGCGAGCGGTGAAAGTGGCAGAAAGCCTCGCGCCGGTAGTTCTCTGGATAGACGAAATCGAGAAGGCCTTCGCCGGTATGGCCAGTTCCGGCGTCTCCGACGCCGGCACGACAGCGCGCGTCGTAGGAACCTTCCTCACCTGGATTCAGGAGAAAACGGCTCCCGTATTCGTTGTGGCCACTGCTAACGAAGTTCAGGACCTGCCGCCGGAACTGATTCGAAAGGGGAGGTTCGACGAAATCTTTTTCGTTGATCTTCCGTTGGCCTCCGAGCGGGCTGAAATATTCCACATCCACTTGCAAAACGTCGGTCGAGATTCGAAACAGTTCGACCTCCGCGCCCTATCCGAGGCCGCGAAGGGTTTCAGCGGAGCCGAAATCGAACAAGCACTAGTCTCGGCCATGCATGACAGTTTCTTCGAAAACCGCGAAGTAACTAATGCCGATATCTTGCAAAATCTCAAACAAACGGTGCCGTTATCCATGACGATGCGGGAGCGTATCGAGGCGTTGCGCACCTGGGCCCGCGAGCGGGCCCGGCCGGTGGCGTCCCAGTTAGCGCACGTCGCGCCGGAGACCGAATAGTGGACCGATTTGATTGGCTTGAACTCAAGGACGTGTCGGCGCCGCTCAAGGCGTCAACCCATTCCGCTCCCCGAACGCCGAGCGACGGTCCCTCCTTCTACCGCGCGGCGCGCCGATTGCGCATGAGCGGGCACTTCCGCTCCGCCGCAGCCTATTACGAGCGCGCCATAGGTTTCGACGATCAGAACTACGCCGCCCGGGTTGAACTCGTAGACACGCTGATTCGAGCGCGACAACTCGCCGAGGCCGAACGCCACTCACAGGAATCCTTGGAAAACTACGGCCAAGTGCGTTTGCTTTATGCGGCACGTGGGTTGGTTCTCGCCCACCGCGGTCGTTTTAATGAAGCATTTGCCGCTAGCGACATTAGCCTCGAAAACAGCGAAGGCTCATGGTACGCGCGCTGCGTTCGGGCCGAACTCCTCCTCAAACAGACGCCGCATGAACGATTCGATGCCATGCGATTCATTGACCAAGCCGTAGACTTAGCGGAACCTCCTTGGGAAGCGTATCTTCTCGGCGGGTGGATGTTGTTGGAAGCCGATTATGCGGTACTGGCCGCGGGATTATTCGCGGAGGCCGCGCATCAGAACCCCTGGGCTCCACTGTGCTGGTTGTGTTTGGGCGATTGCTTCTATCGCCTGCGCTTCTACGACCAAGCCTTGTTCTATTACGACCGCGTCCTGGAACTCGAACCGTCCCACGAGTTGGCACAGCGACGCCGGGCACAGTGTTCACCGCGCCTTTTTGGATTACTCCGAGTGTTCCAACGCCGGAATTTTCTGGACCGCTGGAATCGAGAATTTGAGATGCTAAGACGGAGGGCTAAGCCGGATGACATCTGAATATACCAGCCCACTTGCTGAACGCGTGGCGACGCCGGAAATGTTGCGCCTATGGAGCCCACAGCGAAAATTCGCTACGTGGCGACGCTGTTGGGTGGCGTTAGCCGAGGCCGAAAAAGAACTGGGTCTGCCCATTACCGATGAACAACTCGAGCAGATGCGTGCGCACGTGGAAGACATTGACTTCGTGGCCGCTGCCAAGCTTGAACGGGAACTCCGACACGACGTCATGGCCCACATTCACGCTTATGGTCTAGCCGCGCCCAAAGCTAAGCCGATCATCCACCTCGGCGCCACAAGCTGCTACGTCACCGATAACACCGACCTCATTCTGATGCGCGAAGCCTTGAATTTGCTCGTCGCCAAAGCGGTGAACGTGTTAGGAGGTCTCGCCGAATTCGTGGAGAAATGGAAGGACCTCCCGACGCTCGGCTACACCCATTACCAGCCCGCGCAGGTAGTGACCGTGGGAAAGCGCGCCTGCTTGTGGGCGCAAGATATCCTCATGGACGTCGAGGATATTGAGCAAGCACGCGACCGCTTACAGTGCCGCGGCGCGAAGGGGACTACCGGCACTCAGGCTTCGTTCTTGGCGCTATTTGACGGCGACGTGGACAAGGTGCGAAAGCTTGATCAACTCGTAGCGCAAAAACTGGGATTTGATACGTCCTATCCGGTCACGGGTCAAACTTATCCTCGGAAAGTGGACACGCACGTGATACGCGTCTTGGCCGGCATCGGCGAGAGCGTCCACAAATTCGCCACCGATATGCGCTTGCTTCAGAACTTGAAGGAAGTCGAGGAACCGTTCGAGGAACAACAAGTGGGCAGTTCGGCCATGGCCTACAAACGAAATCCGATGCGCTGCGAGCGCGCCTGCGCACTCTCGCGCTTCCTCATGGCAATGCCGCTGCACACCGAATTCACTTCGGCCCTACAATGGTTTGAACGCACCCTCGACGACTCCGCGATTCGGCGCATTGTCCTACCCGAAGCCTTTCTGGCCGCGGATGGAGTTCTCAACCTCTATCTCAACATTATGGAAAATCCCGTCGTCAATCCGAAGGTTATCGAAAAACATCTCCGCGCCGAACTGCCGTTCATGGCCACCGAAAACATACTGATGGCGTGTGTGAAGCGCGGTGGAGACCGCCAGGAACTACACGAAATCATACGCAAGCATTCCCAGGCGGCCGCTGCCCGGGTAAAGAACGGCGAGGACAATGACCTTCTGGAACATCTCGCTTCTGATCCTTCAGTCCCTATGACCCGCGCGGAGATTGAAGACGCCCTAAATGTGCGCGATTTCGTGGGCCTGGCCCCGCAACAAGTCAACGACTTTATCGGTGCGCATGTGCGGCCCGTCCTGGAGCGTCACCGCGCTAGATTGGGCATGCGGTCGGATGTCCGCGTGTAGGGTGGATTTGGCCGGGATGTTTTTGTGAAGACCCTGGTCGTCGTCAATCCGAAAGCGGGCCACGGCCGCATACGCCTCCATTGGCCGCGGCACGAGAAAGTGCTGCGCGACATTCTTCACGAACCGGAGGTCGTCTTCACTGAACAACGTGGGCACGCCGCCGAGCTTACACGAAAGGCGCTGCTCGAGGGTTATGAGCGCATTGTTTCCGTGGGTGGGGACGGAACGCACCACGAGGTTGTCAACGGCTTTTTCAATCAAGCGATGCCGATCAATCCAAACGCCACTTTGGGTATTCTGCCCGCGGGTACCGGTTCAGACTTGGCCCGTACACTGGGGCTATCCTCATTTCGGCAGGGGCTCGAAGTGCTGGCATCCGGCAAGGCCTTCGGCGCTGACGTGGGCCGCGTACAATTTACTTCGCATAACGGCGAACAGTCCTTGATGCACTTCATCAACGTAGCCGACTTCGGCGCCGGCGGCGCCGTGGCGGCGCGGGTCAACCGAAGCTCCAAGCGTTTTGGCGGTTTTGCGAGTTATCTTTGGGCCGTCGTCAGGACTTTGCTGACCTTTAAGAATCCCCGGGTCCATCTCGAGATTGACGGCGAGTGCCTCGAACAACGATGTAACAACGTGATTATCGCCAACGGACAATACTACGGCGGCGGGATGCACGTTGCCCCCGAGGCCTCGCTTACGAGCGGCCATTTCGAAATCTTTGTGATCGGAGACGTGACTCGCCGGGAGGCGTTCCAGAATCTGCCACGTCTCTATCGCGGCACCCTGAAAGAGCGTCCCGACCTTGTCCGTTATTTCTGCGCGAGACAGATCAAGGCCGACTCAGATGAAGAGGTATTGTTGAACTTAGATGGCGAACAGCCGGGTCGGCTGCCGGCAGTCGTTCAGACCCTGCCGTCGGCCTTATTAGTTATTGCACCGGGTCGCAGATAGGGTCGGAAACGGGGTCCGTCAGCCGTCCCCCGGTGTTCTTGCGGGTTTACGTTCGCTAAGGATCAAATTAGCGATAGGCAGCGCCAATACTTCCAAACGAGACAAATCAATAAATTTGCTCGCATCTTCGATCTCGATGCCGATAACCCGATTCTCGGCGTAAAAGTCGAGAACAACGCCGGCTGCGACTTCTTCCGATTCGGTACTTGCGCCCTCCGCGAGTTTTAAATGTAACATGTCCGTGTCCGGATAATATTGGAACACCATCGTTCTCTCCTGCGAAGTCATGGCTCGAAGCCACGGTCAAAAAACGCGTTATGCAAGGACACTTCGTCAAGGTCAGCGATAAAGTGGGCTTGAATGCGCAGTTTTCTCGCTGCCGATGATCCCCTCAGTCCGCAATCGATCTAGTTGGTTTCCCGTATCCCTTTCATAAAGGAAAGCGGACATTGACCCAATGGACCAATTGAAACGTCTTCCGAAATGGGTCCCTTACTTCCTGATAGGTTTCTCACGAACTCATCCCTCGACAAAGCGAACTGCGGGCTGATTTCGATTTTGATCGAGACTTTGCCGGAAGCATCTCGTGGGACTGGACAACCCGCCGCTTCCAGCCAATCGGCCCAGTATTCGCGCATGATCAACCAAGCGGATTCCACGCTATTGTCGCCGCTCAACTGTTTGATCGGCGTGTACTCGCCCGGCCTCACTATCTCGAGCACCACCGGGTCGTGGCGCGTAAAGCGCAGAGCGTCAAACACAAATGTCTCAAACTTATAGCCGTTCGGACGCTCCGGCTTCACCAACTGACCTGCTTCATCGCGGTAAGGTATTTTTTTGTGGGCACGATGCCACGGGAAGCGATCAAAGTGCTCGTAGACTCGCTCGACAAAATTCACCGAAAGAATGTGAATGGCCGGATTGCCCGCATAATGAATGGGACGGCCTTCCGAGTCGGTTTCAAGGAGCTGCGGATAGATATCGAGTTCCGTGTACTCGATGACCCGATACTGGCCGTCGCATACACAATGAACGCCCACGGGCTCGCGCGGCGTAGTTTTGCGATGTACCTTCGAAGACATTTCGGCTTCGTGCAACACGTGATAACCGATGAAGTAGAGATCGGCGACTTTGACGGCCCAATTGTCCACTTGGAAGTAACTCAGTATTTGGACACCCCGGTTCCCGGCATCGGCGGTAATACCATTCTCCACGAGCGCGGGTATGCAGCCGCCGTGGCCATTCGGGTTGCGCGCCAAACGGTGCGGTTCCTCCAACAGGAAGCGGCCCTTTTCATCTACGCAAGGAATCATTGCCTGCTCGAAGAAGATGATGTCGAGCGGGCTCAGACCGAAATAGCTCTTGGCTTCAAAGAACTCCTTTGTTTCGGCGGCAGTGGCCTCACTCACCATGATGTACCAGGGCAGCGTGCATTGAAACGTCTTCTGGAGGTTATGAATCTTCTCGGCATGAAACTCAAACAGTGAACGACCGGATATCGGCCCGATTGGATACGCACCCTTCGGCCCTTCAAATCCGAGCCGGGTTCCCTGCCCGCCCGCCACGAGGACCAACCCGACGCGACCTTCCCGCAAGGCATCACAACCCGCCTCCCACGCCTCCCGCGCGTCGGCGCGATCCGGGCCGGCAACGGGATAGACGGGCACCGGTTCCACGCGGCTGAAGGTCTCCGGTTTTGGTTCGGAAAGCACCCAGTCCCGGATAAGGTGGTCCATGAGGGCGAAATCAAGTGAGGCAATTTCGGAGAGGAGTTGCGTGCGCTGGGCGTCGCCCAACCGAGACCAAAACCGCAGCACGTGCTCCTGACCGTGTTCGGCTAAACGACGGCGGGCTTCCCCTTCGTCCAGCGCCATCAGTCCGGACTCCAGGCCTTTCCGTGACGGTTCATTTCCTCACGCTGCTTCCGGTTAGGTAACAAACCGGGTTTTGCGCCCCCCACCAGTTCAAACTTCGAATTGCATCCGTCACACACGCCGTACTCGAACCCCGGATGTTCGAGATATTCCCCGCACTTGGGGCACACCGGCAGCGATCGCTGATAAAATTTGGCGGGACTGTCAAAGACCGTGCCGCAACACATGCAACGATTCAGCGGCACGGCGCGCAGCCAACATTTGCTGAAATTCCGATAGTCATTACAGATTCGGCAGAAGGCGCGCCGCCCCATCGTAGGATTCGCGCCCGACGGTTGCGCCGCCGAACCGGCCGTCCCTGGCTTCTCCCCTCGTCCGAACAGCGCCACTCAAGGCTCCTCAGCTTATGAAGGCTTGGCTACAGAAGGCGGTTGTGCCGGTGACTGCCCGGCGGGCGGAGGCGCCACTGGCGGCGTGGCCGAAGGCGAAGGCGTCGAAGGTAGGCGCGACTGGATCGAGCCTCGAGGAGTTGCCGGCACCGTAGGTATTTTCGCGGCCGGCGGCGCGGTGATCATACCCGAGACTCGCAACGTTTCCTCGTATTCCTTATCCCCGGCCTTTACCAGGAATCTCACGCGTTCATCTTTCCGACCGACCTTGGCGGTCGGCAACACTTCGACCTTGACCATGGTGGTATTGGGGTCAGGTCCGGGGGCCGAACTAACTTGAAAATCCGGGCTGCTAACCGCGAGATTCTTGAGCTCGAACGGTCGATCTCCCGTTACGACCACCGTCATGGCTTTCGTCTGGCCGGTCTGGAGGCTTCCCAAGGAGACCATATTGGGAGCCAACGTGTAAAACGCCGTTATTCGAGCATTGGCCTGGCACAGGTACCGCGGGATTCGCTCGTATTTCGTGAGAATTTGAAATGAAGCCTTCAAGAGGCCGATGGGAGCCGTCGGGGAAAGCTTGCCCGTGACCACGTATTCGGCGCGACCGGGTGCGGCCCATTCGTTCTCCGGGCGCTTCTCAAACGAAAGCTCCAACCCTTCGCTGCTGCCTACGGGATTCACCCCGGTGACTTCCAGCGGCTGATCCCCCAACTGTTGAAGCAGAATGGTCTTGGCTATCACGGTCCCCTTTTCCACCTCGCCAAATTCCAGCGTAGGCGGATCGGCCTTGAATTCCGGGGCTATCTTGGCATGTACCTTTACGTCCAACATGGGTTGTCGCGGATCATTCGAGAAAATACTCAAAACCTTGGTGGATTCAAATCCGGGAACCTTCTTGGGGTCCACGTGGACCTTCAGGGCCACACTCTGGCCTGGCGCAATTGCTGACTTCTCCTCGGGAAGCTCGGCCGTCGTACATCCGCACGTGGTCTGTACGCGTTGGATTTGCAGCTCCGTCTTGCCCGTGTTGGTAACCTGCAATTCCTTCGTGGCTATCGCATTATTCGCGATGACCCCCATATCGAGATCCGTCGTCGCTACGGAAATCGTCGGTAGCAGGCTTTGGTCGGCCGTAATCGGTGGAATCTTGGCGTCCGATTCTTTTGCTGTCGGCGCCGCGTCCTGACCTTTAGCTCGTACTTCGTTCAAAAACCGGTCTTCCGACGTGGTCGGCGGCGATTGGGGTTTCGACACAGCCGCTGGAATCGGGGCGTCCAGGCCTTTCGGCAGGACTTCGGACACGATACGTTCTTCCGTGGCCGCTTTTCCGGGCGTTCGTTCTTTCCAGAAGGCATAGACGAACACGGCCGCAATGCCGAGACACACGACCACAATGATATGATTCGGACGCAATTTCATAGTCTAAGTTGCCTTTAATCTCACTTGATACTTTCGTTCGGCCTGCTCCAATTGAGCAGATAAATTCTGATAGATTTCCTCGGAAACTTCAACTTCGAGTTCCATGCCCATCAGCAGCGCTCCGGCCACCGGTTCGAAGACCGGCAAAATACTGCGGGCCTTAGGACAAAGTCCGTGGACGACCGTGTTCATCGCTTCGATCATAATCGGGCTACTTCCTTTGAACACGCTGCCCGCCATGACAATTTCAAACTCGTCGCGCGTCATGTTCAATTGCCCCGCGACGGCGTTAATCATCATGCCGAGGTAACGCCCGCCCAACTCGAGAATCTCACAAGCGGCGGAATCACCTTCAAACGCCGCGTCAAAGACCAGCTTCGCCATCGGTTCCAAGTCGCCGTAAGTAAGCTGGGACCGATATAACTTGTAGAATAACTCCGTGGCGTCGCGGCAACCGGCCCGTTCCACAAACTTCTCCGTCAACCGGGTCGGCGGGATGATTCCGTCCCGCGCCCGCCACACCACGCGGATGCCTCTGCGCCCAATCGCACCGCCCGTGCACCGATCCCCGAATTCCTCTCCCAAGCCGCCCACGCGGGTTTCCTGTCCGGCCGGATTCCGCCCCGCGCAGACGGAGCCGGTTCCACAAACAATAACGATTCCGTAAGGTTGACGGGTGCCCCCACGCAGGGCCGCCATCGAATCGTTCCGAAGCACACGAGGACGATCACCGAGCAGGGGCGAGTAAATCTCCCGCTCAAGCATTTCATAGTCTTCGGGCACGTCTGCGCCGGCCACGCCCAAGCCGACCCCCGAAATGTCTTTCAACGTAATACCCGCCTCGGCAAGCGCCTGGTCGATCGCCTTCTTATTTTCGGCCGCGGCCGCCTGAACCCCATGATATTCGTAGTTGCCCGTGCCGGCCCGGCCAAAGCCGCGCAGGTTTCCGCGTTCGTCGGCAATCAGGCAGTACGTTTTTGTGCCGCCCGCATCTAGACCCAGATAGTACCGCATAGCTTTTTCTCAGTATCCCCATAAGGCTCACCCACTCTGTCATGCTGAGCGAAGTCGAAGCATCACTTCGATTCTGGCTCAATGCGCAACGGTGTTTCAAAATCGTGGGGCAGACTCGTTAGTCTGCCCCACATGTCCATCACTTCATACATGGCACCGCGCGTATTCGCGCTGCTTAACTGCCGCGGAGCGTTTTGAGCATATTCTTGGCTTTTTCGGCGGCAGGCGCCATTGGATAATTGGTAACAACTTCTTCGAGGAGCTTGATGGCTCTCTCGGTTTGACCTAACTTGTTGTGACAGATGGTGGCCTCGTTAGCCATCGCGATCGGCACCTTGACGCTGCTCGAATAATTGGCACGAAGCTTTTCATACTCTTCTACAGCTTCTTCATCCCGGCCCAGGCAGCGCAACGAATCTGCTTTCCAAAACTGCGCGTTGGCGGCCTCTTCGGCCTTGGGATATCGCTGCAAGTATTCATCGAACAGCGTATACGCCTCTTCGTACCGTCGCTCCCTGACAGCTTTTATGGCGCGCTGATATACGGTTGCGGCAGTGCCAGCCGGGCCCGTCGCTGAAGTGCCTGGAGAAGCCTGCACCGTCGCTACCCCACTGCTCTCCAAGGCAGTTGCTTCCATCTGTTTTTCCGTCTCTGCGACAGACGTACCTTCGCCCGGTGATTCTTTAGGGGGCTGAATCTTCGGCGTACCAACTTCGACGCCTCCGGGTGACGGCCCGACCGACAAGGACGATTCCACCGGCGGCGACAAGTTCAGTTGCCGATAGATGGTCGAGGTCAACTGGTCCACTTTCTTGCCCATGGTGTCAAGCCGGACTTGGTTTTCCTCCATCAATCCTTTCAGTTCGAGATTCTGCCGGTCCGTCTCGTCCACCCGCGTGCTCAGGGTGGCCGCCGTCTCGTTGAACTTGGTCAGATTCTTTTCGAGACTGGCCACTCTTCGTTGCGTGTCGAAAATAGCGCTCTGAGTCTGGTCGCGACTTCCGCCGCTCAAGGTCCCACACCCGGCTGCGGTAAATAGCAAACCACAGAACAATACCTGCCACCCCTTCACGCGCATGGCACTTCCACCTTCCTTGTCTTCGGGACAGAGGCAAAAGCCTCCCCGAATCCGTTACATGGCCTTGTTGAATTCACAACGGCGATTCTGCGACCAGGCGGACTCGTCGTGGCCCGGAGCCGCCGGCATTTCTTCGCCATAGCTAATCGTTACCAACCGATCACCGGAAATACCCAGTTGCATCAGGTATTCGCGGGTGGATAAGGCGCGCTTCTCGCCCAACGCGAGGTTGTACTCTTGCGTGCCGCGCTCGTCGCAATGACCGGCAATCTGGACGAGGACATTCGGATACTTCTTCAAGAGATCAGCGTTTTCTTTTAACGTCGCGATGGCGTCAGGACGCAACGCATATTTGTCGTAGTCGAAATAGACGTTCTTCAGCCCGGCCGCCCGGTCGAAGAGAAGCTTCTCAATTTCGACATCCGGGAGCCCCTCGCTGGTCGTCGTTTCAGGCTGGGTTGAGGTGCTGGTGAGATCGGGATTGATTTGTTGGTCTTTCTTTTTCTTGGCGCAGCCATTCGAGGCCGCCAAGATAACCGCTAAACTCAAGGCACAAACTGTGAATCTCCAACTCGCTGTCTTCATTTCCACTTACTCCTCCGCATGTTGTTTATTCAAACCTTGGTGACAAAGGCTGATTTTGCCGCATGTTAGCAAAACCGAAATCCGACCGTCAAATGTAACACCGGGATCAAGACAGATCATGTCATTTGACCGCGAAAAGTTGCATATATTGACAACGGAATCCGCTACTATACCGTATCTTGTGTCGGATCGTTTCGCTGGAGGGTCAGTTCCTTGACGTTCGAGCCAGGTTTCATCGGCAAGCTGACGAGATATCCCAAACCAAGGCTGACAAGAAATGTGAGAGGAAAGTAGTAAATGAAATGCACATTCGTATCCAGTTGAATCCAGACCGTCAAGGGAATGGCCACCATTATACCTACCAGCCAGCCGTAATAAGTGCCTCGTTTGGTCAAAATACCGAGCAGAAAAAGGGCCAAAACCGGTCCGGAGAATAATCCAAGAAAGCTTTGGGCCGCGGCCAGGATGGACCCGAGCGTAGCCGCGTAGAAGGCAACTGCCGTGGCAAAAACACCGAAGATGAGCGTTAGCAATCGGGCCAATCGCACGTCGGACGTTTCACGGGTTGCCGCACGGCGCAACGGTCGGACGAAATCTGTCACTACCACGGTGGACAACGAATTTATCCCGGAATCCATACTGGACATCGCCGCCGCGAAGATGCCCGTGATGACCAAGCCGGATACACCCGCCGGGAGCGCATGAACGATGTAGTACGGAAAAATACGGTCCCCGGCCACCCCGTGCGGCAGGGTGCCCGGATAGGCTTGGTAATAAGCAAACAGTCCGAGGCCGATAAACGCGAGGAGGCTCATGATTGCCACGGTAAACACGGCATTCAGGGCCGTCGCGCGCGCCATGCCCGCGTAGGAATTCGTCGCCAGCAAACGCTGCACGGTAACCTGGTCTACGCCGTAATCGTGGAGAAAATTGAAGAAATAGGAGACGGCCACGACCGCGACGGTCATTTCGGCGAGCTTGGGACGCCATTCCAGCAAGTTCAAGCGGCCCGATTCCGCGGCCACGGACATGATCCCCGTGAAACCGTGCGGGACGGTCGTGAGCAATGCTACCGCCGTGATGACAGCGCCTACCGAAAGGACCAGAAACTGTGCGACATCGGTCCAGATGACCGCCGCCAACCCGCCGAGAACGGTATACGCGGTGGCCAGCATCCCCATCAAGAGGATAGCCAGCCATACCGGCATGCCGGTTACTACCGACAGCGCCAGGGCCGGAGCGTATATAACGGTGCCGAGCCAGCCGAGTCGCGCGAGGATGAACAGTCCTGAGACCGTATAGCGAGCCGCCGTACCGAACCGGCGATAGATGTACTCGTAGGACGTGGTGACGTTTAGCTTGCGATAAAATGGAAGAAACAACGTGATGATGAACGGCGCCACAACCGGCATCATCAGGATACCAACGAGAAAAGATACGTTTTCACTGTAGGCCAGCCCCGGCACGCCCAGGTAGGAGACCGCGCTCGTGATCGTCGCGAACACGCTCATCGCCACGGCCAGCCAGGGCATCCGCCGACCCGCGAGAAAGTAGTCCGTCGTTGTCTTCTGACTGCCGGCGGTCACGATGCCCATCGCAATCATCGCGACGAGATACACGGAGAGCACCGTGTAGTTGAGCAGACCGAAAGATGGGGCTAGTTCCATGCCGGTAGAGTTCCGTTCGCGGTCTCATCCGAAAAGTAACGAGTCGGCGAAGGCTACCACGTTTTACGCTCCTGCCTCATCTTGGACAACGAGAGCATCGCTCCGAAGAAATACATCTCCCTGCACCCCCTTCGAAGCGGGAACAAAATTGGGGGCTAGTTGCTCTTTGTTCCAGAGGTGCAGGCATCGGTGCAAGAGATGCTTCGGCTTCGCCTCAGCATGACAGGGGGCGGGGTTTCTTTCGCAATACGGGGCACGCGACGCGCGTCCTGAGGGGCTCGCAATGGCGATGTTCAGCGGCTCTTTAGGAAGGGTTAAGACGCTATCAATACGATTCAGTAGACTACGTCAGGCCGAGGGCGGCGTTGATCACGAGTTGCACGTCTACCGCATTTACCGTCTGATCCTTGTTCACGTCGCAATCGTGATCGGGATGCAGGCCCAACGCCGCGTTAATCACCAGTTGCACGTCCACGGCGTTCACGACCCCGTTGGAATCCAAATCGCTCGGCTGTCGCGCCGCGGCCGGCTCGAGGGAAAAATCTGCCACGGTCGGTACCGCGCCCGCAAACACCGCCACCACTGTCGTTTGGGTCACGTGTTTCAGGTCCGACACGACCACCTGATACACGCCGGATGTCAACTCGCCGAGGTAATACTGGCCGTACGTATCAGCGTCGACGCTCGGACCCACAGCGGCTTTCGTTGCGGTGACGCGCGCCCCCGGAATCGGGTCCCCGCTCTCGACGTCTCGCACCACGCCGGCCAGCGAACCGGATAACTCGACCTTCGGAGTCAGTGCGGCATTCACCTCTTTCGTTTCGCCGGGCGACAGTTCAATCTCGGTCGTTTTCGTCATGTAGCCGAAGGCGGAGAATTCCAGCGTTACCATCGTGGCCTTAGCTACCAATCCCCGCAATTCATAACGACCCTCCGCGCACGTGTACGTGGTCGCCGCGATCTCTCCGCCGATTCGGGCGTCCACCCGCACTCCGCCCAAGGGCTTCCCGGACGCCTCAACGGTAACAAGCCCCGAAATTACTCCCTCGCCGGTTACCAACGTCATTCCCAAGTTCGCCTCGGTCTGCCCAAGGTCAGTAATCGTTGCCTCGGCGGACTGACCCGAATAGCCGGGCGAAAATACCTCGACACGATAGTCTCCCGACGGTAGATTGATGACCTGGTATTCACCATTCACGTCCGTCGTGGACACCCGCTCTACGTCACCCTCGAGCGAGGTCACCCGCACTGCGGCACAACTAAGCCCCACGTCCGTATCGGCATCGCGGACAATACCATGCACCGAGCCAGTGAAGGCCGCCCTGGCGGAGAAGATATCATGGTCGGACCCAAACGTCCCGCCTAAGCTACCACCGTACTCCCACACCGCCATCCAGTTCCCCGCCCCATCGGTCGTCACCTGGCCATTCAAGTCGCCCTCCGCGAAGTCCGTGGCCGCATTGCTGTTGAGCGGCGCGGGGTCGGTCCACGTCGTTCCGTTGTCCGTCGAACGGGCCACCAGAATGTCGGTGTCGGTACCAATCGTCCCGCCCAAGCTGTCCCAGGAGTACCACACTGCTACCCAGTTCCCCGCCCCGTCGGTCGTCACCCGGGGCTCCCGGTCGTCCCTGGAGTCCGTGGCCGCATTGCTGTTGAGCGGCGCGGGGTCGGCCCACGTTAACCCGTCGTCCGTCGAACGGGCCACCAGAATGTCATAATCGGTCCCAAGTGTCCCGCTCAGGCTGTCGTTCGATCGCCACACTACGATCCAACTCCCCGCGCCGTCCGTCGCCACGTGAGAATTCCAGTCACCGCCGGAGTCCGTGGCCGCATTCGTGTTGAGCGGCGCGGGACCGGTCCAGGTCGCCCCATTGTCGCTCGAACGCGCCGCGAGAATGTCATAGTCACTCCCAATCGTCCCGCCCAGGCTGTCGCTTGACTGCCACACCACGACCCAACTCCCCGCCTTGTCCGTCGCTACCTGCGCATACACGTCAGCCCCCAAATCCGTGGCCGCATTCGTGTTGAGCGGTACGGGAACGGTCCATGTCGTCCCGTTGTCGGTCGAACGGGCCACGAGAATGTCCTGGTCGGTGTTAATCGTCCCGCCCAAGCTGTCGTTTGAATGCCACACTGCCACCCAGTTTCCCGCCCCGTCCGTCGTCACTTGGGGATTAAAGTCATCGCCGGAGTCTGTGGCCGCGTTGGCGTTGAGCGGCACGGGGTCGGTCCAAGATGCCCCATTGTCCGTCGAGCGCGACACCAGAATGTCGGCATCGGTCCCAATCGTCCCGCCCAGGGCGTCGTTTGACCACCACACTACAACCCAGTTCCCCGCGCCATCCGTCTCCACCTGTGGCTCCCGGTCATATCCAGAGTCCGTGCTCGCATTGGCATTGAGCGGTGTGGGAGCCGTCCAGGTCGCCCCGTTGTCCGTCGAGCGCGCTACGAAAATATCTTCGTCGTTCCCAATCGTACCGCCCAAACTGTCCGTCGAGTACCACACCGCCACCCAGTTCCCCGCTCCATCCGTCATCAGTCGAGGCGACTCGTCCGACCCGGAGTCTCCGGCCGCATTCGTGTTCAGCGGCGCGGAGTCGGTCCAGACCATGTCGGCGGGGACAGCTTGCGCCCGAAGGCAGAGCACCGCGACCAGCACCAAAAACGCCCTCACCGTAGCGACACTTTGAACCGGGATTGAAGGACTGCGTCTGAAGGTCATAGGGGATCCCCCTCGATGTTTTGATAGGGATTGTACAGGAACCCGCGCGTTTGTCAAATCTCACAGGTAGCGGCTCTTTGGAGTGTCACGCCGAAGCGTGACTCCCGCTTTGCCTGAGTGAGCTTGCTCGCGACCGGTGCGATGGTGATCGGAAACAGGAGAGGTTGCGGAATTAGGGGCGGGGAGCAAGCTCCCCTAAGCAAAGCGGCAGCAAGCGGCCGCACTCCAAAGATCATTTGCCATCGGATGCGAATTCATAGTGATCCCGACTTGGAAATCGGGTTTACTATGTCTTCCTCCTAGACGCCACCCGTACTGTCATGCTGAGCGGTAGCGAAGCATCTCTTGTGCCCAGGACTTTGGTGTGTAGGATTCTTCGCTGACGCTCAGAATGACAGAGGGGTCGAGCCTTTGGTGTGTGTGATTCTTCGCTACCGCTCAGAATGACAGGAGGGACGCATCTTAGAATGTGCCAGATTCTTCCAGTGTCGTGACTGGACAGACTGCTCTCGGCTCGGTATCCTCGTCCGAAATGTCAGTAGATTGCTTGGCGTCATTCGAAGGCGTGAGCCGGTGAGCTTGGGCGCTTTCAGAGGCCTGGGTGACAAGCCGCTGTCTATCGCCGTGCTCGGTATGGTGGAAGGGAACGGGCATCCCTATTCGTGGAGCGCGATCTTTAATGGGTACGACCGGGACGAGATGCGTAAATGCCCGTTTCCCGTCATCCCGGAGTATCTTGGCAAGCAACCCGAGACCGCCTTCGGAATCGCCGGCGCGAAGGTGACGCATATTGGGGCTGACCTTCCGGACGACGCGATACACGTTGCGAAGGCGGCTCTGATACCCAATGTCTTGGACCACGCGGAGGATGCCATCGGCAACGTGGATGCGGT
>JACQVH010000267.1 GCA_016209895.1 Candidatus Hydrogenedentota bacterium | reverse complement strand
GTCCCTCCCCGCCCGAAGGGAGGGTGGTTGTCCCTGTTGTCCTTGTTGTCCTTGTGGTCCTTGTTGTTGATGTCCTCCGTCCTACCCGATAAACAGCGGCGCAAGCACCAGCGAGATTACGCACATCAACTTGATGAGGATGTTGATGGACGGTCCGCACGTGTCTTTGAGCGGATCGCCGACCGTGTCGCCGACGACCGCGGCCTTGTGGGCGTCGGAGCCTTTGCCGCCGTAGTTGCCTTCTTCGATGTATTTCTTGGCGTTGTCCATGGCGCCGCCCGAGTTGGCCATCTGAATACCCAGCATCACGCCCGTAGCAATCGCGCCGACCAGCATCCCCGCGAGGGCCTGCGGTCCGAGTCCGGGCATGAAGCCGACGATCGCTGGGAACAAAATCGCCAGGATGCCGGGCACCATCATGCCGTTGAGCGCGCCGCGCGTCGCGATATCCACGCATTTGGCGCTGTCGGGATAGACGCCCGGCTTGCCCTCTTTCAGCCCAGGGATTTCTTTGAATTGCCGGCGCACTTCGCCGATCATCGCGAAGGCCGAACGCCCCACCGCACGGAACAGCATCGAAGTGAACAGAAACGGGATCATGCCGCCAATCAAAAGGCCGGACAATACCCTGGGATTATCGAGGACGAGCTTGCTTTGCAGTTCGGCAGTGATGATGAATGCCGATAGCAGCCCGATAGCCGCAAAAGCGGCACTTCCTATCGCAAAACCTTTGCCGATTGCGGCCGTAGTGTTGCCGACCGCGTCCAGATTATCAGTAATCTTCCGAACCTTCGGATCGAGTCCGCTCATCTCAGCGATGCCGCCGGAGTTATCCGCAATCGGCCCGTATGAGTCTACCGCCACCACCATGCCCGTCGTGGCGAGCATACCCAGCGACGCAACTGCAATCCCGTAAACGCCGGCAAAATGATAGGCTGCCACGTTGGCAATGGCCAGCACCAGCACGGGTAACGCCGTGCTCTGCATGCCCACGGCGGTCCCTTCGGTTACGGCGATCGCGGCGCCGGTTTGGCAGCCTTCCGCCAATCTCCGAACGGGGCGGTATGATCCCGAAGTGAAGTATTCGCTCGTAAAGCCGACGATGGTGCCGGATACGATACCGAGCACACACGAAACGAAGGGACCGTACCATTGGTAGGCCACACCCGACAGTTCGAAACTCTGGCCGCGCGCCCACGAATAGAGACCAACGCCGACGATGCTTAACACCGCGCTCAAATACGTGCCCATCATGAGCGCCTTCTGCGGATTCGTCCGGGCGAAGAGCTTTACATACATGACGCCGGCAATCGAAGCGAAGACCCCGATCGCAGCGACCAGGAATGGAAAGGCTCGCACATATTCCGGAGCGGTGTACATAACCGTATTCATCGCGGCCGCTACGGCCAGGCTCGCGATAATGGATTCGACATACGATTCCAGAAGGTCCGCGCCCAGACCGGCCACGTCGCCGACGTTATCGCCGACGTTATCCGCAATTACCGCCGGATTCCGCGGGTCGTCTTCCGGAATACCCGCTTCCACTTTCCCGACCAGGTCCGCCCCCATGTCCGCGCCCTTGGTATAAATCCCGCCGCCCGAACGCGCAAACAGCGCCAATAGTGAAGCGCCCATGGCATACCCGTTTACGATTGCCGGCTCGCCGTTGAAAAGCTTGTAAACGATGACTAGGCCGAGCAATGAGATACCGACCACGCCCATGCCCATCACCGCGCCGCCGCTGACGGCCACATCCAGTGCGGATTTCACACCGCCCGTCTCGGCCGCATATGTCGTCCGCGCGTTCGCGCGAGTCGCTATCGTCATCCCCAGAAACCCGGCCAATAGACTCGCCAACGCGCCCGAAACAAACGCAATGGCCGTGGCCCAGTTCAGTCCCAAATCCGGCCGCGCCGCGCCCACCACGGTAAATAGCACCGCGATGGTCAGCACTACCGGAAATACATACATATATTCGCGAAAAAGAAAGGCGCGCGCGCCCTGTTGAATCAATCTCGAAATGGCCGCCATCTTCTCCGTACCTTGCGGCTTGGACAAGACGTACCGCGCCAAATACACGACGAAGGCTAGCGAGCATAAGCTCGCCACGCCGGAAACCACCAAGAACCGGTCTAACATCCTCTAACTCCTTCCACTTTGCCGGTAGAGAAAACCAAGATTCCGGCAACTTACAGACTAAATTCGACCGCCGCCTAAAGCCGCCAGCCTAAAGCCTCCAACCTAAACTGAAAGTTGGCCCTCGTGTTCAAGAGCGGCTCGGGCGGCATTCTGTTCCGCCTCTTTCTTGCTCAACCCCCGGCCCCGCCCGACCGGGCAGCCACGGAGGAGAACCTCGACCTCAAACTGTTTCAAATGGTCCGGCCCTTCCGACCGCACCACGATAAACTGGGGCAATGCGATGTGCGCGGCCTGGCAGTACTGCTGCAATCGCGACTTAAAGTCCCACGTGCGGTCCGAGGGGCCAACCCGCGTCAATTCCTCTTCAAATACCCGTAGCACGAACGCGCGCGCGGCCTCCCAGCCGCCATCCAAGTAGACCGCCCCTATCAGCGCCTCCAAACAGTCTGCCAGCAACGCGGCGCGTTGCCGCCCCCCGGATAATTCCTCGCCCTTGCCCAGCCGGATTACCTCGGCAATATCCAGGCGCTGGGCCACGCGCACCAGCGACCGCCGATTGACCAGGCTGGCCCGGAGCCGACTGTACTCCCCCGGGGTTCGCTCCGGAAACTGTTGAAACAAATGGTGCGCGACGGCCAATCCTAACGCGGCATCACCCAAGAATTCCAGCGATTCGTAGTCAGGAATCGGCGGCACCGACTCCGCCGTACTCGAGGCATGCGTCAGTGCCTGATCGAGTAGCGCGACGTTTTTGACGGAAATCCCCAAGCGTAATGCCAGCCGTTGGAGGCGTTCCTTCCGCTCCTGGACCTCCTTATTCATACTTCTTCAGAATAACGGATGAATTATGTCCGCCGAATCCCAGCGAATTCGACATGGCCACCCGAACTTCGGCGGTACGCGCTTCGTTGGCCACCACGTTTATCACACATTCGGGGTCCGGCGTATCGTAGTTAATATTGGGAGGCACGACGCCGTCGCGAATCGCCAAGAGGCACGCGACCGCCTCGATCGCGCCGGCCGCGCCCAGAAGATGACCGGTCATGGACTTGGTCGAACTCACCAAGGGCATGTCGTCGCCAAACACCTTGCGAAGCGCCAGTGCTTCCGCGCTATCGTTATATTTCGTGCTGGTACCATGGGCGTTGAAGTAATCCACGGCGGCGGGCGGCAACCCGGCATCCTGGAGCGCGCTGAGCATTGCGGTGACGGCTCCGGACGCGTCCGGGCGCGGAGCCGTAACGTGATATGCGTCGCAAGTTTCGCCGTGGCCGGCCACTTCGCCGATGATTTGGGCGCCGCGGGACCGTGCATGCGCTTCCGATTCCATTACCAGGATGCCCGCGCCTTCGCCCATGACGAAACCGTCGCGGTCCTTGTCAAAGGGTCGGCTGGCGCGTTCGGGCTCGTTATTGCGGCACGATAGTGCCTTCATTTGTGCAAATCCTGAAAGGCCAAACGGCACCACCGGCGCTTCCGCGCCGCCGGCCAGCATCACGTCCGCGTACCCAGACCGGATGATAGACATCGCTTCGCCGATACTCTGATTGCTGGAAGCGCAGGCCGACACCACGGCCTTGTTCGGTCCCTGCAGTCCCAATCGTATCGCCACATCGCCCGCGGCCATGTTCGTTAGCACCTTTGGAACCATCAGCGGTGAAACCCGGCGCGGCCCTCCCTGGACAAACTTCGTCATCTGTTCTTCAATCGTCCAGAGTCCGCCGATGCCGCTCCCGATCACCGCGCCGCAGCGCTGCGGATTCTCCCGATTCAGATCAATCCCCGCTTCCGCCCACGCCCGGTCTGCGGCCACCATCGCGTAAATGGAATACAGGTCGTGCCGGCGAACGTCCTTAGCCGACAGATCCTGGGGCGCACATTCCTGAGCCAACCCCGCGATTCGTACCGGCAATTGGGACGTATCGAAACGGTCAATTACGCGAATGCCGGACCGACCCTCGCAGAGCGATCTCCAGAATGGAATAACTTCGTTGCCGACGGGGGAGACTACTCCCATCCCCGTCACCACAACCCTCGTATCCATGTGTATAAGCCGGTCCTCAGCCCAGCCCAGCTCTCCGGCCGCCCACACCGAGGCCACGGCATACCGAAGGTGTCTGGGCTCGGGTTCCGTCAGGTAAGGTTAGCGCCCGGATCGGCGCTACGAATGCGATTAGAGCTTGGACTCGATGTACTTGACGGCGTCACCAACCGTCTGAATCTGGTTCGCTTCGTCGTCAATATCTATGTTGTATTCTTCTTCCAGCGCCATGAGCAGTTCAGTCAAATCCAGGGAATCTGCCCCGAGATCGTCTATGAAGCGGGCCTCGAGGGTCACTTCTTCCGGTTTCCGGTCCAGCTTCTCAATTACAATGCGCTTGACGGTATCCGCAACGTTAGAGTTATCCGCCATTCAATTCACCTCCATCTCATTGACAAGTTCGGCCCAGAACCGTTCCCCAGGCACACAAAAAACGGCGGGATTATAACAAGACATCGTGTCAATGTCCACAAGCCCAATGCCCTTCCAATGGGCCGGACTACACCATTGCGCCCAGCCCACCGGACCGGTCGGACCGGTCTGATGTGTCCGACCCGTCCGACGCGCCTGAGGGGCCGGTCTCACCTCCACGGCCGCGCCGCGCTGTCCTCTCGACAAAATCGCGCAAAGACCCGGTTCATCGCCTCTGCCACGGCCCGGCAATCGCTCGCCGTCAGCCACTGGTTCAAGGGAACGTTAATGAGCCGGTCGAACAAATCGTCGGCCACCGGGCAGTCTCCGCGCGCATAGTGGACAGCGCCGCCGCGCTCATGGTATCGCGGGCAGTGGAACGAGCAGTCGTCCGACGTCGCCCTGGTCTTCAGTAATACCGGAAACATGTACGAATACAGATGCCAATCCGGCGGAGCATTTTTCCCGCGCGGTCCGCAGCGGATGCCGGATTCCCGGAGAGCCTTAACGAGTCTTGCGCCGAGTTCGAAAGTCTCCGGATAGAACCGCAGATTGTATCCGACTTCGCCGTCGGGATCATTCAGTTTCTGCGGAGTTATTTCGCGATACGTTCCCAGTCGTTGCAGGATACGAGTCTTCACGGTGTTGAACCGCCGGACGGTGGCGGGCATCTTGCGCAATTGCACGGCGTCAATCGCCGCCTCCAATTCGGACATGCGGTAATTGGTGCCGCAGAAAAGTTCCCCCTCGTAACGCGGCGGCGCAAATCGTTCCGGCCGCCAGAGTCCCCCGCATTCGGCCAATTGATTGGCCCGTTCCCAGAGCCGCTTGTGGTCGGTCAGGACCAGGCCGCCTTCGCCGCCGCCGACGATCTTGTAGGCGGAGATGCTGAAACAGGATAGGTCACCGAAGGTGCCCAAAAACCGGCCTTTATATTTCCCGCCGCAGGATTGTGCGCAATCCTCCACGACTTTCAAGCCGTGCTTGCGCGCAATCTTCATGATGGCTCCCATGTTACATACGCCGCCCATCACGTGGGTCGGCGCGATCGCGACCGTGCGCTCGGTAATCAACGATTCAATCTTCGTCGGATCCATGTGTAGCGACTGGTCCACGTCACAGAACACGGGCACGCCCTTCGAGACGACTACGGCGGCGGACGTTGCAAAAAATCCAATGGCGGGGCAAAGCACTTCCGTGCCTGGCCCCACGCCTGCCGCCACGAATGCGCTATGCAAGGCCGCCGTGCCCGAATTGACGCCGATGGCATATTTGACGCCGAGAATCTCGCGCGCCGCGCGTTCAAACGCTTGCACCTTGCTCTCTTTCAAGCCACAGTAGTAATTGGCCAGAAACGGGCCGCCGCCCAAGTCTTCCTTGCCGACTGCTGCGTGGATTCTTTTGAGAGTCCCTTCGGAGAAGCCGAAGCGTTCCGCCACCGACATAAATTCTTCGACGCCAATCTTCGGCCGACCTTGCCGCTGCATCCGCGTCGAGACCCGATAGCTGTAGTCCATGTTCAAATCCAGTTTGCGCATAGGTAAAACATCCCCTCACAATTAAACCGCGACGTTCGCCCTCAAATACGAGCAGGCCGAAGCACAGCATACCTACCCCGAACGCGCCCGTCCACCCTTCCTTGTTGAATCCAAGTTGCCCTCCCGATAAAGTGCAAGTTAGACTGTACGCGTTTACATGGCCGGGGTGTTCAAACGATGTCCGATGATTTGAAAGAGCATATCAACCAAGCCGCGCAGGCCCTGGTCGCGGTCGGGGCTACGGAAGTCTATATCTTCGGTTCGACCGCGACTGGTGAAATGCGCGTGGGTTCGGACGTAGACATGGCGGTTTCAGGTTTGCCGCCGGAGACATTCTTTCGAGCCATGGGCATCGCCGAAGATATCCTGCAGCGCCCCCTCGATCTGATTGACTTGGACGAAGAGAATCTCTTCACGGCCTATTTGCGAAGGCAAGGAAATCTACTGCGTGTCGCGTGAGCTGGCCGAACAGATTGGGGTTCAACTTGGGCTAATCGGCCAACGCAAGCATAAATGATCACCCCTCTGATGCCCCTCGAAGGGATTGACGACTGGGAGCGGCGGCTCGCGCGGCAGGATGCGTTTTGGGAATGTGCCATCCTCGATCGGCCTGTGGTGTGCATGACCATCCCAAAAGAAACGTCGGAACGCCCCCGGCCTACCCATAGGTCCCACACGTCCTATCCGTCCTATAAGGACTGGTGGTTTGACACCGACCGTGTCGTGGAGGAAGCGGTCGCGCGCGTTGCAAACGCGGATTTCTTCGGAGACGCCCTCCCGTATGCCTGGCCGAACCTGGGTCCCGAGTTGTTCAGCGCGTTTTTCGGGATGGAAATGGATTACAGCGCCGACAGCGGTTGGGGTATTCCCAACCTTGCGAATTGGAGTCAAGTTCACTCGTTCCGGTTTTCCGGGGAGAACCCTTATTGGCGGAAGCTTGTCCAGATGACGGATGCCCTGTTGGCGGCGGCTCGGGGCCGCTTCTACGTCGGCATCACGGACCTCCATCCGGGCGGGGACGCCATCGCCGCGTTTCGCGATCCCACGCGACTCAATCTCGATCTGCTCGAGCGCCCCGAGGAAGTGAAGGCGTTGCTCGGAACCGTCAACCAGACGTACTTTTATGTGTACGATTTCTTCTACAACAAACTGGCCTCGGCGGGACAGGCAGTCGCGTCCTGGCCCGGTATTGTCTCGACGAAGAAATGGTACGTGCCGTCCAACGATTTCTCGTGCATGATTTCCGAGGCCGCGTTCGAGGAATTCTTTCTGCCGGGTATCATCGAGGAATGCCGGCACCTCGAGGCTTCCATATACCACTTGGACGGCCCCAACGCCCTCCGCCACCTGGACCAACTCCTCGAAATCAATGAACTCAATGCCATTCAATGGGTCTACGGCGCAGGTCACGGTCGCGCAACTGACTGGCTCCACGTGTACCAACGCTGCCAGGCGGCGGGAAAGGGGGTTCAGATTCTCGCCGAAGCCGACGAACTGGACACGATCATGCGGCAGCTTCGGCCGGAAGGGGTGTGGTTAAGCGTGAGTGGCATCAAGAATCGTACTGAGGCCGAAGCAGTGTTGCGCCAGGCGGCGAAGTGGCGCTAGGCCGACTCACCAGAATTGAGGGACAACTTCACCTAACCTGTTCCGGGCAGCGCGAGGCGTTCGCGGCCTTCGAGAAGGGCGAGGACTTCCTTCACGGACTCGGTCGCGGAGAGACGTCCCAGTGCCCAGGCGATATGCTCACGTACCGCGCCGTCCTTCACGTCGTGGAAGAGGGCGATCAAAGGAAGGATGGCCGCGTCGTCTCCGATGTTGGCCAAGACTTCGATGGTTTCCTTGAGATATCGGGAGTCTTTGTTTCGGAGAAATCGCACCAGTGACCTGAGTGAGTTGGGTCCCCCAATCCGACCGAGTGCCCGTGCGGCAGGCGACTGGATGCCGGACGTGGGATCGAATAGGGCTAGGGCCAGCGGTTCCGTAGCCTCGGCGAGGCCAATCCTGCCCAGGGATTCCGCCGCGGCCTCGCGCACCGCGAGGCTGGAGTCCTTTAGCGCTTGGATGAGTTCGCCAATCGCCAGGGGATTGCGCAGGACGCCGAGTCGCTTGGCGGCGCGCAAGCGGCGCTCTTGGTCGGAAGATTCGTGCAATTGATACATCTGATGCGTGACGGGGAAGAAGTCCCTGGCGAGAAGCTGCCGCAACATAATGCGCACCGGCACACTGTTGGCTTCTCGCACCTTGGCGGCGAACGGGAACGCGAGGAGGCGCAACACGAAACTTGCGGCAAACGCGCCATGATAGCCGGTAAACACGAACGGGCCCACGGCCCACCCCGGCCAGCGGTTCAGGAAATCAATCAGCAGCCCCGCCAGATAAGGCGCGAGCGCCGCCATCAGTCCGGCGGCCGAAAAATTGGTCGCGGCGATATACATGGAGCGGTTTCGCTTGGGTGTGACCTTGAGCAAGTAGCCTTGCGTCGTGAGATTCAGCCCCGAGTTCAATATGCCGTCGAGAAACATCGCGCCGGCGAGGTACGGGATCAGGATGGAAGAATTCTGCGGCGCCAAGAGAAAGGCCAGCGGCGCCGAGGCCTTGGCTACGGACAAGACTTGCAGCGTAGGGCGATAACCGTAGGTATCGCACAGCATACCCCAGAACCGAGAAGATATGGCCATCCCGACCGCTGACGATATACCCAGTAATTGCACGGTCATCACACTGAGTTTCAGACTATCGATCATGAACAAGCTGAAGAAGGGCGCCGCCGTGAACACCGCAAATTTCCAGTATCCCTGGAAGAACAAAAATGGCCGAAACTCCGGGTCGCGCAGCGGCTCGACCAGTATTTCCGCCCAGCGGTTGTGCTCGATGCGTTCGTTCGGGGGCTCTGGTACCTGGAAGAAGAGCAGAATGTCAACGATGCCCACTACGATGCCGAAGCCGGCGAAGAGCACGTAGCCGAGGATAACTTGCCCCGTCAATTCGAAATAGTGAAAACCGGTTCCGGCCGCGAGCATGACGCAGATGTTGGCGGCGGTGATGAACCGTTGGCGGCTCGCCCAGTAGCGCGTCATGGTCCGGTGCGGCACCAAGTCGGCCATCCATGAGAGCCAAAGCGGCGTCGAAATCTGGGCCAACGCGTCGTGCAGGAAGAAGATTAGGATAACCCACGCAATCCGTAGCGAAGATTGAAGAAAAAGAATAGGTGCGAATAGGACGCCGACATATACGGCGCGATGGGCGATGGCCAGGAATATCCACCAGCCCCGGCGATGCCGGATACGGTTCGTGAGCACGCTGCCCACGATTTGAAACGCCAGCACGAACGCCGCCAAACCCGAGATGAGACCGAAGTGACTCGCCGTGGCTTCGAGCTCCGTGAGGAACTTCACGCGCGGCGCGCCGTTGATGCACAGGAGGTGGTACGTGCTGCCCAGCAGGCCGGCCCACGTGACAATTCGCCACGCGCGCCGTATCTCAGATGATGCTAGTTCTGTCGGTTCTGGTGGTTGTTTCAAGGTGGATTCTTATTCGAGGCCGGGTGCGCTCCGTCTCAATACCCTCCCTTTATGTCCCGTGCTTATCCGCACTGCGCCGCGCGATCTTCGCGCCACCCGGGGTCGGCAGGAACATATCGGCGCGCGTCAATGAAAATTCTCGGGCTATTTGCAGGGGGTAGTCCAGGAGGCCCATCTTGGGGTAACGCCCATTGGACCCGAATGTGAACTTCGCGCCGGCCGACTTTGCCAATTTCAGAAAGGGCAGTTTCGGCAGGTTATAACCCGAGCTGATCTCCAGGGCGATCTCCTGTTTCACGGCGGTCTCGATTACCTTGGTCATCCGCGGCTCCGTCCATAGTGCGTCGTAGTCCGCCACGAGGTTGTCCGGCAGCCAAGTAACATTGGCCAGAATATCCAGCGGTTCCTCCGTCATCACCTTCACGTGCCAGTCCACGTACCGGTCCATGAAGACTTGCGGATCACCGATCTCAACTCCCTTTTCCCACAGCTTGGCGCGTTGCCCGTCCTTGCCGGAAAGCGTCATGGCATCGGAGAGCACGAAATCCAACCCGGCCAACGCCGCCGGTGAAAAGCAGCCCATCCAGTCAATCCATTCCGCTTGAATGCCTTTGAGCGCAGGCTTGCCCTCGAGCATTTGCAGGTATGCGGTCAGTTCCGCATCATTGCTGAGTACCACGGGGTACTGGTTCTCCTTCGTGCCCGCGTGCTCGACGATTCCAAACGTAACATTTCGCTCCTTGGACAAGGCCAGGACCGCATCTAACGTGCTGCGGTCCAGATGGACGTGAAGGTCCTGTATCGGGAAATCAAACTCCGCCACCGCGCCGACTCCTTCGCTGTTAGCTGCATCCCTGCCCGCCAGCACCGCCGCCCCGACCGTTGCGCCAAGAAACTGCCGACGACTGATTGGAGACAATGCAAGTCCTCGCATATTGGGGAAAAGGTAATGGTTCAATCTGCACTCCGCGTCATGCGGGTATGACGAGACGCCTTAGCCACGACCCGCATGGATACTGCGAAGCATTATAGTGAGAAGGGATGGCCCAATGCACTCCATGGTCTAGCCGGAGTGTTTTGGGGACGAATAAGCTACAGAACGCCGAAAACGGTGCCGGTAGAATTCCTTGGCCAGAAGCATCCCCAGCAGAAGCGTGAGGAACGCGACCGTCACCTTTTCCCGCATGGTCAAGACCTTAAGCCCACCGGTGTCCGGAATGCAGCGCTGCAGTACTCGCCTAACGTTCGGATCGTTTTCGGTCTTCAGAGCCCGCCTGGCAAACTCCGGGACCCTCGTATCCACGAAATTCGACAGGACTGAGGCGATAGCTCCGCGTGACAGCGGGTTTGTCGCTGAGCCGTACGTGCGCATCAGTTCCGTGGCCGCTTCGTGTGTGTGGAACGATCCCAGCGCTGCTACTATCTGGAAATTCTCGCTCGATCTATCCTCTTCTAACTGACGCACCAGTTCCGGGATAAGCCGGTCATCCTGGAGTCTCGCAAGAATCCACATCGCCTCTTCCGGCTGGTCGCCATCGAGAAAGTACGCCAACATAATCGTGCCTAGGTGTTGCCGAAGAGCGGGTTCCTTCCGGAACCGGGGGCCGACTTGACTCAACGCAACCACGGCCAACTTGCGCTCGATAGAACCTTTCGAAGCGGTCTCCGCGAAGCGCAGAAGCTGCTCCTTTTCCTCCACCGTATCCGTGGAATAACCCGCGCTGGCGGCACTTGCCAGGACATTCGCTTGCCGGTGCTTTCCGCTCGCTTTCTTCCATATCTCGGCAACTAATGGCAACTGCTCGGGACCACCGAGGTGTGCCAATTCCGAAAGCAGGTGCATTTCATATTCATTGAGTTTCCAGGCACCATCCCCAACAGAACTGACGCGGTCCCGGAAGTATTCGCAAATAGGCTTTAAGGCTTGCGTACCGGACCTTGCCGCAAAAACTCGAAGTGTCGCCGCGCGTGACACTCCGGGAAGGTCATGTTCTTTGTTCAAAGCTGCCAGGAGTACGTCCCCGCTGGGACGAGGCCCGCGATAGGACCACTTAGTAATGAACCTCCGAAACCCCGGAGTAACTTGGTCTCCAAGAAGTAGACCTTTCAGCCACTCGATCGTTTCGTCGGGCATGACCTCGACAACTTCGTCTAAGATTGCAAATCTATAAGCCTCCGCATCTTTGTAAGGCCAAGGGGCCATCACACTGTCCCGTAGCCCTAAATGCACCTCGCGTAAGACAGCGCGATAGCGCTCGCCGTTGAGCTGCTTGAGGGCAAGTAACGTTACCACAAGAGCCGGTTTCGGTTCAGGCCGCCGTACCTTCTCGTCCAACAGTTCAAAGGCTCGGTCACACCGAAAAAGGCCGATCAACCAAATTGCCGAAGTGGAGCCTTGTGCCTCGGAGTCAATCGCCGAAAGTTGCTCACAGATGGCCGGATGGACAGATAATATGGCTTCACAGAGCGTGGACCAGTTCTTGACGTTTTCCGAAAGGTTCCACGAATCCAGCCTGTACTCCCGAGTAGGCCATTCCGGCGGGCGCACAAGTCGGACGAGCACGTCGCAGGCCAAGGAACGCACTTGTGGATCATCGCTGTACAGGGACTCACATATACGCATAATGTTGGCTTGTGCGTCCCCGAGACCCCAAAAGATCTTCGTGGTTCGGTAGTTTGCCAGAAAATCCAAAATAGGTCGGTCCCGTTCAGAGTTTGCTGGATCCCACCTTTCTAGAATCGCGCGGAATAGTCGAACATATTCGGTTTGAGCCCATGCATGCATTTCCAGAAGAGGAACCTTCCCCCCTCCTCCTTCGAGCTCCTGATTAATGCGTCTCAGAATCTCCAAATTCTCTTGAAATTCCTCGTCACTTGAACTCTTCTCGAATCGGCCTACAGCCTCGTCTACGTACGCGTGCAGTTCTTCTGGCTTCATCTGCCAAATGTTGGGTTCCGCAAGCATGGTACGAGAGGATAGAAGGATGAGCCCCATGGCCACTACTTTGGCACGCAGTGGACATGTTCGGCGCGTCGTCATTTTCCCGCCGGTCATGAAGAACGCCTTCTCGATCCAAAACCGATTATACCACGTCTCGCCCAATAAGAATGGTTTCCTCTTCCGTCACGCCGCAATCGTGGATAACTAGGCGGCCACGCGGGGCCGCCCCTACGAGGCAACGTTTAGGCATTATTCGCGGGTCGTGCGAGCGGGAAAGGATCGTCTCGATGAGAGGTCGACGACAATATCTGCCCCACGGAATAAAGCAGTGACTGGAAAAGACGTAAGGCAGACTTTCGGTCGTGGGGTAGACGTTCCAGTCTTCCCGTTTTGTATGCCTTACTTGTCGGCCGGGGCCAGTGGCGGGTACAGCCACGAATAATGCAATCCGGGGTGGCGGTGGCCGTATCGGGCGGGAATATCCTGGGTGCGGTTGCTGGGAATCGTCAGCGCAAACAGCAGGATTGCCACGAGAATAATCCGGCTCACCCAGTTGGTCCGCGCCTCGCGGCGCTGGTCGGGTGGAACCTTGACGGGTTGGAGCGTTGCGGCGTGCGCAGGTCGTTTTCGCCGGCTCAGCCAAATCAGAAGTGCGACGCCGACACAGGACATGATGACGTTGAAGCTTTGGCCGGTGGCCAAGCCGAGCAACTCGGTCCAATACATGCGGTACAGGTCCACGAAAATGCGCAGGAACGCATACCAGAAAATAAAGTGGGCCAAGACGACACCGGGTGTGGAGCGCTTCTTTTGGACAAACACCAGCAGCGGAATCAACAGCAGATTCTTGAGGCCGTCATAGAGCACGACCGGGTGGCGGAAACCCTCGATATCCGGAAACTTGACGGCCCACCATATGTCGGTCTCGCGCCCGACGATCTGACCGTCAATGAAATTGCCAATCCGTCCCAAGCCCATGAGGAAAGCCCCGGGAATGACCAATTCATCAGCGATAGTCAGAAAGTCTTTACCGGACTTCCGACAGAACCCCCACGTCGCGACGACCGCGCCCAGCAATAGGCCGTGGGTCGCCATGCCGCCGAGCCACAGCGCCGGAATGCGTTCCGGATGGTGGAGATAATACGGCCATTCGTAGAAGCCGACCTGAACCAAACGTCCGCCCAATAATACGCCCAGCGCGAATAGGATGCTGAGCCGATAGACCTCTTCCAAATCGAGGCCCAGACGGCCACGCGCGCGCCGGAGCCAGAGATGGATTTCCAGAAATCCGAGCGAATAGCTGAGCCCGTACCACCACAGATACACCCCGCCCACCTCGGCGATGATCGGATCAATACCGTGTACGAACGGCCCCTCCATGCCTGAAATCCTAAGCGTTTCACCTTCGGAAATCCATACTCTCGCTGTACCGGCACGCCAACAATGAACACGGCGTTGAACTTTGGCAAGCCAAGGGCGTACAACGTGATCGTTCGAATGGGAGCACGAAGAATCACATGAACGCGAGCGCGCCGGGCGAAGGAGCGTCCATCCACGGCAAGATTATGTTTTTCAATGGTCCACTCTCAGACTTCAAGTGGGACGACTACCTCTAGTGAAAGGTTCAGCCAAGGAAGCGTCCCCCAGACCATACCGTAATCACCGGGCCTCTGGAAGCGTATTTCCATCTCGTGAGGGGCCCCTAAGGCTTCATAGCGCTCCCGCGCCAGCCATGGCGCAGGCATGGTCATTCTCGACGGTGGAGCCGGAAACGCCGATGGCTCCTATGACCGTGCCTTCGTTGTCCTTTAACGGCACGCCTCCGGGGAACGTGATCAATCCGCCGTTGGAGTGTTCGATGTTAAAGAGGGGGCCGCCCGGCTGGCTGAGCTTGCCGATCTCGCCGGTGTTCATGTCGAAATAGCGCGCGGTGCGGGCTTTCTTCTGGGCGATATCTATACTGCCGATCCAGGCGCCGTCCATACGGGCAAAGGCCTTGAGGTTGCAACCGGCATCCACGATGGCGATATCCATCTTGCATTTCAGGTCGCGCGCCTTGGCCACCGCCGCGTTCAACACCCGCATGGCCGAATCCATATCAATATCATTCCTACCGCTCATGCCTCTCCTCCTTCCGGGAACCTGATATCATCTTTGCCATTCTTAAACACTGACTAGAGCAAGAAACGCCGAAGCCGGCAATTCCATTTCACGCGGCGGCGGCCGGGGGTCTTACTAGGGCCAGGGATAGGCTAGTGCGCCCGCATTCTTCTCAATCGGGCTGGTGGGAAGAGTCGCATGCCATTCCAGTAATTTCTCGGACAGACGGCGCACGACCCGCGGATTGCGGTCGGCCAGATTGTCCACTTCCAGCGGGTCGTCCGGCACATCGTAGAGTTCGACACGGCTGAGATCCGGGTTCATGAGCAGTTTCCATTTGCCGTCGCGAATCGCCATCAACGGACTCATATTCAGCGGATCGCCCAGTACCCGGAAACGCCGCTCCCACATCAACGGCCTTGTGCGCTGCCGCGGCCGTCCCATGAATGCATCCGAGAGTTCTTCGCCATCCAAGGGAAGTCCCTTCGGGATGGATACCCCCACGATCCGGCAAAGGCTGGGCAGAAAATCCACACCGCTGAGCACGGTCGTCCGGTCTACCGCGTTTCCACTGATCTGGCCCGACCAACGGACGATCAAGGGCGTTCGGACGCCGCCTTCGTACAGGCTGCGCTTGCGGCCCCGAAATGGACCAGGGCTGCCGACGCCGCTGTGAGCCGTTTCCGTCAAGTGGATGTCTTCCGGACCGTTATCACTGGAAAACAACACGATGGTGTTATCGGCAATGCCCAGTTCATCCAACTTCGCGAGCAATCGTCCGATCTGTCGGTCCATCTCAGTCACGGTACCGTAAAACACCGCGAACGGCGTGGTGAACTTTCCGGTCGCCCGACCATTGTTGAAACGTTTGTAGAGGTCCATCTGTTCTTCGGACGGGTCCAGCGGCGCGTGGGGATGAAGCGTCCACACGTTCACAAAGAACGGTTCAGCGCGATGTTCCTCGATGAACTGAAGCGCCGCGTCCACCACCAGTTCGCTCGAACGACGCCAGAAATCGCCTTCCCGATTCCAGGCCTGCGTCCCGCCGCCTGCGACCACGCGATACTCATCGAAGCCGTATTCGCGGGGAACGATATCGCCCATGTGCCATTTTCCAAAGTGCCCGGTGACGTATCCCGCCGGCTTGAGAGTATCCGCCAGCGTCGCCACGTTGGGATCGAGCGCCTGAGGCATGCCACGCTGCGTGTTCAATTCCGGTGTGGCGTAGTGAGAATGAATGGCCAGCGACGATGGGAAACGGCCCGTCATGA
Source organism: Candidatus Hydrogenedentota bacterium (assembly GCA_016209895.1). Taxonomy (GTDB): domain Bacteria; phylum Hydrogenedentota; class Hydrogenedentia; order Hydrogenedentales; family SLHB01; genus JACQVH01. The sequence continues at coordinate 2,206 of JACQVH010000267.1, read as the reverse complement.
AACCCACGCGACTCGGCGAACAGACCGGCCCATTCACGTAAAAGTTCGTGAAGCGAAGGCCTTCGCTTGCGAGACGGTCGAGGTTTGGGGTCTGCGCGATTTTGTTCCCGTAGCAGGGCAGGTCACCCCATCCCAGATCATCGGCCAGAATAAGGATGAAGTTCGGAAGAGCGGTTGACCGCAGCTCGGCGCCCCATGCTCGAATTCCGCCAAGGCGGGTCGCGGCCAGACCGGCCGTCGTCTGGCCTAGTGCCCGCAGAAAATCTCGCCGGGTAGTTCGCATGGTCTCGGTAGCGCCGCACTATTTCCGTTTGCCGCTATTCAACGGTGCCATACTCTGCTGCTTCCTCGCGAAGAACAAGCTGTTCCCCGCCGTCGCCCTGCCGGCGGCGCGCCTTCTTAAAGGTCACATTCGTCCCGGCGGTGCGCGGCATATCAATCTTCTTGCCATGCAGTAGATCACTGATCGTCAGAATCTGAATCTTGGCGTGCTTGCCCCAAGGCGACTCGAAGGTTCCGGCTTCCGCCGCCTCGGCGCGCATGGGTTTTGTAGGTGCGTGCATGCTGATGAGTGCACCCAAGGCGGCCCCCTCGCGCGTGACCACGGCGAATAGTTCCCGCACGTGGGCGTTGTTTGGCTTGCCGCTCTTGACCGAGATGATAACCTGCTGCGTTTCGTGTTTCCCGCCGATGTGGAAATAGAGGCGTCCGTCAATGCCCTTGTCTGCGCCTTTCTTCTGCTCGGCGGGACGCGCCCCCACCAAGCTCAGAACCCACCATTGGAACTGGAACGGGTCTTGTTCCGCAAGCACCCGCGCGTCGGGCACCGACGTCGGTTCGCCGATGACTTGGTAGCCGCACTCAATCTCTTCCCCGTAGGTGTCGCGCAGACGGTGACGGATCAGGCTGATTGCCAAGTGCGTGATATCAATGCCTATCCATCGCCTGCCCAGTTTTTGCGCCGCGTCAATCGTCGTGCCGCACCCGCAGAAGGGATCGAAAACCAGGTCGCCTTCGTTGCTGCTGGCGCGGACAATGCGTTCCAACAGGGCCACCGGCTTCTGGGTCGGATAGCCTAGGCGTTCGGCGGAGGACGCTTGGATCGGAACGATGTCCAGCCAGATATCGTCCACCGGCGTTCCTTCCTGCTCATCCAGGTATCTCTTCAATGCCGGCACGGCCCCTGGTTCTTTCTGGAAGATCAGGCCTTTCTTGCGGGCCTCCAGCATCCGTTCTTTGGTCCAGCGCCAAACCCGTTTGACGCCAAGGAATTCATAGGTTAGGTGGGGACGATTCTTGTTGGGATTCGTGAGGTCTGCCAGCCGGTATCGGCGGCCCGTTTCAGAGTCTACGTACTTGTAAAACTTCCGGATGTATTCGGCATCGTGGGAGATGTATTGAGGGTTCCATTTCCATCCTTCGCCCTTGGCGTACCGGAGAATCACGTCGTGGTCTCGCGCGAAGCGCGTGAAGGCGAGTCCTTTGGCGCTGATTCTTTTCCAGATGATCTCATTTACAAATAGCCTGGGGCCGAAGACCGCGTCCAACAACATTTTCAGGTAATGACTTGCGGTCGGGTCGCAGTGAAGGTAGATCGAGCCGGCGGGTTTCAACACTCGCCGCATTTCCAGCAAAGGCGGGGCCATCATAGCAATGTAGGCCATCATGTTGGAGTCGCCGAGCATCTTCCGGAACGCGACCAGTACGTCTGCCAGTCGGCCATCCCTCTCCACCGCTTCCTCGTAAGTGCGGACCGCGTTCTCGTCCCATCGCCAGGTGTCTTCGAACGCCTTGATCTGTGCGGCGGCTGCGGCGCCGTCGTGTTCTTTGAAGAGGACGTTGTAACTCGCATCCGAGTTGAAAGGTGGATCAAGATAGATGAGGTCCACCAACTCGTCGGCGATATACTCCCGCATTACGAACAGGTTGTCGCCGTAGTACAGCTTGTTCTTCCAACCGTTCTCGGTCATTTGATCTCCCCATCAGGCACGCTGGATTAGTCTACCACGGCCATCATTCCATCCGGAAATTTGCACTTTCTAAATGGCCCCGGTCGAACTGGTTTGACCCATCTTCTACAGTTGGTTTTGGATTTGGGGTAGGTGCATTGTTGTAAGTGGTTGATTGGCAAGGCTTGGGGGTATGGGGCCGGGGGTGAGGGCGAAAGTGTGGTGCCACAGGTATGGATTTATGTCTTGACAAGGTC
>JACQVH010000260.1 GCA_016209895.1 Candidatus Hydrogenedentota bacterium | reverse complement strand
CTCGGCGCGGGCTGCCCACGAAAGGAGAACTATGCGCTTACGCATCATCTTCCACCCCGGTCCGGCCGTTGCCGTTCACGATTCACCGATCTCACGCTCCGCATTCCGCGATGGCCCCGCCCTGGTACCTACGGCCTACGGTCAACGGCCTTCAGCCTGCGGTGTTTTCCTACAAAAATGTATCCCGTTTTTGTACCGATTTGGTTCGCTTTTGTTCGCTCTTGTACCGATTTTCACCAAAAATGTTCGCTTTTGTACCGCTTTTGTACCGCTTTTTCCCACGGAATCTCCGCCGCGCCTTCGCTTCTCCCCTTGTACGCCAAGCACTTACGCACACCAAGGCCGGCCCGGCTACCCAATTTCCGGGAGGGCTCGCGTCCCCGCGAGCCTCGGTCGGTGGTCCATCCGGTCCATATGGTCCATGATGCCTACTTCGCCTCCTCGCGAATCTCGGTCCCTGACGCGAGCCGAAGACCCCCTCCAGACCTCTGGGCCGCATTCCACACTCCACACTCCGCATTCCGGAAAAGGCCCTAGACCTCTGGGCTTCATCCTGATAGAATCTCGATGAGGGGATTCACCGTGTCGCTTGAGGAAATTGAAAAGGCCGCCAAGACGCTGGCCGATGCTAAACAGGGCTGGGTGTTCCGTCGCGATGCCGCGGAGGCCCTGGGACAAGCTGCGTGCCGGGCCTTAAATGCCCTTCATGCCCAGCGCAAAGATAAGGACGTGGACGTGCGCCAAGCGGTCGAACGCGCTCTCAGCGCCGCCAGCGCCGGGCTTGCCGGGATAAAGCCGAGAAAGTCCGCGCACACGCTCGAAGAACTCGCCCGCAGTTGCGAAAAAACCGGGGAGCGAACCGTCTTGCCCCACCAAGACGGATTCATCGTCGAAGTAAAACTGTCCAATCAGCGCCACCAGCGCATCTACCTCGCGCCCTGCCAATCCAAAGACAAGATCAAGCTTATCCGCCTGTTTACTGTGTGCGGTAAGGCGGATTCGAATACCTTGGCTTGGGCCTTGCGCACCAACATGCAGATCACTCAGGGCGCGCTGGCGCTCCAGAAAGACGGCGACGAAGAGCGCCTGATTCTGACCAATTCATTTCTTGCCGACGAAGCCACGCCCGCCGAAATTCGCGCGGCGGTCAAAGAGCTTTCCTTCTACGGCGACTGGATCGAGCAAAAACTCGGCGGCAAAGACGAATTATGACTGCGATGAAATCGGAATCTGAGACTGCCATCCGTTGTCGGCACGATGCCCCGTTTAAGTGTATCTCGTTGCTCATTGCTCATTGCTCATGGCTCACTTATGACCAGTAACCATTACGCTCCAAAATCCTGCGCCGTTGGTGGCTGCACACACAACGCACTAACCCGTGCCGATACGTGCTGGGAACATCTCCCGAATAAGCCCGAATTCATCGAGAACTTCGCGAATCAGCCCTGGGCGGATGCTTGGCTGGCGGGTATTGACCTGTCGGGCCAAAGCTTGGAAGGCATCAACCTTTCCGGCGCGCGGCTCTCGGGGGCCAATCTCAGCCACGCCAATCTGCGGAAGGCCAATCTGCGGCGCACGTTTCTCGATGGCGCGGCCTTGACCGGTGCCGACCTCTCCGAGGCCGATCTTGAATTCGCGGTCCTGGGCGCCGCCTGCGTCACCGACGCAAAGTTCATCAGTGCCAACCTGCAGCGGGCCAATCTGGTCGGAACCAAGGGCCACCGCGCCGACTTCTCGCGCGCCAACCTCTACTACTCGCGTCCCGGCAACTCCGACTTCACTGAGGCATCCTTCGCGGGTGCGAACATTCAACGGGCGATTTTCCGCCGCGCCAAATTAACCGGCGCAAACCTCTCCGGCACTACCGGCCAGGCCAATTTCGAGAACGCCGACCTGACGGGGGTACGCCGATGATCGTGCAGTCCTTTCTCTTGGATGTGAACGAGGCCAACGCCTACGTCGTGGCCTGCGAACAGACCCGCGAAGCCTTGCTCATTGACGCGGGCGAACTGAACGCGTCGGTCGAGGCATTCCTGCGCGATCAGGACTTGCGCTTGACACGCGTGTTCATTACGCACGACCATTTCGATCACACCGGCGGCCTTCGCGAGATCATAGACAAACACCGAGCGGAAGTCTTCGCCGCCAATCACGCCGTCGGAAACTGCACGGCGACGAATGTCTCGCACGGCGACGAAATCCCAGTCGGTTCCCTGGTCGGCAAGGTGGTGGTTACGCCCGGCCACACGCCCGACGGGATCAGCCTAATCTTCCCCGGCGTCGTGTTCGTGGGCGACGCCTTGTTTGCCGGATCGGTCGGCGGCACCGCCACTAACGCGTTAGCGCGACAACAGATCGATCACATCCGCCGGAACATCTTCTCCCTGCCGCCCGAATACGAACTCCACGGCGGACACGGTCCCGCGAGCACCGTGCAGATTGAGAGCCGCTATAATCCCTTCTTTCTCTGAACGGCGCCTGGCTGTTCCGCCAGCTTTTGTCGAAGTTCGCGCAGTCGCGCCAGCGTAGACTCGTCCACACGATCCTCGATACGTTCCCGGCGCGTGACTCGATGATGGTGCCGCAAGCTGGCGCGGAATTGCGTCTGTGCATCTTGTATCGTCGCCAGAAAGTTGTCCGGACCCATCACCAACGTACCCAAGCGATGACAGAAATCTCGGATGCCCCGATCCCCACTTACTACAATAATCTCGTTCCGATGTGTCGCCGTGTAGACCGTTCGCTCGATAAAGGCATCTGCCGACTGACGACGGGGCGTGAAGATCACTTCGAGGCCCACGGTGTTCACCTTGTTTGGATGCGCCTCCGCCCACGCCCCACGACCGTCAAATACGACCCGGGTCAGGTGGCCGGTCACGGTGCTGAAACCGTGCACCTGCTCGATGAAGACGTCTCGCGCCGACTCAAAATCGCGACGCGCTAGCGGTCCGAGCACGCGACAGTGATGAATGACGTTGTAGCCGTCAATATAGTACGCGAACTGCACACACCCCGCTCAATCGCCGGAAGCCCGTGTTTCTCACTACTCCACACTCGCCACTCATTCGATGTAGACTCGCTCGACCCGATGCCCGATGCCGGTCAGAATGTCGTAGGGAATTGTTTGCGCGTGCCGGGCCAACTCTTCGACCGTGACTATTTCGGAACCGTCTTGCCCGATGAGCACGGCTGTATCGCCGACTTTGGCTTCGGGCACCTGGGTCGTGTCCACCACCGTCTGGTCCATGGAGACGTTGCCGACCACCGGGCATCGGCGGCCCCCGATCAAGACGTGGGCCCGGTTCGAAAGTCCGTGTTTATAACCATCGGCATAACCCACCGGCAGCAGCGCCGTGCGCATCCGTGCGGGAGCCGTGTAGGTGCGTCCATAACCCACCGTGGCGCCCGGCTCGATCTCTTTAATCAGCACCACGCGCGTTTCCCAGCGCAACACCGGACGCAACGGCGAAGTCTCCGGAACGACGTCCGTGGGCCAGACGCCGTAGGTCATCAACCCCGGTCGCACCATGTCGAACGCGCTGCTGGGGTGATTGACAATCCCAGCGCTATTCGCCGCGTGGACGATCTCGTAGGGAATGCCTTCCTTGTCCAACTCTTTCAAAAGTTGGCGGAACGCCTTGATCTGGCTCGCCGTGAAAGGGTCCTCCGATGAGTTCGCGACCGGGAAATGAGTGGCGATTCCTTCGATGTCAATGTAGGAAATCCGGGTCAAAGACCGCATGTCTTCGACGACTCGATCCAAATCAAACCCCTGGCGACTCATCCCCGAATCCACCTTGCAGTGTATCGGCATAACCTTGTTCTCGCGCCGGGCCAATTCGCCCAGCCGTTCCGCGGCTGACACGTCCGACAGCGTCAACCGCAAGTCATGCTCGATGGCCGCGCCGAGGCCCTCGGCCGATGCCTGCACCAATACTACAATCGGCGCAGATATTCCGGCTTTGCGAAGTATGATGCCCTCGTCCACCGTGGCGACGCCCAACATCGCCACACCTTCGGCTGCTGCCCGCTCCGCGATCCGAACCGCGCCGTGACCATACGCATCCGCCTTTACCACGGCCATCACTCGGCAATCTTCCGGGATCATGCGTTTTACTACCCGCAGGTTGTACGCGTACGCGCTGAGGTTAACAATCGCGCGTGAAGGGCTGGTACTGGTCATGCCAAGCTTCCCGGCTTCAACACCTGCCAGTTGAGCCGCGCAAACTGCACGCCCGAATACACCGTGTAGAGCGCCACAAAAACGATCGCCCATTCCGACGCTCGGCGCAGGTACGCTCCATATCCTTCGGCGCCGCCGTCCCAAAACAGGTTCAATGTCCGATACGCGATCACGAAGAACAGGAAGGTAAACACGTATACCATCTGGATGACCGCCTTGGTCTTTCCCCAACGGTTCGCCGCGATCACTACGCCGTCGCTGGCCGCATGCGAGCGCGCGCTGGTAATCAGAAATTCACGCGCGATGATGACTACCACGGTCCAGCCTGGGATGTGAAGGTCCGGTAACTTCATCAACATTACAAACGCCGCGGTGATCAATACCTTGTCGGCAACGGGGTCCCACAACTTGCCGAAATTCGTAACCAGATTCCGCTCCTGCGCGATCTTGCCGTCATAATAGTCGGTAATCGTCGCCGCCACAAAAACCACATACGCCAGGATAAACGCGGCCAAGTGATTCAGGGACATCAGCAAGATGAAAATGGGCGCCATGATCACCCGCGCCAACGTAAGTTGGTTCGGCAAATTCATGCGGGGATTCTACCAAAATCACCAGCGGTAAGCGTACCGGCCCGGCCGACTCGCAACCGAGATTCCCGTCCTCGAAGGCCGTCCGCGCTTACCGGCGTCAGATTTCCTCGCCGTGTTTCCCCCGGCGCGCCCCATCACTCAGCGCGGCAGATTCAACACGGGTGGAGCCGGCGGGATGACCAGTTCCACGGTTCCCGCTTCCACGCGTCCGTCTTTCAGCGTATTGCGCGGCCGTACGGCCGCCATATACGTCAACCAACCGAGAGCAATCACGGCGCAAACCGCCGCCCACGTGAGCGCGTCACCCAGCCACGCCGGCCACGTCGTTTCGCCGCGAACGGGTCGTCGCAGAAAACGATGCGTGGGTCGCAGACAACTGCGCAAGCTGTCGAGATACCGGTCCGGTTCCAGACCGAGCAAGTGACAGTAACTCTTAAGAAAGCCCACCGTGTAACACGGCGCCGGCAGACCCCGCACATTGCCGTCCTCCAGCGCCTCGATACAACTCACCGGAATCCGCGCCTTGCGGTATACGTCGTCTACACTCCAACCCAACGCCTCCCGCTGCCGGCGCAGTTCCTCTCCCGGGAAGATTGCTTTCCTCATGCCACCTCTTCCTTGCGCGGCGCATCCACCAAGATTTCGCGGGCTTTGCTGCCGCTATGTGGACCCACGATGCCCCTTAGTTCCATCATGTCAATGAGTCGCGCGGCGCGAGTATACCCCACCCGCAGCCTACGTTGTACCATAGAAATGGACGCTTGTCCAGTCTCCAGTACGACCCGCACCGCTTCGTCGAACAACTCGTCGTCGGCCTCCAGGGCCTCCTCCAATTCCTCCGGAGTTTTTCCAAAGCGCTCGATCTCGTCCCGGTACTGCGGCGGTGCCTGAGTCTTCAGATAGCTCACTAGTGCGCTCATCTCGTCGTCGTGCACGAACGCCCCTTGAATGCGCGTCGGTTTCGACTGCCCCGCCGGTAAATAGAGCATATCGCCCTTGCCAACCAGTCGTTCCGCCCCAATTTCGTCTAGAATGCAGCGCGAGTCTACCCGCGACGATACTTGGAACGACACGCGCGCCGGAAAATTGGCCTTGATCACCCCGGTCAGTACGTCCACCGATGGGCGTTGCGTGGCAATGATCAGATGGATGCCCACCGCCCTCGCCAACTGCGCCAGACGCGCAATCGCATCTTCCACTTCCGCCCGGGCCAGCATCATGAGGTCGGCCAACTCGTCAATGATGCATATGATGTAGGGAAGCTTTCGGATCGCGTTCACTGCCTCCGCACTCGTGGCTTCCGGATCCACCACTTCGATCTCCCCGTTGTCTACGCTCTCGTTATACACTTCGATGTTACGCACCCGCAGATGGGCGAAGAGCCGATATCGTTCCTCCATCTCGACAATCAACCAATTCAGCGCCGTCGCCGCCTTCTTAGGGTCCGTCACTACCGGCGTGATCAGATGAGGAATGTCATTGAAGACCGAGAGTTCGACCATCTTCGGATCAATGAGCATGAGTTGGAGTTCTTCCGGCACCTTCGTGAAGAGCAAGCTGGCGAGCAACGACTTCACACATACCGTCTTACCCGCGCCTGTCGCCCCGGCCACCAAGAGATGCGGCATGTTCTCGAGGTCGGTCACCGCCACGTCGCCCGCAATGTCTTTTCCCAAGGCCAGCGGCAGTTTCGCGCTCGACTTCCGAAACGCGCTCGAATCCAGCAGTTCCCGAAGCACGACCGGCTCCCGGTCTACGTTCGGCACCTCGATTCCGACGCGACCTTTCCCGGGAATCGGCGCTTCTACACGAACCCGCAAAGCCTTGAGCGCCAGCGCAACATCGTCCGCCAAAGCCAGGAAACGGCTCACCTTGATGCCCGGTGCCGGCTCCAGTTCAAAACGCGTGATCGTCGGCCCCCGCGTGATGTCCGTCACCCGCGCTTCAATGCCGAAGGTCTGGAGGGTTTCCTCGAGTTGCGCGCTGGTCCGGCGCAACGTGTCGCCAATATCGCCCGTCTTCACGCGGGGCGGCAGTTCGAGCAAGTCCAACGTGGGTTTCTGGTATTGCTTCGGATACTCGTAGTCCGGCGGCAGTTCCTCCGCTTGAATCTTCTTCCGTCGTGCCGCTACGGAAACCGGCTTGCGCGCGCGTTTCGGAGCGAGCGGCACGATGGGGGGCGTGGTTTCGTCGGTCGCCGGCAATTCCAATTGCTTATCGGGTTCGGCACTTGGACTCGACGGCGCCGAGGCGTCCGTCGGAACTGGCTTCGGCCCGATGTCAATTACTGGAATTTCACCGAACGGTGTGCCGGTCGGGTATTGTTCGGAATCGGGATTCGGCCGGATTCGGATCGTCCGTCCGTCCGGTTCCGAAGCGGATGGCCTTACCAACGCGTGCGGCTTCTGAACCGGTTCTCTATCGGGTGCCTCAAAGGGCACGTCCCAACCGGTGCTGTCAGAGTCGCCGGTCCGCGGCGGCGTGCGTACCCAATAATTGGAGAATAGCCGATGCATTCGTAAGATGCTGCGGACGAGCAGAAGCGCCGTCGCATGCAGAAAAACGAACCACTTCAGGAAAAGGAAATCCGTCGCCAACAACATCCCGATAGTCGCGATCGTCAGCGCGATCACGTTGGAACCTACGATGCCGAACGAAGGATAAATGGGATTCGCCACGAAATCCCCAATCGCTCCCCCCGCCAGCTTGCCGTCCCCGGAGTGATAGTAATGAATCTGCAGCAAGCCCGCGACCGCGGAGCAGTGCAACACCAGACCAAGAATGCGGGCGAAAGCGCGATCAAACTGCGCGTGCCGCATCAACATTACGCCCCACGCCCCCGTCAGGAAGTAGAGAACGTGCGCCCCCTGACCTACCACAAAAAGAAGGAACCCCGCCACCGCCGCCCCGGGCCTGCCCAGCGCATTCGGTACTTCCGACACCCCATCCAACGGGCGACGTATGTCGCCCTGATACCCGTCCGTCACTAAAGCCAGGAACAAAAACGTGGTAAGCGCGAGCATAACCACGCCCGCGATCTCCCGATGTCGCTCGCGATGGACGTTAGCCAAGGACCCGTTGCCCCTTCAGCATTAACCGGCTAATTTGACAATAGATTATTACTTCCAGCAAGGAAATTCTAGCAAATAGCCTCTGTATTTGCAACTAAATATTGGGCCGCTCCTAAGTCCTGAATACTAAGCCTAGATAGCCTTGTGCTCGAAACGTGACGGCATACAAGCCCTAGTAGCGAGACTCGAAAGTAAAAAGTGCTAAATTTGCGCCCTCGGGTACCGCAAACTGCCAGTCACTTTCTCGGAACTTGACCTTCGGTAGCCTTTAACCATCACTCGGAGGCCTGTGAGATTCGGCAAGTGAACCGATGATAATTGTGTAGGAAGATTTCCTTGAGAATCCGATTTGGCTCTGCTAGATTATGTCATTGGCAGTACATAAGCGGGTCCTTTCCCAAGGGGGAACTCCAATGATAGCACGTCTAGTAGCGCTCGTGGGGTTGACGATTCTGGCTCAAGTCGCGGTCACAGCAGCCGCGAGAGACTTGGCCGCCGAACGTCAAGAAGCCTACCAACAAATACAGGCAGGCCGCGTGAGGGAAGGCGCCTCGAGCCTACTCACCAGCCTACGGGAGTGGCCGAACGAAACGGCGGCCATTGATGAGGCAGTAGCCACGTCCTATCTCCTGGAATTCACTCTCGAATACCTCATGGACGACGCGACGCGTCGTGCGTTTGTGGACGAAGTGATGAAAGCGGAACAGGAGCCGGCCGACGACCTGATCCTCACGGCGTTGTACCTCAACCTCGACACCGGTCTTAGCGAAAAAGAATTCAGTGCCGTCAGTCAGAAACTTCATGTCCTGACCAACTCATCTACCCCGTGGGTGAGGGCGCTGTCTCTGGCGCTCATGGCCTCGCCGTACTATTACCGTGACGGTAACCTGGCCAAAAACGCTCGCGGCGAATTGATGAAACAATATCCCGATTTGGAGTTGACACGGGCGGTACTACGCGGTCCCCTGTACATCGCTCGGAAAAAGCTCGCCTCGGAACCTGCCGCGGTGTCCACGGCCATGGGCGCCGATACCCTACTAGCGGCGCGGAAAAATGATCCAGTAGCAATTGCCGTGTCAACCACGGTGGACCGATTGCAGACGGAGAAGACTGATGAGGGGTTACTTACGTTAACGGACACAGCGAAGAACGCCCCCGACGCGCACACCCGCTTCGGATGCCTCTACATGTTGGAAGCGTTTGTGGCAACGCCACGAAAAGCCGAAGTCAAGGATACTGCGTCGGCGTTAACGGCAAGTTCTCAGGAGACCGCAGATGCTACGTACGCACGCATCCAACTCTTGCGTATCGCCGCGGAGGACAACGACGCACCTCAAGCGCGCCATTGGTGTGAGGCGCTCTTGGAACAGAAGGAATTAGGTACGGCCTACACACGCAATCTGTATGAAGACCTGCTGAAAGACGTTAGCAAGGGCGCAGAGTTCTTGATTCGCGCCGGCGATAAGGAAGGGGCGGCTGCAGTTCTGGAGAAGTTAGCTGCCAAATTCCCGAACAGCGTCGTTGCCACCCAGGCGTCCGAACGCGTGAACCAATTGCGCCTGGCGGAGAAATCGGCGGTGGAAGCGTCTCGAGATGACGAATCCTCCAAACCCGAGGGTGCCGCACCCAAGCCAGAACAATAGGGCGCGAGTTCGTAGAAGAATACGTTTGGTTAAAGGTACGAGCTTTCTCTCGAAGCAATCGTGGCGGGGCTAACTTCCGTCACGGGCAAACAGCAGAAGGAGTGTGCCATGGGGCTGAGGGGAATCTCCCGATTCGCGGCGTACGCTGCCTTTTTGGCAGCCTCGGTTTTGGTCTTGACCGTGCCGCCGCAGCTTGTCAGGGCGTTTCAGCCGCCGCCCCCGACTGAATTCGCCCTCTCGGTCACCGTCGAGCCATCCACGGGCGGGACCGTCACGCCCGATCCCGATGCGGCCGGGGGCACAGCGCCACAAACGCCTACGTGGGTTGAAACGTATGCCGGCGACGCTTTTGTCACACTTACCGCCAACCCCATCACCGGCTGGCGTTTTGGCAATTGGAGTGGCGACTTGTCGGGGACGGTGAGTCCCGTTGTGATTCAAATGAACGCCAACAAGTCCGTGACGGCCACGTTCGTTCCGGAAGTATGGTTTCAGACGGCTACCTCGAGCGCGGCAGAATCGGCCGGAACGGTGAACATTACGGTGAACCGAACCAACGCGGCTTCAAGTTCCTCCGCAAATTACACGGTAAGCGGAACCGCATCCGGGGCCGGTATTGACCACAACTTAGCGAATGGACAGGTCAGTTTTGCGAGTGGTGAGACGAGCCGGACCATCGCGGTTCCGATCGTTAATGACACGTTAGACGAAGATGACGAGACCGTAATCGTCACCCTTTCCAACCCAACCAACGCCGCCCTGGCCACTCCCAGTGTCCATACCTTGACCATCACGGACAACGATCCCCTCCCCACCGTGCAGTTCCAGGCTTCGACCTCTAACGCCGCGGAAGCCGCTGGAACGGTGAACGTCGCGGTCACGCTGAACACGGCTTCCGGACGGAGCGTGGCTGTCAATTACACCGTCGGCGGCACGGCCACCGGCGGAGGTACCGATCATAGTTTGGCTAATGGACAGGTCACCTTTACCGCTGGGCAGACAAGCAAGAATATCGCGGTCCCGATCATCAATGACACGCTGGACGAAGACAATGAAACGGTAGTCATAACGCTATCTTCGCCGAGCAACGCCACCCTGGGTGCGACGACGGTTCACACTTTGACCATCACCGACGACGATAATCCACCCACGGTGCAGTTCCAGACTTCGACTTCAAGTTACGGGGAAACCTCTGGAACAATAAATGTGCCTGTCACCTTGAGTGCCGCGTCGGGCAAGACGGCTACAGTGAACTATACGGTGAGCGGGACGGCCACCGGCGGAGGAGTGGACCACAGCTTGGCCAATGGCCAACTCACCTTCACGGCCGGACAAACGAGCAAGAATATTGCGGTCACCATCATTAACGACGCACTCGACGAAGACAATGAGACCGTGGTCATCACGCTGTCTTTGCCGACCAATGCCACGCTGGGCGCGACGACGGTACACACATTGACGATTACTGACGACGATCCCTTGCCCACCGTGCAGTTCCAGTCCTCGACTTCGAGTGGGACGGAAGCCGCTGGAACTGTGAATGTGGCCGTAACGTTGAGCGCCGCCTCCGGTAGGACGGTTGCCGTGAACTATACGGTGAGCGGGACCGCCACCAGCGGTGGCACGGACCATAGTCTGACTAATGGACAGACCAGCTTTACCGCCGGCCAAACGAGTCGAAATATCGCGGTCCCTATTGTTAACGACGCGCTGAACGAAGACAACGAAACGGTCGTCATTACGTTATCTTCGCCGAGCAACGCGACGTTGGGTGCAACGACCGTCCACACACTCACGATTACCGACGATGATCCGCTGCCTACCGTGCAGTTCGAAGCGGGTACCTCGAGCGCCAACGAATTCTCCGGAACCGTTTACATGGGGACAAACTTGACCCCGGTCTCCGGGCGCTCGGTGACCGTTAATTACGGCGTAACCGGGACCGCCACCGGCGGCGGAGTGGATTATACGTTGGCTAATGGGCAACTGACGTTTACGGCAGGACAAACCAGCAAGACGCTATCGGTCCCCATCGTGAACGACGTCCTCGACGAAAGCGACGAGACTGTGGTGGTCACACTGTTTTCACCTACGAATTCAACATTGGGTTCGCCTAACAACCACACGCTGACTATCCTGGATAACGACGTGGTCTTGACCACCGCCGTGCAAGGTAGCGGCACGGTCGCGCCCAGCACCGGAACTTACGAGGTGCAGACGCCCATCGTCCTAACCGCCACCGCCTCGCAAGGGTGGCGCTTTGACCACTGGGAAGGAAGTCTCACCGGCTCGACCAATCCTGCCAACCTGACCATGGACACGGACAAGAGCGTGACCGCCGTCTTCATTCAGACGTTTCACCTGAACACGCTCAGTTTCGGAGACGGGACGGTCTCGACCGATCCTTTGGGTCCCGTGTACGACTCCGGCGCCCCCGTGACGTTGACCGCAACGTCCGGTAACGGTTGGCGATTCGACCGTTGGGATGGAGACCTTACCGGCGCTCAGAACCCGGTCACCATCGCGATGGCCGCGAACCAAACCATTCAGGGCTTTTTCACACGCGAAGAGTACGGGCTCAACACGAGCAGTCAAGGCAACGGCTCAATTGTCCGAGACCCCGACGGCGCCAGTTATCCATATGCCACGGGGGTGTCGCTCAGCGCCGTACCCGCGGAAGGCTGGATGTTTGACCATTGGGAAGGCGACATAGATGAACCCGATCTCTATTTCAAGGATAACCCGACCGGTGTGACCATGAGTGCGGCAAAGGTCCTGACTGCGGCTTTTGTGGAGAAAGTAGCGGTGACGGTCGCTACTGTGGAGGGCGGAACGGTGACACTTGACCCGCCAGATGGTGCGTATGAACCCGGCACCGTTATACGCGTCAAAGCCGTTCCTGCGGACCACTTTGTACTGGAAAGATGGGGTGAAAATGTCTTTATGTCCGAAGCCTCTCCTCTCGAGGGACAGATCGTGGCCGATGCCGCTACAACGGTTTCGGCGGTATTTGCACCGGGCCACAAACTGACGGTTGTTATCTCTCCCACCGAAGTGGATAGTCAAGACCCGGACCGAAGTTATCTTAAGATTCTCCCGGGGCTCCTGTCTCAACCCGCAACCAAAACCCTCGGAAGGATTGAGGGCTTTGAGAAGGTGGGGACCTCCGTTCAACTTCAAGCCGACTCGTATCCCGGCGGCGGGCGCGTTTTTCACCATTGGGAAGTTGATGACGTCCCATTGGCCACCGCCAACACGCTTTCGCTCGTTATGGACGCTGACAAGACCGTGACCGCAGCGTATGTAACGCCTGCGACTACCATTGTAGCCGATGTATTCGGCGAAGGTACGCTTTCGTTTGACGATGCCCCCGGCGAGACGTTTGAGGGCAAGGTTGTACGCCCATATGCTACCGGTGGCACGGCGGTAGTCGTGTATGCCACTCCCGCTGAAAACTGGGTCTTCGATCACTGGATCGTGCCGCCTGACTGGGACTATTACTCCGGCCATGCCGAAAAAAGCGGGCGAACGGGCATTCGGCTCACGAACACAACGGACTCGAACATCGCCGCGGTATTCATCCCAGCAGCGGATGCCATCACGTACCCGGCTGACATCAACGGCGATGGCACGGTAGATGCCGCGGATGTACAGCTTGTGACCAACGCCGCCCTGGGGCAGCCAATTGAAGGCAATGCGGACGTGAATGCTACCTGCGGGGTGGATGCAATTGACGTTCAACTCGTCATTAATGCGGCTCTCGGTCTCGTGGGTCCTCACGAAAACACGCTCATTACCTATTTCCAGGGACAAGGCGTGGTCACTTATGAAACTTTGAATGCGACACCGGACCATCCCCGCTATGCGTACCAGGAAGCTTTCGACCATCACGACTACGCACCAAGGGAAAAGGTCTTTGTTACGGCTCACCCCGCCCCTGGGTGGCGTTTCGACCACTGGATGGGAGCCCTTGAGGGAACTGCTAGACGCAATACGATTGTTGTGGACCGATTCCGTGAAATCGCGGCGGTTTTTGTGTGGCCAAATCAGGCGGACCTCAATGATCCGGACGAAGACTGGGTTCCGAACTTCCGCGAGGCGGAATTGGGTACGGACCCCAATCAAGCTGATTCTGATGGAGATGGCCTGCCCGATTGGTGGGAGATAAACCACGGCCTAAACCCAAACAGCGCGGGCGGCAACGATGGCG
>JACQVH010000259.1 GCA_016209895.1 Candidatus Hydrogenedentota bacterium | reverse complement strand
TTCTTTATGACCGCGTTCATGACCCAGACCTCGCTGCAAGATCTCAAATCCGACGTCGAAGTCAAGATGGTAAAAGATATCTGTGTCACCACCATTTCCATCTTCGGCGTTCTGATCACCATCTTCATCTCGGCGTCCGTGGTCCCCAACGAAGTGGAAAACAAGGTCGTCTACACCGTGCTTTCGAAGCCGGTCCGCCGTTACCAATACTTAGTCGGCAAGTTCGTCGGCGTTCAACTCATCGTTTTGATCAATTTATTGCTGATGGGCGGGCTGTTTTGCTTCGCTCTGTACGTCAAGGATAAAACGACCCCGACCCTTTTGCTCTGGTCCATTCTGCTGACTTACTTCGAGTTTCTGATTGTGTCGGCCTTCACGTTCGCCATCTCGTGCGCCGCGAGTTCGGCCGTACTGCCCACCATTTCCGGATTGTTCATTTACATTACCGGCCACCTCACGGAATATCTGAAAGACGTGTACAACCGGGCTGGCGACGCCAGTGACCGCTGGTTGGGCCTGCTCGCGTACGGCCTCTATCAGGTACTCCCGAATCTTCAGAACTTCAGTCTGAAAAATCAGGTCATCAGCCGCCAAGTGAACGACCCACCTACCGACGTACAGATTCCCAATCTGATCATCTATGGTACGGTGTACGCCTTCGCGGGATTCCTCATGGCCTACTGGGTTTTCCGCCGCAAGGAATTATGAACCCACGATGAAGAAGTACCCCAATCTGCTCCTGGGTATCCTGTTCGCCGCCACTTTGGCCCTGGCCGCCTTGCAGGGCCGACGTGTGGACCATTTGCGAGACTCCGAACGTTTTTACCGGTGGATCGTGGCCGCGGCGGGCCAATTTCGCCTGTTCGGAGAGGTTGCGACCGATACCTCCCCAGCGGAAGCGGACCTCGAGCAGCCAAAAGAGATGAAGGACGAGGCCTTATTCGCCGACGTAGTCCAGGCCATCGAATCCGATGTAGGCGTACCAGAGCCACCCTCGACGAAAGACGACTTCGATAAAGACAATAAACCCTACGCTAAGCTGGTGCGCGTGGTCCGCGCCGCCGGTGAAGCCGGTGACGGCAGTAGGGTCTTCGACGCGGCACTCTGGAAATATGCGAGCGCCCCGAAGGCGGCCCCGCAACGCCGCGAGTTCCTGACGTATCTTCGGAACGGTCAGTTGGCCAGCCTGGGGACCCAGTTTGGCGCCAGCGACCTGTACTCCTCGGAAGGCAGCATCAATCTCAGCAACCTGTTTTTCGGGTTCCGCAAGATGGCCGCCAACCTGCTGTGGCTGCAGGTCGAAAAATATTGGCACCAGGGCATGCTCTATAAGATGGTCCCCATCATGAAAACGACCGTGGCCCTGGACCCCAACTTTGTGGACGCGTACCTCATCGGCGCCTGGCACCTCGCTTACAACGCCACCGCGCACATGCCGAACACGCCCGAACCGCTGAAGCAATGGTACCCGAGGTATCATGAGCGCCTTGGCGACAAGGAGCTTCTCTACTACGAAGCGATTGACTTTCTGAAGGACGGGATTTACAAGAATCCGAGAAACTACAAACTGTATTTTGACCTGGGTTACGGCATTTACGAACTCAAACTGAAGGATCACCCCAACGTCGTCAAATACCTTTCGGAAGCCATACGCTATCGGCACGAAAACTACGTGCGGCGCATGTTGTATCACTGCCTCGAACATAATAAGCGCTATGAAGACGCGCTGGCCGGCTGGGAGAAATACTACGCAGAGAATCCCGGTACCAATCTCAACATACCCGGATTCATCGCCGAACTGCACGGTTTCATCAAAGAGCGTGAAGCGGACCAGGCCGAAGCGCAGGCCCAAACTGCGGAAAACGCGGCACGGGAAGCTCGGCAAAAGTCAAACGACGCCCTGACTGCGCTGGGCAGTGCCCGCCAGGCCGCCGCGACTCCGGAGGAAATCCAAGCGCTCGAATCCGCATCCAGCGAAGCCGAGGCCCGCGCTGGTGAGGTGGAGCAGGCCGCCACATCGGCCCGCGAATCGGCCGACCGACTTTTCGAAGAAGCCAGAAAGAGTTACCAAGAGATTATAGAAATATCCGGCGGCGACCAGGCCTGTACCGTCCAACTGCTCAAGATGAACGTCAGGAAACTTGTCGAGGAGGGACGGTTCTGGGAAGCGATTATGTATCTGCAGCACGGCCGCTGGCAGAACTTGACTTACTTTGACGAACTCTCCGATCTCATCATCGAAATCAAATTGAAGGCGAATCTCGCATTGACGCTCTCCGAACGGCAAGCTGTGCTGCGTCGCGAAGAGGCCGCCCAATTCCTCGCCAGTGTCGAGAAAACTGTCACCGGCCTGAAGTTCATGAAGCTGGACGGCGGATGGTGCCAGGAGGAATACGGCGATGAACGAACCCGCTCGATTTCCGCGGAGAGTGAACTCCTCGCTCAACTCCGGCAACAGATACCCGACCTGACGGAGATACTGGCGCTTGCCGAACCCGGCAAATTCGTCGTCTTCCAGGCGGGTGACACGTGGTATAAGTACCAGGGGTGACGTCCAACCGCCGCGGGCTTGGGACACGGAATCCGATCAGTTTGATCAAGACCCGACGCCTTCCTATCATATCCCTTTACCGTGAGGAAACCGGAAAAACAGGGGCGTACCGTGCCGGTCGCGACGTCAAAGCTTCAAGAAAATTTGGAGAGGGTACGAGAACGCATCTCGACGGCTGCTTTGCGCGCTGGACGCTCTTCCCAGAGCGTGCGACTCGTGGCCGTAACCAAGACCGTAAATTCCGAAACCATCCAGGCCTTGCTCGCGTTGGGTATTGAAGACTTCGGCGAAAACCGAATTGCGGAGGCGCGTCCGAAAATCGAGGAAATCGGCCACGTGGCGCGTTGGCATATGATCGGCCCGATTCAGCGTCGTAAAGCCAAGGAGGCAATCGAATTGTTCGACACCGTGGATGCGCTGGACCGAATCGAGGTCGGGCAAGCTCTGCAACAACGTTGCGACGCCGCGAACAGGACTTTGCCTGTGCTTATTGAGGTCAACGTGTCCGGCGAGACCACCAAACATGGTTTTTTCCCCGAGCATGTGCCGGATGCCTTGGCCACGCTCCAGAAGCTGCCTCACCTCCACGTAGCCGGACTGATGACGATGGCCCCCCTGGTCCAGGACCCGGAAGTAACCCGGCCCCATTTTGCGCGACTCCGATCCTTGGCCGAATCGCTGGGTTTGCCGGAACTGTCCATGGGCATGTCGAACGACTTCGAGGTGGCGGTCGAGGAGGGCGCCACGCAAGTCCGAATCGGCACCGCCCTTTTCGCCTAGTACGAGACCATAGGATCCCGAGATGAACGAGAAACTAGAGTGCATTCGCGCCGAGGCAGTCCGGCAAATCGAGCTTGCCCCCAACGTGCGGGCGCTGGAGGAAACCCGCGTGCGGTTTCTCGGCCGAAAAGGCGCGCTCACGGAGGTGCTGCGTTCGCTGGGAACGTTGTGCGAGGAAGAACGACGTAGCATAGGCAAAAGCGCAAACGAGCTCAAAGCGCAAATTACCGTCGCGCTCGATCAACGGAAGACTTTGCTCGAAACCGGCGAAGCCGAGGCCCGCGCCCTCGAGCATCCGCTTGACCTCACATTGCCGGGACGCCGACCGGCTATCGGCCGTCTCCATCCCCTCACCAGGGTTGCGGAGGAAGTCATAGGTATCTTCCGTGAGCTTGGATTCCAAGTCGCGTCCGGACCGGAAGTTGAAACCGAATACTACAACTTCGATAGCCTCAATACCCCGGACGACCATCCCGCGCGCGACCAGCAGGACACCTTCTTCGTGCGACCGGGCATCGTTCTCCGTACCCAAACTTCGCCCGTCCAAGTGCGGGTCATGGAGAAGACTCAACCGCCCGTAGCGATTATCGCGCCCGGACGCGTCTATCGTCACGATGCGGACGCCAGCCATAGCCCTATGTTCTTTCAGATTGAAGGGTTGCTGGTTGACCACGGTGTAAGCTTGGCCGACCTTAAAGGGACGCTATTGCTATTTGTACACCGGTTCTTCGGTCGGGAAACAAAGTTTCGTTTTCGGCCCGGATTCTTTCCGTTCACCGAACCTTCCGCCGAAGTGGACATCTCCTGCTCGGTTTGCAAAGGAACCGGCTGCCGCGTCTGCAAGAACAGCGGCTGGGTCGAGATTTTGGGTTGCGGGATGGTTCATCCGGAAGTCTTCCGCTCAGTCGGTTACGACTACGAACAATACACCGGCTATGCCTTCGGCTTGGGCATAGACCGCATAACCATGCTCCGACACAGTATCAGCAGTATTCACTATCTATACGAAAACGATCTGCGCTTCCTGGAGCAATTCTAATATGCGAGTTTCCCTAAACTGGCTAAAAGAATTCATTGACCTTCCCGTCGGTCCAGACGAACTGGCCGAGAGAATGACCATGGCCGGATTGGTCATCGAGTCCATCGAAAGACCCAATAGCGACATTCAGAACGTGGTTGTCGGCCACATATTGTCGATCGAGCCGCATCCCGGTGCCGATAAACTGGTCGTCTGCCGAACCGACGTGGGGGAGAGCACCCCCCTCCAAATCATTTGCGGGGCCAGCAACATGAAAGTGGGGGACAAGGTACCTACCGCCCGCGAAGGTTCCGCCTTGCCCGGCGGAGTCATGATCGGACGCCGAAAAATGCGGGGAGTTGAATCCCAGGGCATGATGTGTTCGGCGCGGGAACTCGGAATGGGGGAGGACCAGCAAGGCCTCCTTATCCTGGACCCAGCCTTCCCAATCGGCAAGGACATCATACCCCTGCTGGGCCTCGACGATACCATCATTAATTTCGAGATCACGCCTAACCGGGGAGATTGGGCGGGAATGATTGGCTTGGCCCGGGAACTCTCCGCCATCTTCGAGACTCCCTACCGCTTTCCGACGCCGGAATTGGTTGAGGAAGGCCCACCCGTAGCCGATCTCTCCTCGGTGACCATCGAAGCGCCCGAACTATGCCCAAGGTACGTCGGACGGGTCATCACGGGCCTGAAGATTGAGTCTTCCCCGGCGTGGTTGGCGCGTCGTCTCCACGCCTCCGGAATGCGTCCGATCAGCAATCTCGTGGACATCACAAACTACGTATTGATTGAGACCGGACACCCGCTCCACGCCTTTGATCTATCGAAACTCATCGAAAAACGCGTGGTTGTACGCATTGCGAAACATGGCGAAACACTGCGAACCATTGATGAACAGTCACGAAACCTCACCTCGGACATGCTCGTCATCGCGGATGGCAGGAACCCCGTCGCCATCGCTGGAATCATGGGTGGGAAGGAGTCCGAGGTCGGGCCAACCACGACCGAGGTCTTTTTGGAGAGCGCGTACTTCGACCGAAAGTCTATCCGCCGGACCGCTCGAGAGCTGAACATGCAAACGGAAGCCTCCGCCCGGTTCCAGCGTGGCGCGGATCACGAAATGGCTCGATTGGCAATTGACCGAGCCACCGCGTTGATGCAACAGATAGCAGGGGGGAGGGTCGCCAGGGGCGTGCTCGACGCGCACCCCAAACCGCGAAGCCAGCCTCCTGTGAAGCTCCGATTCGCCCGAACGGACCTGCTACTGGGTACTCGAATTCGGCGTGAAACACAGCAAGACAAACTTGAAAAACTGGGATTTCGCGTTACTTCCTCAAACTCGGACGACTGTACTCTCGAAATCCCGTCGTGGCGACATGACGTTACGTGCGAAGCGGATCTCATCGAGGAGGTAGCGCGCCTGTACGGCTATGAAAACGTCGAGACGTCATTGCCTACCGTGAGACGCGGCGAGGAGGAATTCGCGCCGTTTGACCGCCGTCTCGCGGAATTCCGCCACTACCTGGCCTCGTTGGGCCTCACCGAAATCACTAATATGAGTTTCTCGAACCCGCGAGCGGTGCAGAAGGCGCGTCTCAACGCGACTTTACTCGATATGATTGCGCTCCTAAACCCGCTGTCGGAAGACCACGCCACTTTGCGAACCACCCTTATCCCAGGATTACTCGAAACGGCATCGCTCAATTTCCGGCACGGCGCCCAAGGAGTTTCTTTCTTCGAGATCGGGCCCGTGTTTCTCCCCGGAACCGGACGGGAGCTACCTGACGAGCAGTTGCGTGTCGGCTTGGTCTTGGCGGGAAAAGGCGGAGAGAAACACTGGAGCCGCCCCGCGCAAACCTTTGATTTTTACGACCTCAAAGGGTTTGCAGAGGCGATTCTCGACTGCTTTGGGGTCAAGTATTCGTTCCGGCCTAGTTCCACCGCAGTCTTTGAACCGGGCCATGGGGCTGATGTCCATTTTGAGGATACTCCGATTGGCTACCTTGGGAAAGTATGTCCGGACGTCCAACGCTTGCTTGATATTCTGCCTGACCTGTATATCCTCGAGTTACATTTACCGGAACTCCTGACGCATGAAAGGGACATAACGCGATTTCAACCCATTCCGAACTTCCCGGCATCTGTCCAGGACTTGGCGCTACTGATTGATGCCCGTATACCGGCGGGTGCCTTGGTGGATACCACGCGAGCGGCGGGCGGCAATCTACTCAAGAAAGTGCGTATCTTCGACCAATACCTGGGTGAGCAAGTACCCATCGGGAGAAAGAGCATTGCCCTGAGTCTTACGTTCCAAGCGTCTGATCGCACGCTCACCGACGCCGAGGCTGACGCTCTCCGGGACAAAATCCTGCACGAATTACGTGTCAAGCACGGAGCAGAACAGCGTTGAACCCTTTGCTGGCCAAGCAGTTAAACGACATCACTCACATGGTGCGCGAATTGCGAGACTTGTTCAGAGACCGCCACGCCCAGTTGACGGAGCATGAGCGACAACGCCAGGAAGCAATCCAAGAGGGGTGGCAGCTCAAGAGCGAGGTCGCCATCCTCAAACGTCAGGGCGAGGATTACGAGCGACTGCAATCCGAGCTGAAAGCTCTCCGTTCGAGGCTGTCCAAGACCAAGGAAGGGCTCTCCCGAATCCTGAACTTCGCCAAAGCCCTGGGCAACGAGTACCGCCAATGAGTACACCAAGTGAAACGCTGGATGCCCGTGTCGGTGGCGTACTCATGGCCGTTCCCATCGTGCGAGACCTGGAGACTACCCGAAACATCATAGACATCGTCAATCGGCGACTCGCCGAGATTGAGGCCGAGAGTACAAAGATTGACACCCAACTCTTCGCGCTCCAGGCGGCAACCGGTTTTGCAGCCGACTTTCGTGAACTCCAGGAGGAACGTGCCGGGGAACAACGGGAATTAGCCCGTGCCCTCCAAGGCCTCGCCGGCGAACTCCGCTCACTCCTCGAAGAAGCCCGCCAAGCCGAGTGATCCCGCGCGTTTAAGCGCGAGGCGGGGCCGACTGTCGTTGCCACCTCTGATTGGGGACTCAGTGAAGAGAAACGGTAGAGGCGGGTAGAGTCCGATAATATATATTATG
>JACQVH010000263.1 GCA_016209895.1 Candidatus Hydrogenedentota bacterium | reverse complement strand
TTCCCGTTCTATGCAGGTGATCGGCAAACTCCAACTTAACCAGTGAGATTGCGCGCTCCAGTCGGTGCCACTGCTGTTCAAATATGCCAAGCGCAAGCAAGACATACAGGTGATCTTTGGGCTTAGTGGGTGTGCCGATTGACGCATCACGCGAGCCCGATTCATCGAAATAGAAGAAGTACATCGCTTACACTGTCTCCTTCGCCGATGTCTCAAGTGCCGATAAGTCAAGATCAGCTACCCGAATTTCGCCGGTCATCAGCTTGTGCAATAAAGCTTTGAAAAGCGCTTCGAGCACCGCACGCTTTTGCTTGTGCAATTCAATCTTGCGGTCGATGGCCTCGAGGATGGCGACGATTTCGCGTTGTTCGTCGAGCCCAGGAACAAGAACCGGAAACGCCTTGAGTTTGGTCGTATTGATACACGCCAAATTAGTCGTCTTGTGCGCGACCTTCAGAAAGTACGCCTTCCCGTAATTGCTTTGTGCAAGGTATGCAAGGAATTCGGGCACGAGGCGTCCTCGATTTACCCGGACCGCAAACACATGATTCTGGTGTACACATTGATTCACTTCGCTCCGCCAGATAAACCCTCGGCCCAGTTTGTCGAAGTCGCCGCCTTCCGTGAGGACGACATCACCATCTTTCAATAGATAGCGATCGATCTCCGAACACCGAATGTGGATGGTCTTGATCTCATCAAGGTCGAGGTGTCCATCCTGTACGTTGGCAACACGCAGGTAGGGAACTTCAATCATGTCAGCCGTGCCAAGCCTCCGCCCCTTTGCCACTCCGGTTTGCACGACGGCGACACCATCCAAGGGAACTATGTCCCATCTGTCAGGAATAGGACCAGACTCGGTCTCCTTCTGCGGCTCGCCCCGCAGCCCACGCGTGAACAGCTCGCGCATCGCGGCACGTTTGAGTTCTTGTGCCCTAGCTGACGCGATTCCTTGCGTCTTAATGGCACTGCGGATCAACGCAAGTCCCCGCGAGATCGCCTGTTGCTCGGGATAAGGTGGGTGCGGAACATTGAGCGCGGATAGCCTGTTGCGTGAGAGATTAGGGATCGTGGTTTCGTTCCCGGTTCCCTCAAAAATTCCCAACTGAGTGAACGCGCATTGGAGGAAGTACACGTAGAAACTCGGTTCGACGTCCGAGCGCAATGGGCGGAGGCGATGCAGGTGATTCTGAAACGACATGGTCTGCACATCACCGTTCCATATGGCCGCACGTCCAATCTCGCCGCCTTCGCAGACCAACAAATCTCCCGGCAAAAGACCCTTCTCAGCAATTTCCTCTGCCGACATGGACATCTCGTCCACCTCGGTCATATCGATTTCATCCCAAAGCACGTTCGAAGTGCGCAAGAAAGGCGTCTTGTTTGTCCCACAGCGGGCGGTAGCGGACATAGTTTTTCCGGCACCGATTTCGAACAGTTCGCCCAGTGGCCGCCAATTCCATTTAGTCTTGTTCATAGCAACGCCAACAGCTTTGCGAGGCTCTCGTCGATCTTTTTGGCCTCCGAATCCAGACGAATTAGCTCGTCCACGATCTCACGAACGGGACGGTGTTTGACGTCCCCGGTCGCCCCCACCCAACGACTCGGACTCAGGTTGTAGTCGGCTTCCTGCGCTTGCTCGGTAGTGATGACGGCAAGCTGACCCTCGACGGGCCCGCCTTTCAAGTACTTTGCCGCTAGCGGCCGAATTTCTTCTTCCGGTAAGTAGTTCTTGGGCCGCCCCTTCTTGAAGCACCTGCTGGCGTTGAGCAAGACAATCTTGCCCCTGCGCGCGGCAGGTTTGCGCTTGGATAGGACCACGATTATGCCGGCGGCGGGGGTGTTGTAGAAGAGGTTTTCCGGCAGCAGGATCACGCCGTCAATCACGTCATGTTCGACGAACCACTTGCGGATGTTGCGCTCCTTGTCCTCGTTCTTCGAACCCGAACCGCGTGTCACCGCGCCCGTGTCGAGGACTACGGCAGCGCGGCCATGCTCGTTCATAACGGCGAGGGTGTGCTGCAGCCAAGCCCAGTCGGCTTTGCCGCTGGTGATTCCGCCTGCGGTGCGGAAGCGATCGAACGGGTCGTTGGCAAAGATGTCCGGCGCAAACGGCTGGTTCCACATGGGATTAGCGACCACGATGTCGTGGGCCGTGAGGCGACTGTCCGCGCTGCGAAACTTGGGGTTGATAATCGTGTCGCCGCGCTGGAGTTCCACCTCCATGTCGTGGATGATTGCGTTCATCCGGGCAACCGCGTAACTCTCGGCCTGCAACTCCTGGCCGGACAGCCTGAGCGGAACCTTGCTCGTCGGGTCCAACTCGCGCGCAACCAGTTGCAGCTTGATCAGGAGTCCCGCAGAACCGCAGGCAAAGTCGTGGCAGGTCTCGCCCGGTTTCGGGCGCATGATCTGCGCCATCAGGAAACCGACCTCGGTCGGCGTGAAGAATTCACCGGCGCTCTGCCCCGATCCTTCCGCAAACTTGCGCAGCAGATATTCGTAGGCTCGGCCCAGGAAATCGGGCTGCACGTCGGCCAGGCCCAGTCGGTAGCGCGGATCGGAGAAAGTCTCGACGACGCCGCGCAGCTTGGCCGGGTTGATATCGCGCTCGCCGCTGCGTTCCGCCGCGAAGTCCACCACGTCAATCACCCCGGAAAGCGTCGGATTGTACTTGACCACTGCCCGCACCGCCTTCGTGAGGTGCTCACCGATATCCTTCGGCGCCGTGCTCCGGCCTTTCTCGTCGGGCGGCCAATTGTAGGCCTCGCGACCACTGATGATCGCCCATCGGGCTTCGGGCGGTAGGTAGAAACGCAGCAGCGAGTGGTCAGACTCGGCGATCTCGAGGGCAGTCGCGTGATCGCCGTACTCCTCGCCCAGTCGCGTGATCTCGTCATCGAACACATCGGACAGGCGCTTCAGAAATAGCAACGGCAGCAAATAATCCTTGAATTTCGCCGCATCCTTCTCGCCGCGGATGGAGCAGGCCGCATCCCAGAGCATTTGCTCCATGGGCTTGGTCGAGGGCGTTGCCTTATCTGATTGCCTGCGACGACGGCGCATGACTCGTTCGGCGGCCTCGGCGGTGTCTTTGATTTTCTCGACGCCCGCTTCTCGCGACAACGCGGCGATTGCCTCGATGGCGGCGCGCTGCGGCTTGATATCGCCGCCTTCCCAGCGATTTACAGTAGCAAAGGAAACACCCAACCGCTCGCCTAGCTGCTGTTGGGTCAAGTCGAGCTTAGCTCGAATCGCCCGGAGTGTTGTCGGAATGTTTGCGATATATGCCATATTTGCAATATATCATACATCGCATTGTTGCGTCAAGCGCTCGGGCTGAATTGTCCCCCCATGGTGAGTGATTAGGCCACTTCCTGGACGGTCATTACGTGAAACGTGGCGCGACGTTTCTGCCGCTCCCGGAATTTCGTCACCTCGAGACACACGATCTTCGTGATCAGTCTGCGCAACGTCAGCGGTTCGCCGCCGGCTTCGCCCCAAGCCGGCGGAAGCTCAAAGGACCAATCGTCCAGCAGCGGTCGGCGTCGCCCTAGCTGTCGTGTCTGAACCGTTACCATTTCTAATTCGCCGGAAAGCTCTCGACAATGGTCTTGTTTTCGATCGCGAACTTGATTTCCTTGGCGCCCGCGTTTTTTGATGAATAGTTGATCATTGTGCTCCCCTGAAGCGTGAATTCCGCTTTCTTAATCCAGCCTGTGGCCCGGTCCAAACTGATGGTCCCGACTTCCTTTCCGTCGAATCCGGGACCCAGAATTGACCCGGAGGAATCGCCACGACCATTAAATGTGACGGACTGCACTTCCCCGTTGCTCTCGATGGTAATCGTATCTTCTTCGAGCCTTTTCACTTCGAAAGACCGCTTGATGTCGAGAGTGATATCGCTGTCATAGCTCGTTTCTTGAATCCAAGTTCCGCCCATTCGAACGGGAGATTCCGGGTAAATGTGTAAGAGTTCATCGAGGTCTGCGCGAACTTCGTCATTGAGAGCTTTCATCTGTTCGTCCTTGCCTCGCACCCGATCAAATAAGCTCCTCTCCGTCGGCTTTTCGGCAACGTACTTCGCCATCGCCCCTACTAGGACTTTCTCCATGCCCGAAACGCTCGCCACTTCTCCGCGCGAGTTGAGCCGCGCGGTAAAGCTCTCGCCCTTCATGTGCCGTGTCAACTTCTCCAACAAGGCCGTCTGTTCGTCTACCGGCATAAAGCCGCTGGCGCCCTCCACGGAAAAGGAGCGCCCTTCCGTGCGATCCGATGACGTAATTGTGACCTTGGTTGTCGCGCCTGCGTCCGGCGAGACGTCCGACACTTCGAACAGATAGGCCATTTCTTCACCCGCGTGTTTCTCGGCGGTCCGTCCCGGGACGGTCACGGTTTCGACCGACGTCACGGTCACCAGCACGATGCGCTTGTCGCCAGTCTGAAGCTTCAGGCCAAGGTCCAACGGTCGGCCGCATCCGGTGACAAAGCAAAGTCCAATAAGCGTCATGCCGTGAATAGCAGACCATCTTGGCTTCAAACTAAGGTTCATGGTCCGTCATCCAAATGCCGATCACCCTTTTTCCCAACTCCCCGACCACGGCGTCCAGCCGGTCAAGTCCTCGTCGCTGAAGGTCTCGACCAACACCGCCGGCCCGCGCTGCTCGCCTTGGTAGCGCACGAGACGGCCCAGCGCGTCATAGCCCAGACTACGCCCGCCGCTGAGGGCGGGCGCTACATCTACGCCGGTCCGCAGGTTCCCCGCCGCGTCATACGTCCGCGTGTCCCACGGCGTCGCCGTGTACTGGTTCATCGCCCGGCCTGGGCGGGGCTCCAGCACGGTTCCATGCAGAGTGAGGCGTTCTTCAATTACACAATTCACAGAATTGGTTTCACTTCAGATACTTGACACCCTTGCTACCTGCAGCAACCCCTTCCTCGATAGGTGTGAATCCAAAATTGGTGAGTCGGTACTTGCGGGCACAATCCAGCACAGCCTCCGTACAAAAAAAGGCGGCGTCCGACAGGTTCGTAGTAAATAAATGCGCGCCATTCCACGTTCCGGGAACGAATACGTACGGACACACCTGAGCATGTTGTCGATCGTACGTGGCCTCTATGTCGTCAGAATATGCACCACAACAAGGACAGTATTGGACACCAACAAAGCCGCTTGCCTCGAGGTCTAATTTTGCACCCTCCATTCTCTCGCCCTGGAGCCAGAAGTAGTCAGGCGGCTCGGTGTCGGCCAGCTTCTTCGGGAATGGCTCGGCGATTATCACCCGACCATTGGGAAATTCTCCAATAGCTTCACTTCTCCATGCCTCCAGCACCTTACCGGAAACGATAAAAGGTGAGGCTATTGCTCCACACCCGAGGACATCTGGCCAACGACTCCCCTTGTCCGGCCTGAGCGTGGCCGTAATCTCTGTACTTAGCTCCCAGCCCATGGCGGTGCACACGGGACATTCACCAAGCGAAGTCACCCCTTCGGTTATGTGCTGAATCCAAGGGAAACCGCGAGTATAGAACGAATTGTCACTAACGTGATAGTATTGCATTCACTTCTTCCTATTGAAATCGAGGATCATCTCTCAGTCTGCGCATGAATTTTAGGACTTGTCCCTTCGTCGGACTTTTACCAGCCTTCCTGTAACGTTCGAAGAACGCGCGCCATTCATCATTGAAATCGTGAGACCACTTCTGATGGTTACCTCCGGGTCCACCCGCAACCCAGCGACCGTAAGCTGCGTCTTCTATGTCTAACCCAAGAGCCGCGAACTTATCTCGAAACTCCTGCGGCAGGTCATGATGTGCTTCAGGGTTCACCATTCCCTTCGGCGGCCGAGGCAACCGCTTGCGAAGAGGCACAACCGCTTTCTTTGCTTTCTTTCCGGCTTTCGCCCCTTTGAAGGCATCCACGGCCTCGTCGCCGGCGCGGCCCAAGGTACCCAAGCCCTCGGTGGCGGCTCCGATGGCGGCGTCTCTTGCAGCCGGTCCAATGCATTCCTTGCTCTGCTCTTGAGTTTCGGCGAATTTGCCGCGCCAGTACGGGTCGTTAACGCCGGGGAGAAGCGCATTGGGGTCGAGAAGTTTTATGTAGCGATCCACCTCATCCATACCGTGGAGCGGATGCTTCTCGGTCTCGTTGTCAAACAGCCAATCCTTGATACCTTGCAACATATCCTGCAACCAACCTTTGTCCTCGCCTTCCAAACCGAACGGGTCTACGTACGACCACGGATTGTTGCCGACGTAGGCGTAGGGGTTGCCGAGGTTGAGCGGGTCTCCCCAGAGGCCGAGCGGGTCGCGAGTGAGGAAGCGGCCGGCGCGGGGGTCCAGGTAGCGGAGGCGGTAGTTGTAGAGTTTGGATTCTGCGTCGTATTCGCGGCCGGTGAAGAGGTAGGGGATGCCGATGGCGCTGAATTGGCCGCTACCGCCGATGGGTTGGCCGCTGCCGTCGTAGAAGATTGGCGTGCCGAAGGGACCGTAGACGTAACGTTCGGCGACCGCGCCGGTGGCGTCGGTGAGCGCGACCGTCGTGCCGAGTTCGTCTTGGTGGTACCAATACGTGTCTCCGCCGGTGGCGGGGTTCTGGCGCATTTGCAGGACTTCGTCTACGCCGTTGCCGTAGGCGTAGTCCGCCACCACGACGTCCGTGTTGTAGCGTTCCTCGACCACTTGCCAGCCGTCGTAGATGTACTGCAGGTCGAGAGCATGTCCGGTGTCGCCGTCCTTGGCAATCCGTCGTCCGAGCGCGTCGTAGCGGTACTGCACGTCGTTCCAGGCGTACTCCAGCACGGTCAGGTTGTCGAACCAACTCGACCCGCCCGGTCCACCCACCAACGCAAAGTGCGTGCTGGTCTGCACCGTGGCACCGAACGTGTCGAGCACCTGCTGCAAGGCTTGGCCTTGCGGCGCCTGCCACAC
>JACQVH010000256.1 GCA_016209895.1 Candidatus Hydrogenedentota bacterium | reverse complement strand
GAACCGCGATCTCAACATGCGGGTATTCGAGGCGATGGCCTCGGGCGCGCTTCTGATTACAGATGAGGCGGATGGTCTTGCCGAGCTCTTTGAGCCGGGAAAGCATTTCGTGTTGTACCGCGAGGACGGCGAATTGTTTGAGTTGATCGAGGAGTACCTGAAAAACGACGAGGCGCGAAAAGGCATCGCCGATGCCGGCTCGACCTTAGTCCGATCCGAACATACCTACGATCGCCGCGCGGAACAGATGTTGACCATGGTGCTGGAAGCGCTGGGCGTCTTAAGCGGCGGGGGGGAATCCCGATTCCACTTCGGCGGTTACTATCGCTCCCCGAGGCCGGAGTTGATGCAACACATCCCGACCACTGCGCGCCGAGTCCTTGATTGCGGCTGCGGGGCGGGCGAGTTTGGCCGGGCATTGAAACAACGTGGGGTGGTCGAAGTCGTGGGCATCGAAGTCGTCGAGCGCGCCTGGAAAATGGCGAAGCGGGTGCTGGATGACGCGCTGCTCGGCAACATCGAGCACCTCGAATTGCCCTTCGGGGACGGTTACTTCGATTGTATCTGTTTCGGGGACGTCCTCGAACACCTGGTTGATCCCGCGGCCGTGCTGCGGAAAGTTTCGCGGGTGCTTGCTCCGGACGGTCTCATCGTGATGAGCATTCCCAACGTGCGCTTTTGTCAGGTTATTGCCATGCTCGCGAACGGGCGCTGGAAATATGAAGACGCGGGAATTCTGGACCGCACCCACCTTCGGTTTTTTACCGCCCCCGAGATGCGTGAGTTGGTACAGGAGGCCGGTCTGGAACTGGTGAAGCTGCAGCCGTTGTCCATGCTCGCGCCCCGACAACTACCGCGCCAAACGGACGGAACGGTTGCGCTTGGACGCGCCACACTTCGACCGGCGGACGATGCCGACTATCTCGATCTGCTCGTCTATCAGTACTTGGTCGTTGCGGGTAAGCTGCAGGCCGATCCCCTAGCCCGCGCTCAACACGCCCTGGAGGCCAACGACAATGACGAAGCCTATCGGCTGGCGGACTCCGCAATTGGCGCAAACGAGGCGGAACGGAAAAAGATCATGGCCAAAGCAATTGCGCGCGTGGGCAAACTTGATCGCGCCGAAGGCTTGTATCGCGAAGTGCTCGAACTAAGCCCGTTCGATACCGACAGCGCGCGGGAGTTCGGACTCGTTCTGGTGGCGGCAAAGCGACCCGACGAGGCTCGGTCTTTTTTTGATCGCGCGCTGGCGGCGAACCCGGACGATGACCGCGCCATCGCGGGTCTGGGGCTAGTCAGCCTGCTCGAGGGGGATTCGCCGACGGCTTTTAAACAATTTCGCCGCGCGCTCACCATCAACTTCGACAATGAACCATTACTCGATCAGTTTCTGCTTACCGCGACTCGCCTGGAGCGCCTGGCTGAGGCGGAACCGATCTTGCGCCGCTTCGTGGACTTCTATCCGGGCAGGCTCGAAATGGCCTGCCGATACGCGGAACTTCTGCATCGCCTGGGAAGAGACTCCGAGGCGGTGGAGCGTCTCGATACACTCTTACTGTTGGTACCCGAGCACGAGCGAGCTGCGAAACTGTTGAACATCATACGAAAGCGTCCCGATGAGACCGGCGCGTGAATGGAAGGAGCTCCTGGCGGGCGTCGAGGTGCCGGAATGGATCAAGCGGTCTCAAGGCCGTTCGGACGAACCAACGTTGCAGGTTAAGGGCATCTCGATGCACAGCCGGTACCGGCCGCGGGAAGAGGCCACTCGACTGATTGATTCGGCGCGATTGGAGCTTACCCGGCCGGTAGTAGTTATCGGCGTGGGGCTCGGATATCACGTTGCGGAGTTGCTCCAGCGCGGCGCAGAGCTTGCCGTCCTGGAACCGGAACCCGTGGTCGCAAAGCTGGCGTTGGAAGGTCTGCTTCGGGACCAAGATTTTTCACTGTGCGTCGGCAATCCGGACGAATACCGCGCGGACACGGAATTTGCGCGGTTCTGCGAGCGAATCCCACAGCTTCTAATACATCCACCGACCGCGACGGTCTTTCCGCAGCAAACGGCGGCTTTTGCGAAACTGGTCGGGCAAGTCGCGTTGAGTGGCCGACGCCTGGGGATTGCGGTAGTAGGTCCCCTCTACGGTGGCTCCCTGCCAATTGCCGGTTATCTCGCGCGTGCTTTTCGGCGGCTGGGCCATCGCACGTTGTTTGTGGACCACAGCCCGTTCTGGGACTTGTACGACTGTATCCAGCGCAGTGTCCAGTCGAAGAAATCAGCGGGACGCCTCCATGAGATGCTCGTGAATTTCTTGAGCGAATATACCTACGCTCGTGTTACGGAATTCGCGGCCAACGTCTGTATCGTGCTTGCCCAAGCGCCAGTTACTCGGCAATTTCCACTACAACTCGCCCAAGCCGACATCGTGACGGCTTACTGGTTCATCGAAAACTGGCGGCATCTCACATATTGGGAGGATATTGCGCCGCTTTATGATTGCTTCTTTCATATCCAGCCTGGGGTATTCGAACACAAACTCGAGGAGATTGGCTGCCACCGTCATCCGTTTGTTCAGACCGGTTGCGACCCGGAAGTCCACCGGCCCGTCAAGCTTATGGCGGAGGAAATTGAAGAGTACGGTTGCGATCTTTCTTTCGCGGGGGCTGGTTATTATAACCGCCTCCAGATGTTTCTGGGTCTCACGGACTACCGTTTCAAAATTTGGGGCGTGGGTTGGACTGCCCGCGAGTTGCAGAACCATGTGAGTCGTGCCGAGACGCGTTTTACGCCCGAAGAATTCGGCAAGATCGTCGCCGGTTCGAAGATCAACCTGAACTTGCATTCCAGCAGCGTCACTCCGGGCGTGGACCCGAATTGCGACGCGATCAATCCGCGGGTGTTCGAGATTGCCGCGTGCGGTGGTTTTCAATTGTGCGACCCCTGCGCCGGAATGGATCAGTTTTTTGATCTCGATTCGGAACTGCCCGTGTATCGGAACTTGGCCGAGTTGCGGCGCAAGATTGATTATTACTTGGACCACGACGACGCGCGCCGGCAAATCGCGGAAAGTGCCCGCGGCCGGGCGTTGCGTGACCATACGTATGAGCATCGCGCCCGCCAAATGTTGGAGTACCTCCTCGAAGGGGGCACGCCAACTATCCTGCGCAAAGGTGTCCGTACCGAACGTTCGGCGGCCGAGGCGGCGAAGCGAGTGGGACTGGATACGCCGCTCGGGTCGTACTTGGCTTCGCTGCCGTCCGATCTCCCCTTCCTTCAAGAGAATATCAACGTGCAGATCACGTCCGCCCGTTCGCAATTGAGCTATCCGGAATCGGTTCTTGCCTACTTGCGCGAAATGCGCAATTTCAACGAGACGTTGTTGGCCGAGTTGGAATGAAACGTATCCTGGTTTTCCAGACCGCGCGCATGGGGGACATGGTACAGACCTCTCCCTTGATAGCCGCGCTTAAGCGCAAGTATCCCGGCGTTCATCTCACCGCCATGGTCCGCCGCATGGGGAAGGCAGTGGCCGAGCGCCATCCGGACGTGGATGAGGTGATCGTGTACGACGAGGAGGCCATGTTCCGCGATCTCCGATCTCAGGACTCGGACCGATTGCTGCGGGCTTACGAGAACGCCGAACGCTATATCGAGCGGCTACGCGCCGGGAACTTCGACGCGGTCTACAACTGCACCAACAGTATTGCTTCGGCGATGTTGCTCAAGCTGGCGGGCATCAAGACGGTCGTCGGCGCGCATCTGAGTGACGATTGGCAGTTCGTGCTACGGGGCGCGTGGGTCAACTATTTCTTCACCAACGTGCTCCATCGTGAATTCAATGACCTCAATCTTTGTGACATTTTCCTTCATTTTCTGGAAAATCCACCAGCGCCTGCTCGGCTTCGTTTTCAGGTTGAGGAAGAAGATACGGCTTTCGTATCAACTCTCTTCGAAGAACATCAGCTTAGGAGTGAGGACTTCATCGTCTGTTTCCAACTCGGCGCGAGTGAAGACCACAAGCGCTGGTTGGAGCCGAATTTCGCGGCGCTGGCCCGTCTGCTCATCCAGCAATACCAAGCGCGTATCCTGTTGCTGGGCGTGAAGGAGGAGGCGCGCTTCGGCGCGGTCTTTAAGCAGCACGCTCCGGGAATGGCCATTCCCCTCTTCGGTCAGACCACTCTTCCCGAATTGGCGGCAGTGCTCGAACGCGCCCGGATGCTAATCACCAACGACACCGGCACCATGCACGTGGCGGCGGCCGTGGGATGTCCGGTCATGTTGGTGTCCATCGGCTACGTGCATTTCCGTGAGACCGGTCCTTACGGGGAGGGCCACTGCGCCATCGAGCGGCGACAGGAGCGGATCGGTCATGCAGGTTCCGTTTCCGGCAAGGGAACGGCGGAAAGTCAAATTCGTCCCGAACAGGTTTTTGAAGGTGTCAAGTTCATGCTTGCTCGGAACTTCTCGGAAGCACGATCTCAAACATCAAGCACGGTGGACATGAACGACGTGGACGTGTACATGTCACGTTTTGCTTCGGATGGTTGCCTGCAATGGTACCCGGTGCTGCCTCGGCCTCTCGCGGAAAGCGAATTCCTGCGCATGGTTTATCGGGCCATGTGGCTTGATCATCTGAGTGGCGGCAAAGATGTTGATAAAGAAGAAGCTGGTCTGCGAGCGATCCTCGATTGTTATCGCGCGCCCGCGTTCGATCGGCGTGAGATTTCAGCGTCATTGAATCAGACTTTTGATCAACTGGCCGAACTGGCCGAGCGCGGGATGATGACCACGCGCGAATTGCTGGAAGGACTTGGTGGAAAGATGAGCATGCGACGCGCGAAGGAATGCGTGGCCGAACTGTCGCGCCTCGACGAGGAGACCCGAATCTTTGGCGAAGTGCATCCGGCCTGCAAGCCGCTGGTAGTCATCTCGCGCTTCGAACGGGATAATTTGGAAGGCGCCGACCCGCTGGCTTTGGCGCGCACTACCGACCAGATTTACCGAGACCTCCGTGCCCGCGCCCGGCTCATGCAGCAGAAGCTCGGGCGGGCAGTCACAGTACTGGGTACTAGGTAGAGGCACGGAACAGTGCACAGGCAAATCACGCCACGGGCGTGACCCGCGCCACCCACGTCGTCGGACGGGTCGGACAGGTCCGACGCGTCAGACAAGGTACTGGTGCGCCGTCCCAAAGAATGCGGCTTGGGACTGCACGAGCACCGGATTCGCTATAATTCCACCGGCACGCCTTCTTTTTGGATGGTGACGTTGGAGAGCTCTTCGGCGCGCAACCCCGAGGCCAGGGCCTCTAGCGCCTCGTCTTCGCCGTGGACCAGAAAGATGCGCTCGGCGCGATCTTTGAACTTCTTGGCGAATCCGATCAGTTCCGACCGACCGGCGTGGGCGCTAAAGGCGTTCATAATCTTTACTTCGGCGTTCAGACGGCACTTAATGCCGAATATTTTGATTTCGCGTTCCCGCTCGACGATCCGGCGGCCCAGGGTATTCTTGGCTTGGAATCCGACGATCAGAATCGTGTTGCGGTCGTCTTCACAGTTGTTGCGCAGATGGTGAAGAATGCGGCCGGTTTCGCACATGCCCGAGGCCGAAATGATGATCGCGGGCTTCCGGAGCGCGTTGAGCTCCATCGAATCCTCGACGTTTCGCACGTACTCGATTTGTTTCAGTTGGAACGGGTCGCCCGCTTCGGCCATCAGGGTTCGAATCTCGGTGTCGAAACATTCGGGGTGCAGTCGGAAAATCTCGGTGATATTTACCGTCAACGGGCTATCCACGTACACGGGGATCGGCGGGATCGCGTTGCGTTTCTCCAACCGCTTCAACACGTAGATGATCTCTTGCGCGCGCTCGAGCGCAAAGCTGGGGACGATGATCTTCCCGCCACGCCGGTGCGTATTCTCGATGACCGCCGCCAGTTTGTCCTCCATGGTCTCGATGGGGTCGTGGTCGCGATTGCCGTAGGTGCTTTCCATCATCATGAAGTCGGCCGGTTCGGGCTCCCATGGGTCCCGCAGGATCGGCATGTTCTTACGTCCCAGATCGCCGCCGAACAGGAACCGCTTCGCGGCGCCGTTATGCCGGCATTCCACCATGACCATGGCCGAGCCGAGCACGTGGCCCGCGTCGCGAAACGTGATGTGTACCCCCGGTAACAACTCGAATCGTTCGTCATACGGTACGCTCATCACGTGTTTCATCAGTTGCTGCACGTCTTCCGGGTGATACAAAGGGGCTACAAACGATCGGTTCTTCTTCGAGAGCCATTCCGCATCGCGGGCCTGAATGTGTGCGCTGTCCAAGAGCATGATGGCGCAGAGGTCGCGCGTGGCCGGCGTCATGTAAACCCGCCCACGATACCCCTGCTTCGTCAGGACCGGCATTACGCCGCTGTGATCAATGTGGGCATGGGTGAGCACCACCGCGTCCAACTCGTTGGGGGCGAAGGGCAGCCCACGGTTTCGCCGGTCCGATTCCTCCCGGCGTCCTTGAAACATGCCGCAATCGAACAGAATCCGATGGCCGTTCACTTCCAGAAGATGTTTACTGCCGGTTACCCCCCCGGCCGCGCCATACGAAGTAACTCGCATCAGACTGCCGCCTCCCGTTCATGAATATCCGGCGGGTTGGCCTGGAACTCGGCCACACACCGCACAATGAGCTGCCGCGGGTCATCGTCGAATATGATCCGTGATCCCGTTGGTTTTTGGATGAACGCCAGCACGTCGTCCACATGGTCGGCCACGCCGCCCGTGCCCGTCAGCACGCCGATGGGTCGCCCTTCATCGTAGGCGATCGCAAACTCGCCCAACGTGCCGGAACGCCCGCCCACGATAATGACGATGTCGCAGGTCCGGACGCCGACGACCTCCCGGCCCATCAGACCGCTTCCCGTGTAGATCATCACGTCAATGTGATCGGTCGGACTCTTGTACACGTTCACATGGTCGTACAGACTCAATGCCGGTGATACGCCCACGGTCAATCCGCCGCGTTCTTTGCATCCCATCACGGCGTAATGCGGCAATCCCGGACACCCGCCGGTCACGATCGCACAGCCCGTGTCGGCAATGGCCCGTCCGAGTTCCTTGCACTTCTCGACGATCGCGTCCGCCATCATGCCGCCCGCCGAACCCATCACGCCCACCTTGATACGACCTTGCCCCATGAACGCCTCCTATGCTCTCGTCCTTAACGTGCGCGGATCATAGCACAACTCGGACCGTAGTCGAACGAAGCGGGACCGGTTCCTTCGTTGACAACGGGTCTCGGTGTATGAGAGAAATCATAGCTGGATTCGGGTTTGGAATTGGGGAACGTTATGCGCTTCATGACTGTCACCTCGCTGGGCGAGTGCCCCTACGATTCGCCGCTGACGCATTATGTATCCGATGAAGTCTTGGTTCCGGCGGGAATCGAATGGACGCGCGGGCAAGTGCCATTGGACCTGCAATTGTTTGAGAAGGCCGGGCCGCGCGCCAAGCTTTACTTTGATCCCAAGCAAGTCCGGGCGGGGATTGTCACGTGCGGCGGGCTGTGTCCCGGCCTGAACAATGTGATTCGTTCGCTCGTATATGGGTTACACCACCAATATGGCGTCAAGGAGGTCCTCGGCTTCCGCGATGGCTACCGCGGGTTAGACCCGCAACGCGGAGAGGAACCGATCCCGCTGACGCTCGACCTTGTGGACGATATCCACGAGGAAGGGGGAACCATCCTCGGGACCTCCCGCGGCCCGGTGGATACAAAGACCGCCGTGGACAACCTCATACGTCTCGAGATTGACGCTCTGTTTACGGTGGGTGGAGACGGGACGCAACGGGGCGCCAAGTCGCTCTACGAAGAAGCGATGCGCCGCGAATACCCGCTGGCGGTCGTGGGGGTCCCGAAGACCATAGACAACGACGTGCATTTTGTGGCGCGGACGTTCGGCTTCAGCACGGCGGTGGAGGCGGCTCGGGAAGTGATCGCGAACGCCCATACCGAGGCGCACAGCGTTCACAATGGCGTCAGCGTGGTGAAGCTGATGGGGCGTCACGCGGGATTCATCGCGGCCACGGCCACGGTGGCCAGCCAGGACGTGAATTTCTGCCTGATCCCGGAATCGCCGTTCGTGTTGAACGGCGACGGCGGGTTCCTCGCGGCGCTACAGCGTCGCTTGGTCGCCCGGCGACACGCGGTCATTGTCGTGGCCGAAGGGGCCGGGCAGGATTTGATTCCCGGCGAGACGGGCGCGGTAGACGCCTCCGGCAACGCTAAACTCGAGGATATCGGCAAGTTCTTGTGCGACGAGATAACGAAGTGCTTCAAGGCACAAGAACTCGAGGTGGTAGTGCGCTACTTTGATCCGAGTTACCAAATTCGCAGCCGCCCCGCGAACAGCGACGACGCCGTGCTGTGCGATCGCTTCGCGCGCGGCGCGGTGCATGCCGCGATGGCCGGGAAGACCGGGATGATCGTCGGTTTGCTGCACGGTGAACTCGTGCATGTGCCTATCGGATTGCCCGTGCAGTCGCGAAAAGAGGTTAAAATGGACGGCGATCTATGGCACGGCGTGCTCGCCTGCACGGGACAACCGGCACAATTTGCGTAAGGCGTCCCCAAGGGTGAATTCGCCAAGGGGATGAGCTTTTTGATGGGTCCGTTTTGATATACTGCTACCAGCCAGATTGGAGCGGTGTCGGGACTAGGCGAGGAGCATAATCGCCAGATCAAGTTTATGGTTTTGGTCTACTCGAAGAATAGGGTGCCAATCCGCCTGACGCAGGAGCGCTGGGCGCATATTCGCAAACGCCCTCCCGAAATGGAAGGTCAGCGTATCATGTTGTTGGAAACGGTGGAGTCTCTGGACTCGATTCAAGAAGGTGATTTTGGCGAGCTCCTGGCAATTCGATACTACCCAACCACTCCACTGGCTTCGAAGTTTGTGGTTGTGGCCTACCGAGAAACGGCCCCTCACGATGGCTTCGTGATGACCGCGTACTTCACAAACCGGCCATCGCCCCGGAGGAAGACTTTATGGACACGCTAAAGATATTGGAGAACCCGGAAAGAATCACTTGGAATTACGACGAGGAAGCAGATGTACTGTACCTCTCCGTCGGCGATCCTATTCCGGCACTCGGTGTTGATATCGGCGAGGGAGTCATTCTGCGCTACAACGAATCCCGAAAAGAAGTGGTTGGCGTGACTATCCTCGGCGTCCGCCAACGTTTGCTTCAGGGATTGAGTGAAGACGTCGAAAGGCCCGCGGACCAATAGGCAGTTACGAATTCTCTTCGCGCCATTTCACAAAACTTGCGTGTCCGGTCAACACTGTCATTCAACAGGGGAGGTAGCTATGCCCAATGAAGTGATACACGAATCAGAAACCGATGTAGGCTGGTGGCAACCGGTATTGTTTGCGGCCATGGCCGGCGGGATGGGCTGGGGTATCCGCGGTCAATACGGTCACGAGACCGGCGCCATGATCGCCGGCTTGCTCGTCAGCCTCACTCTTACCTTGCTGTTGTGCCCGCGCGCGCGCTCACTATCTGTAGCGCGCGCGGTCGCACTGGCAACCGTGGCCATCGGGTTCGGGGGAACGATGACCTACGGCCA
This sequence comes from Candidatus Hydrogenedentota bacterium, assembly GCA_016209895.1. GTDB lineage: Bacteria > Hydrogenedentota > Hydrogenedentia > Hydrogenedentales > SLHB01 > JACQVH01. The sequence continues at coordinate 36,207 of JACQVH010000256.1, read as the reverse complement.
GACGATCGGACTAACGCAGAACGCGCCCATGATCGGCAACTGGGAGGCACTGCGGTGGGGCATGCTCGGTCTTGCGATCAAAGGCGGACTCTGGATCGGTTTCGCAGGCGTCTTTCTCGGAATGGGACTGGGCGGGATTCGCTATCACTGGTTGGAACTTCTGTTGCTGATGTTCGGCGTACTTGCGGCGTGCGCCCTCGGTTTGTACCTCCTCAATTCACCGTTCTATCCTGAAAACAAATCTCTACCCGCGGTCTACTTCTCCGCTCACTGGTATTGGGAACCGAACGCGGATATCAAGACGCTTAAGCCGCGGCCCGAATTCTGGGGCGGACTTCTATTCGCACTTGCAACCGTGGTCGCCTACGCGGGTTGGTGGCGTAAAGATGGTCTCGCGCTTCGGCTCGCCGGATGGGGCGTCCTGGGCGGCGCAATTGGCTTTCCCTTGGGCCAATGTCTCCAGGCGTATCACGCTTGGAACGTCGAGTCCTTCAGCGAGGGCCTGTGGGCGCAGCTCGATCCGAATATGAACTGGTGGAACATGATGGAAACCACCTTCGGCGCGACCATGGGCGCCACACTTGGTCTTGGCCTTTGGCTGCATCGGAAACGCATTCGATTCGTGGATGATCGCGATGTAAAGTATTTGCCCGTCGCCGTCGAGTGGGCCATACTCGTGGTTCACGTTTCGTTGCTGGTCACGGCCGAATTCCTATCCTTTCCCGTCATCGAGGCATTCTACGATCTCGGTCTAATCATCGGCGTCCTTCCCATTATGGCGGTGGTTGGCGGACGCTGGTGGCCATACCTTTTGGCACTCCCGGTGACTCTCGTGCCGATTACCGGTAAGACGGTGCGCAATCTCGTGTATGAGTCGCATGCGATCAACGTCCCAGCGGGGTGGATTCTGTATCTGATTGTGCCGTTGATTATCGCCACGGCGGCGGCGGTCTGGTTCAAACGGCAATCCGACGCCGGTCAGACGGGACGAGATTTCACGCGCCGCGCACTGCTCCTGACGACTTGGATATATTTCTTGCTGAATTTCGCGTTCTTCCGATTCCCCTGGCCTTGGGCCCCATGGACCGGCCGTACGCCCAACGGAATTATCTTCACGATCTGCGCGATTGGACTTACTGTGCTGGCGGTGATGACCGTACGCCGCGAAGTCACGCGAATGCCCGAGCGGAACCGCTAGTCCGGTGATTTGTAGCGGTGTCAACCCTGGCTTACCCCGCCTTGGCGGGATTGCCCAAGGCCCGCCTCAAACGCGTGTCAACGCGTTTTCACTCACAAAAAGATTGCGAGATCGGAAGCCTGTCGGACTTTCTACGAGCAGCACCGCGCGCAGCGCCTCCAAGGGGGATGCGAACCATGCTCTTCTTAGCCGGCGCTCTTCGCCGAAGGCCCACGCCGGCATGGAAAAGCCTATATGTCGAGCGAGTTCCTCCGCCGTGGCCGCGAGGTAAGCGTCTTGGACTTGGCCCAGTTCTCCGAAGCTGGGCGCCAGCAGAAGCGGCGCTTCGGTGAGAGCAGACTCTTTCGGCTCCGCATAGAAATCGTCAAGGAAGTTTGCCAAACATCGGTCGAATGAATCGCCGCCGATGACAAGTCGCGCCACTTCCGCCAACGTCTGCGGTCTCATGTTTTGCCCTCCTGGAACAGTCCCTCTATGAGGTACTGTGTCCGTACCGGGATGCGATTACCTGGATAGTATCGCGCGACCAGATCGAGGACCTCTTGCGCGGTCTTTAGTTGCAGATGATGAATAAGGAAAACAATGTCAGGCACATCCGACTGCTCGCCGCCGGTTCCACCGATCCGCGCTGCCATGCATTTCATAGCCAGGACGTACTCGGGTACGGGCATGCTCACGCGGAGGTGCGGGAACTGTGGCAGTTGCGCCCCGGTAGTTTCGTGACGCGCGGAGAAGGCCAATACCATCACCGCGCCGCCGCACAGGCAAATTTCCCCGGTAACGCCGTGCGGACCCAATTCATCGGACAGACGTCGCAATGCGTTCAGAAGCGCATCCCGGCTTAGGCTTGAAGCCGAAGGCGTAGACGGCATGGTATCTCCTTTAGCAGTCATTGCCTCTTAGATAGCACACCGGCGAGCCATTGGGCAAGCGCGTTTCTCTTGAGTGAATAGGTTTTCCGCCGGGACTGGATGTAATATCCTGTGCGTGCACGATGCGTGGAGCAATCGGGCTATGTCCTTGATGCTGTGGTGGAAAGTATCTTTCTCGTAATTTTTTGCAGTGGTACGCGTGGAGAAGTGAATTCGTGAAAATCGAGACGAGGAATCATCGCGGAGGGAGGCCGGCCTTTTTCCGACATTGGTGCTGTTGCGTCGCGCTCGCAGCAGTATTCATGATACCGGCCAAAGCAGAGGGAGCTTCGGATGTTGCCATGGACCTGGACCTGAGTCATGCCGTACTTGTGACCCCCGATAACCTCAGTCGGCAGGAACGCAAGGCGGTCGAGATGTTGTTGGACGAGGTGGAGAAGCGATCACTGGTGCGCTGGGAAGAAGCGCACGCTTGGCCGAGCGACGGTGTCGTCGTCGCGGTGGGTTCGGCAGCGCAGGTGGACGTGTTTGCGGGACCGTATGCCGGGGCGTTGCGCGCAGACTCGGCTACGCCAGCGGCTGAGGGGTTTCGGTTGCGCGTGATGGAAAACAAGGCGGTGCTCGTCGTCGGAAACGACGCGCGTGGCGTGCTTTTCGGAATTGGGCGGCTATTGCGCGAAATGCATATGACCCGTGGGGCGGTCCGCGTTTTGAACTCGCTCGACATCACTACCGCGCCCCATTACCCGTTGCGGGGGCACCAACTGGGATTCCGGCCCAAGGTCAACTCCTACGATGGGTGGACGGTCCCGATGTGGGAACAGTACTATCGCGACCTCGCGGTTTTCGGCACAAACGCAGTCGAATTGTTGCCGCCGCGCACGGACGATGCGGCCGACAGCCCGCATTTCCCACTTCCGCAAATCGTGATGATGGCGGCCATGTCGCAACTGGCGGATGACTACGGACTCGACGTTTGGGTGTGGTACCCGGCGATGGGCGTGGATTACGCGAAGCGGGAGACGGTGAATGCCGCGATAGAAGAATGGGCCGACGTGCTTTCGAAGCTGCCGCGCGTAGACGCAGTATTCGTTCCGAGCGGCGATCCGGGTCATCTCGCGCCGAAGGACCTCCTCGATTTCCTGGAACGAGCCGCTGAGACCGTGCGCAATGTGCATCCGAAGGCGCAGTTATGGGTCTCGATGCAGGGATTCAACCAGGAACGATTTGACGAGTTTCTTGGTTTGTTGAAATCGAAGCAACCCTCTTGGTTGTCGGGCATCGTCTTCGGTCCACAAAACCGGATGCCCCTGGCCCAATTGCGTGAGGCACTCCCGACGCAATACCCGATACGGCACTATCCGGACATCACGCACGGCGTCCAGTGTCAGTTTCCGATGGGCGAATGGGACCCGGCTTATGGGTTCACCGAGCAGCGGGAGGTCATCAACCCGCGTCCCATGGATTTCGCGAACATTATCCGGAGGTACGACGAGTACACGATCGGATTCCTCGCCTATTCTGAGGGATGCAACGACGACGTGAACAAGATCGTGTGGAGTTGCCTGGGTTGGGACCCAGAAATGCCGGTGCTCGATGTCCTGCGACAGTACGCCCGCTACTTCATCGGGCCGGATTACGAAGACACCTTCGCGCAGGGGCTGCTGGCCCTCGAGCGCAATTGGCATGGGCCGTTGCTGACGAATCGGGGCGTGTTCACCACGCTGGCGCAGTTCCAGGATATGGAGCGCAATGCGAGCCCTCAACTCTTGCTCAACTGGCGGTTTCAGCAGGCGCGGTATCGCGCCTACTACGACGCGTACACGGCGCGGCGGCTGGCCTACGAGACCGAACTCGAACAACAGGCCCTCGATGTGCTTCGTCAGGCGCCGCGGCTCGGCACGACCGTCGCGATGAACGAGGCCGAACGAATCCTAGACCAAGCCGTGATGGCGCCCGTGGCGCAAGACCTCCGCGCCCGTGTCTTCGAACTCGCGGAAGCGCTCTACCAGAGCATTCGCATGCAGTTGAGCGTGCCCCGGTACAAGGCCATCCACGTGGACCGGGGCGCGAACCTCGATTTGATAGACGTGCCGTTAAACAATCGGGCGTGGCTCAAAGCCCAGTTCACTGAATTGCGAAAATCCGAAGATGAGCGTGCGCGGGAGCAAAAAGCCGCGGAGATTGTCAACTGGAAGAATCCCGGTCCGGGCGGGTTCTACGACAATTTGGGAAGCTTGACGGAACGGCCGCATCTGATTCGCGAACCCGCGCCGGAGGCCGATCCTGAATTTCGGCAAGCGCCGATACTCGGCACCGAATACGATCCGAGAATGAGGACGTCGTGGTGCGCGTACACGGAAACGCGGTATGACTCGCCATTGCGTCTCCGATACGAGGGGTTGGACCCGCAGGCCACGTACAAGGTGCGCGTGGTCTATTCCGGCGACAACTTCAGCGTCAAGATGCGCTTGGTAGCCGACGACCAGTTCGAGATTCATCCATACATACCCAAGGAAGTGCCGCTGCGGCCCGCCGAGTTCGACATTCCACCCGAAGCCACCGCCCACGGCACACTCACGCTGTCGTGGACCCAGGAATTAGGCCGAGGCGGTAGCGGCCGCGGCTGCCAAGTCGCCGAAGTCTGGCTGATCAAAAAGAACGAAGCGGACACTCCCTAAATGTTGCTTCCCGACTGCGATCGTTAGCGGGACGAGTGGAGTTGCGCATTTTGACAAAATAGTTCAAAATATGGGTATAGTTTGAGTCAAAGAAGTGGGCTTGTAATTTGGGAGTCACGGTGGACGCTTGTGCAAACCCACGGAACATACGGAGAAACAGGCCATGCGCACCTTGACCAAATTCCTCGAAGGGAAAGAAGCTAAAGAGTTTATGGAGGAGCGAATCCGTTTCCAAATGAAGCGGTTCGGTGTCAATCGCCGTCAAGCCAAGCAATGGGCACAGATATCGCTCGAATGTAACAACGCCATCGCTACCAAACCCAGGATTGCTAATGGCAAGACCAGGCGTTCTGGCCGATAACCGCTTCTCAAACAGAAATGAGTCTAACGCGCTACTTTTCATAGCCTATAATGCGGGGGCCTGTTATGAAGTTTGAAGAGCGCGATTTGGAATTCATCAAATGCGCGGCTATTGAAACCATCTGGAACGTCCAAGACAGTGTTCGCAAGTTGATCGCGCTTGATCCCGCGCGCGCTCTCAACCCAGACAAGATTGAGGGGGGAGGCAAAGTCAAACCTGCCGTACACATTGACATTTATGCCGAAATCGATGCCAGCCTCAAACTCAACCAATTCCTCAAACCAAAGTATCCTGAGCTCCAAGTTCTCGGTGAAGAGACTTTACTGAACAACCCGGGCGTCAAGGATTTTGACGGCCTCGTGGTCCTCATGGACATGGTTGACGGAACAGACCTTCTCGAGAGAAACCTCTCGAATTGGTGCTCCGCACTGGTTTTTTACCACCCAGCCCAACACCAGATACTGGGAGCTTTCATTGGCATTCCGGACCAACTTCTTTGGGATCCCAACGTAGACAAAGATGCCACTTGGATCCGACACCACGACACAATTTACTTTTCAATGTACGGTGATCATCACGTGTCCAAGGCCATTCGAAAAACGCGCCATCCTTATCCCCATACACTGAAGGAAGTTACCGGACCCCGTACCGACTGCGGCGACTTGGCCAAAGCGTCACTTTCCTTCTACGGACAGCAAGTTTCCAATCTGTTTCCTGACAATCCCGCCTTTGACGCCCTTCGCAGAAATCTTATCAAAATAAATGCGGACCATAAGGATGCCGGAGAAAAACTAGCGCTACGGCTTTACACGCTGGCCGGCAACCCTTTAATGATGCACCTAATTGATCCTTACGTCGCCGGAAAAGCCATCAACGTAGTCTTCGACTTGTGTGGCCAGGCGCCTCACGACGTTGTTCCTGGCGCTTATCTAGCGCTCAAAGCTCAGGCAAAACTGTATCGCCTTAGCTTCGGTATACCTCAGTCCCAGCCTCACGCTTTGTCCGAAATAGAACTGGCGATGATGCTGGACCGGCCGGCCGCTACAGCCTCCAAGCTTTACTACGTTCTCGCGTGCAGTGAACAAGTGGCCGCCCAGTTCATGAACTGTCTTCGTCCGCCGACCTAGCCGGGCGAAATCGCTCTCGTTAGAATGCATTATCAAGAGTAGGCAATGCTTCGCCGAACCCCGAGAGTGGAGAAGGGGATGGGTATATTATGCAGTATGTCGTTATCGTTCTCGCTGGATTGCTGATGTGCCTGCTATGTCTACCGCATGGCATTTGTGCTGCGGCAGAGGGTGAGGAAAGCGGGCCGGACCTCGTAGTGGTTGCGGAGCCGGAGAATCCAGAGCCGGGGGTGTTGCCGGGGATTCGGGTGGCGCGGGAGAAGCTCTGGGATAAGTATTTTCCGATGCTCTCCGTGACCTTCCCGAACGTGCCCGAATTTGCGTGCGATAGTTGGTGCTATGAGGCCGAGGTAGACTTTCTCGACGCGCGTGCCCTCGACGGCGGACGGGTCGAGATGCGGCACCGCGATCGGCAGAACCGGCAGGCGCTCGTGATTACGACGGCCACGCCTCGTCCGGGGTCGGTTGTGGTCGAGGCGCGGATGGAACTTGATCGCGAGGGCTATCCGGCCGCGACGCTGCCCGCCGCGCCGACGGGTCTTAACCTGTGCTGGCAACTCCGGCATGCTCCCGGATTCGCGAGCAAGCCGGACCCCTATCCCGAATTCGTTCGCAGGTGCTTTATCTTCACCGAGCGTGGGAGGACGTTTCTGCTCGACACCGACCGCAAGAAAATCCCGGTTCAAAAACCCGATTCTGAACACAACACTCCGCCCTGGGTGCAGATGTATATGGATGCGCGACTGCCGGTGCCGGAAACGCCGCCGAACTCCTGGGCCGGTTTCAGTGCGGACCGTTACCTCACGCCGGTAATCGGGGCGGTGTCGCGCGACGGAAAGTTTCTCGCGGCCATCGCAAACGATTCGGCGGACTCGATGGCCCAGGCGTGGCATGATTGCATGCATAACAACCCGAAGTGGCTGCCGGAGGATGCGCCGGTGGCCGAACGGCGGTGGCGTCTGGGTATCTACGCGATGGAGAACAATCCCAAAGCTCTGCTAGGGCGGGTGGCCGAGGACTTCCCGAAGGAAAAGCGGCCGGCCGCGGCCGGAGAGGTACCTACTGCGCGCCCGGGATGGAAGCCTTGCTCGACGCGCGCCGGATGGGTCGAGATTTCCGAAAAAGCGCAATGGATGAAGAGCGTGCCGTTGGGACCTTTCGTTCGCCTCGCCGATAACCGAATCTTAGGTGTGTCGGAAAACCAAGTCCTCGTAAGCGACGACGAAGGTGATTCCTGGGAGGCGCGTCCTTTGTTCGGTGCGGGACAAAATCTCAGAGTTGCCACCGAACGGGCGATGATTCGCACCAAGAAGCGCACCATCATCCTCGTGTTCATGAACATGGCCGACTACCAATGGGCGTGGAACGCCGAGAAGAGCCTACCGGAGCCGGATACACGCTTGGATGTCTGGGCGATACGCAGCCTCGATGAGGGCCAGACGTGGGTGGACGCGCAGATGATTTACGACGGCTATTGCGGCGACATCCACCATATGCTCGAGACCAGCAACGGCACCGTGGTCGCGCCGGTGCAGGAACTGCTCTATGAAGATGGCCGCCATGCGCTGCGGCCACGATATTCCGCCGATGGGGGAAAAACCTGGCAGCGGGCCAATCTACTGGATATCGGCGGACGCGGGCACCACGACGGGCTGATCGAAGGCACGCTCGCCGAACTCGCCGACGGTCGTCTCTGGCTGCTGTGCCGGACCAATCTCCAACGGTTTTGGTCCGCGTATTCGGACAACCATGGCGAGGACTGGCGCTTCCTTCAGCCCTCAGATATCCCGGCGAGCAGTTCCCCTGGAACGTTTGCGCACCTAGCCAGTGGTCGGCTGATGCTGGTATGGAATCGCCCGATCCCCGATGGCGGGAACGAAGTGCCGGACGAGGCTTGGGCCGGCGGAGACAATCAATGGTCCGACGTGCGGGTGAGCAATTATCGCGCGGAACTCTCGGTAGCGTTCTCGAGCGACGACGGAAAGACCTGGTCCACGCCGGCGGTCTTGGCCCGCCGCCACGACGCGCCCGGCACATCGTTGGCGTACTCCTATGTGTTCGAGGCGCAGCCTGGCGAAATCTGGGTCACGACCATGCAGGGCGATCTGCGGCTCTCCTTCCACGAGGCGGATTTCCTTCGTTAAACGGGACAGCCATCTGCTATTTGCTGCGCGTGTATCGTTTCGGAGATGCGCCAGGTGGGCTTTACGCGCACAAATAATAGGTGCCTGTCCCCATTTAATTGCGGTCTTCGGGGCTGAGCGCGCCGTCGCCATTTCGATCCAGGCGCTGGAAATAGTCCTGGGCCATATTCGGGAACGCCGCATGGGCTTCGTCCCAGGAGACCTTCCCGTCGCTATTCGTGTCGGCGGCGCGCATCTTCTGAAGAAACTGTCCGCGCGCCGCAGCGCCGGGTCGTGGTCCAGGTCTGCCGGGTCCCGCGCTGATGGCTCCTTGCGGACGGGGACTCGCGGGACGGTCTTCCGCCGAGAGCAGTCCGTCGTGGTTGCTATCGTACCGATCAAATGCTTCCTTTGGGAATCCGGGTTTCTTGGCCACCACTTCGTCGTAGCTGACTTTGCCGTCGCTGTTCGCGTCGGCTTCGCGGAGCTTCTGGGCGGCATGTTCGCGATCCGCCCCTTGTTTCGGGCCGAATTGCCCCGGACCGGCCTGAGCCCGGTCGGCCGCGCTGAGAACGCCGTCATGGTTCCGGTCGAGCTGCATGAACTTCTCCGGCGTCATATTCGGCGCAACCGTCTTCAGTTCCTCGAGAGTCACTTGCCGGTCGCCATTCTGGTCGGCTTTCGCGAACAGTTCCCGCATCTTAGCCGGGCCTGCGGCCCTTGGCTCCGCCAAGGCGCTCGCCGACACGACCAGCACGAAGCCCATGGCGATGCTCCACGTAGTTAACTTATCCATAACCCTCACTCCTTCAAATTCATCCGATGCTCGTTATGACTTTTGAAACCCAGAATCCCATTGAAGGTTCCGGGATGGCGTTGACGCACCGTGCCTGAGCCGGTACAATCCTGCCGTGTTTGCGGGAGCTTTTTGGACGGAGTGGACCGAGTGGACGAATGAGGAACAATCGCGCCGCGCTTGCGGGAACTTAGTTTCCAGATGATCATCAACGATCCTGCCGACCCATTACTCAAGGCGTTTGCGATGGCGTACCCGCGTGCATCTGCGCCGCGGGTCTGTCGCGCACCGGGCCGTATCAATCTGATCGGAGAACACACGGACTATAACGGTTTACCCGTGCTTCCGGTGACGCTTGACCGCGAAATACGGATCGCTTTTGCAGGCGGCAGCGATAGTCTCGTTCAGCTTCGCGCCGGCGATCCAGGTTTTCCGTTTTGCCAATTCAATAATGCGGCTTCGATTCCACCCTCGCCTCCGGGGTCGTGGGGAAACTATTGCAAGGCGGCGATTCATGGACTGAATGAATACTTCCGCGTGACTACGTTTCCGGGGATGGACGCGTACGTGTCGGGAAACATTCCCATCGCGGCGGGCCTCAGTTCGTCGTCCGCGCTGGTGGTGGCCGCCGGGTTGGCGTATCTCGCGATATTGGGCATTCGCCTGGACGAGGATCTCTCACGCCTGGAGTTGGCCCAGGTTCTGGCCGAGGCCGAACACTACGTGGGGACGCGGGGCGGTGGAATGGATCAGGCGATCCTGCTACTGGGCGAGGAGGGCGCCGCGTGCAAGATTGATTTCTTCCCGCTGCGCGCAGAGAAGGTTCCACTCTTAACGGACTATTCGTTCATCGTGTGTCATTCGCTGGTACGCGCCGAAAAGACCGGCGACATGATGCATCGCTACAACGAGGGCCCGCTGACCTGTCGTTTGATCTGCGCGCTCGTGGAACGACAAGTTCAAACCGATTTCGATAGCACCGTCGAGATTGCGCGCCTAGCGGACCTGTGGCACGGGCACTTATGCCTCACGCACGAGGAGGTGCAATCCCTTTTTGACCGGTCTTTGCCGACCGAACGTATGACCCTGAAGCAGATTGCACAGCGCTTAAACATAACCACAGAGGAAATTCGGCGGCGGTGGTTGGGCGATCTCAAAGAGCCGGAGCGTGGCTTTCATCTGCGGTCGCGCGCTCGACACCAACTTACCGAGTATCAGCGGGTCGAAGCCGCTCGTGACGCCTTGCAGGCCGGCGATGCAGATGAGTTGGGCCAGTTGATGAACCGTTCCCACGAAAGTTGTGCAACGGACTACTACGTGAGCTGTCCGGAACTCGAGGCGCTGGTGGCCATCGCTCGTGAGGCAGGGGCGCTGGGTGCGCGACTGACCGGCGCCGGCTTTGGGGGATGTACGGTCAACTTGGTGCACAACGGTCTCCTCGAGCAGTTCGGTGCGGAGGTCGAGCGAAAGTACTATCACGCGTTCATGAGCCGTCGGCAGCAAACGGTGGAGCTGCCGGAAAGAATGTTAATTGCGCGAACCAGTGCCGGCGCAGGTTATCTGGCGCCAAGCTGATTCCTCTCGGCAGAGGATAAGAATCGCAGTTTTCCGGTTTTAGCGAAGATTTGGCTTGTTTTGTCCTTTCGGATGAATTAAAATGGTTCGGTGCACGTGGGGTCGCTATTACGGGATTCCGCCGGAAAGTCTGAGGTGGCCGGCGGGGCTTGTGTGGCAGGCCTCACCCATCGTCCAACCGACGCCGTGTCAAAGGGTTAGGCAGTTTTTACCTTTTGACAGTGCGAGAGGTTCATGGTACCTTTCAGGTAGAAGGTATGATGAACGCTCCCGCAGGTGAATTACGTGGTTCCGCTGGACGACCCGGCGAGGAGCGTGACATGAAATGTCCGAATCATCCGAGCAACGACGTAACGGGTTATTGTAGTGTCTGCGGGACATTCGGGTGTGCGGAATGTCTTAGTACGCACGATGGTAGTCTGCTCTGCCGCAAACACTACCGGCCCATTGCGCAGAAGCTGGAAGAGGAGAAGAAACTCGAAGGCGCGCGACGGAAACCTTCACGCCAGCGTTTGGTGGTTCGATATCAGGATGGTCGTACCGTGTACGGAGTGTGCTTGGCGCTGAATCCCAAAGCCCACGACTTCTATTTGGAGCCGGTGGACAAGGATGGTGTAAGCAGTGGAAAGACGATCGAAGTTCGCTTTTCGGAACTGAAAGCCGTGTTTAATGTGAAGAGCTTCGACGGCAACTTTGACAAGTCGCTGCGGTTTCGGGATTGGACCCCGGAAGGCGGCGAGTTGGTGGTCGAGTTTCACGACGGTGAAGTCGTGCGAGGATATTCGCTGCATCGCTACGACGAAGAGGAACCCCGCTTTTTCCTGATTCCGCAGGACACCCGGTCCAATAACATCAGCATTCTGGTCGAAGGCAGCGCAGTAGAAGGCGTCTACAGCCCGGAAGAATACGCGGCAAAAGCGCGAGAGGAAAAAGCGAAGACTAAACTGGAAGGCACGAGCGACTTAAGTCAAGAAGAGACGATGGGTGACTTCTATTTCGAGACTCGGAACTATTCTGCGGCGTTGGAGCAATATCGGTTGGCGGGGAAACGCCATCCGCAGTCTGGCCGGTTACGGAAGAAGATACTTTTCGCCCAGTACAATATCGGTATTCAGTTTATCAAGCGGCGCGAATACCCCCAGGCGCTGGAGTGCATGGAGGGCATCCTCAAAGTGGACCCGCGAAACGGCCATGCCATAAAGAAAGCGGCCCAGTTGCGCCGGATAATGGAAAAAGGAGCGCGCGTTGCGCCGGAAAGCCCGAAAGAGGAAACGGTATAGCGTTTTTCTGGATGACTTCGGGGCCGCCAGTTGTTAACTAAGTATTCATATTTGTTCATATATGTTTACGCAGGAAGTATCGCATGTTGATCGCCGTTATCGCTGACCTCCACGCCAATCTGGAGGCCACGCAGGCCATATTCAAGGAAATTGACCAGCGCAAGCCGGATAAGATTGTCTGTCTGGGCGATTTGACCGGTTACAACGCCAACCCCAACGAAGTAGTCGAGTTGGTTCGCGAGCGCGAAATCCCGACCGTGATGGGGAATCATGACGCGGCCGTGTGCGGTCTCGAAGACCCGTGGTTCTTCCGAGCGGCCGCGAAAAAGGCTATCGAGTGGCAATTCGAGCAACTTCACGAAGAACACAAGCGCTGGCTCTCCAACGCGCCGGAACAAGTCCGGTTCAACTGTACTTGCCTGGGGGTGCATGGGTCGCCGAGCAGTCGTGATGACTATATTACGGACTGGCTCGACGCGATGCGCCAGCTCGAGTTTCTTGATGGCCGGGAAATTACCATCTGCTTCTTTGGTCACAGCCATCGTCCTTCCCTCTTCAGTGAAAAGGGTTCCATCAATAATCTCACTTCTTGCAGTGTTCACCAGTTGCGGGCCGGCAATCGGTACTTCATTAACCCGGGCGCCGTGGGCCAGCCTCGGGACCGTGATTCGCGCGCCGCTTTCGGCCTGTTCGATACCGACAAGTTGACGTTCGAGTTTTGCCGCGTGGATTACGACATAGATGCCTGCGCCCGGAAGATCGTACAGTCCGGGTTGCCCATTGAACTCGCCAATCGTTTGGTAAGGGGGAAATAAGAAGCCGCACGTGACCATCCGGGAAGCGCTGGAGGAACGCGAACGACAGACCTTGGGCTCCCACGCAGCGCAGGCGGCGCAGTCCCGAGGTCGTCTGCATCCCGAACCGGAACATGAGTATCGGACGGCCTTCCAGCGGGACCGGGATCGGATTCTTCATTCCAAAGCCTTTCGCCGACTCAAACGTAAGACCCAGGTGTTCCTCGCGCCGGAAGGCGATCACTATCGAACGCGGCTATCGCACACCTTGGAAGCCGCGCAGATTGCGCGCACCGCAGCGCGAGCCCTGTTTCTAAACGAGGATCTCACTGAAGCCATAGCGCTGGGCCACGATCTCGGCCATACACCTTTTGGTCATGCCGGCGAGGCGGCGCTAAACGAGGTGTACGAACCCGGCTTCCGGCATTTCGAGCAGAGCTTGCGCATCGTGGATAAACTCGAAGCGGGCCGCGCCGGTCCCGGATTGAACCTGACGTTCGAGGTCCGCGACGGGATTCTAAACCACTCGAAAGGCAAGTCCCTCTTTCAAGGCCAGCGTATTCGCAGCGCCGCAACGTTGGAAGGCGAACTGGTCAGTATTTGCGACGCGATCGCGTATGTGAACCATGACATAGACGATGCCATCCGCGGCGGACTGATCACAATGGAGGATTTGCCCCGGAATTCCATTCGCGTTTTGGGACGGACCACGTCGGAACGCATCAATATGATGGTCGGCGCCCTGATTGGCGGCAGCCAGGGCGGCCCCATCAGCATGACCGACGAGGTCCGCGCCGCTACGCACGAGTTACGCAATCACCTTTATGAGCACGTGTATCCCCATCCGGCGATCTACACCGAAATCACGAAAGCCAAGAAGCTGCTCGGGGAAATGTATTTCCGCCTGCTGGAGCGCCCCACGAACGAGAGTGCGGCGGGCGACTCCAGTGATTCGCTCGAACGGCGTACGGTGGACTTTATCGCGGGAATGACTGATCACTACGCGCTGCAACTGTACCAGCAGCTTTTCTTTCCAGCGGCATGGCCGGCGTAGAGCAGTCTTCCACGATTGGCGTCGTGTCCGGTTCGGGAATGGACGCCGGTCCGTTACTGGACGAAGTGTTGTGGGAGCGTCCTTTCGCATCCTTCCCACAGCTTCATCCCGCCGGCATCAAAGGACACGAAGGGCGCTTTCTTTTCGGTCGTTGCGGAACGCGTCGGGTAATCCTGCAAAGCGGCCGTCTACACGTTTACGAAGGCTTAGACTTTGAAGCGGTTACCCGACCCATGGGGATTTTGCGGGAATTTGGTGTGGATACCGCGGTGCTGCTCAACGCCGCTGGAGGTCTGTGTCCGGAACTGCGGCCCGGCGACTTAGTCGCAGTCAGTTCGGTACGATGCTGGCCGTACCCAGGCTGGGAGAATACGCCGGATACGCTCACCCCCAACGTCCTGGTTCCCGGGTGCGCCGTCACAGGCGAGTACATTTGGATGCACGGTCCGAGTTATGAGACCCGGGCTGAAATCCGTGCGCTACAGTCACTCGGTGGTATGGTAATCGGGATGAGCGCGGCGCCGGAATTAGAGCGTGCGCAGTCCCTCGGCATCCGCACGGCGGTCCTTTCGTGCGTGACGAACTCGTGCTGCGCCGCGCGGCTCCTCACGCATAGAGAGGTTCTGGAGACCGCACGCCGGAGTTCGAAAGGAATCATTCGAGTCTTGCGCGATGCTATCCGGACACTTTAAATGGGGACAGATTAAATAGGGACAGTCACCCATTATTTACTGCAAATAATAGGTGACTGTCCCTATTTAATCATCCGGATTGATCGCGAGGTCTCGGCGCTGCACCTCTCGGAAGACTTGTGCGGAAAAACGGTATAAGCGGGTGCGTTCGGTATCGCGCCAAGCGCCGTCCGGATATCCGGCCTTGCGGCAGAGCGCAGACAGGAATTGCTGGACGTTCCAGTCCTCCTCGACGGCTACCTGCGGTAAGAGCAGCCCGCCGCGCAGCGGCGGCGTCTCGATAAACAGTCCGTCTCTGCCGATGATAATCTCTTGGATATCGTGCACTTGCCGGAACGGTGTATCCGGGTCATCGCCCGAGGTCATGGCGGAGATTTCGATAGTGATATCGTCCAACTCGTCCGGAGTTACCGATGAGAATCGCGGGTCTCGAGAGGCGGCATTGATGGCGTTGTCTTGCACCGCGATCACGAGCGGCTCGCGATTGGCGGTGTAGCCGATGCAGCCGCGCAATTCGCCCGCTTTTTTCAGTGTGACAAAAGCCCCGTGTTTTTCCCAAAGCTTCGGTGTGAGGGCGTACCGTTCAACGCCGACTCGTTGGCCACGTCGAACCCAGTATTCGAGTGTGTCCCGTGCAACCAGGAGCAGGCTGACCTCTTCCTCATCGGTCAGATAATTCTCTTTCGTATCGAGATTCATGATGCCGCCTCCCCCACTGCCCATGCTCCACTCCCTGCCGTTTGTAGGTACGGGGTCCTCGGTTTGTGTCCGGACCGCATATCGCGGCTCGCAACTGACTTTAGCATAGCACAGCCGAGCGCGAGACGGTAGACCCCCAATAGGACCTAAACGACCTATAGAAGCTATCGAACGGGCTTAGAATTTCGCAACTCGCGCTCGACCGACTTCCCGTTTTCAGGGACCGGGCGACAACTCACGCGGCGATTCGCCTCGCGTCAGGATGATCAGATCGCGGCCGGAACTCCGGTGCTTGGAAACACTCAACACCCGATGATCGCCGGGGGCCGAGTTCTGTTCGGCATACGTTTTCGCAGCGTCAAGGTCATCGAATACTTCGATGTTGATGTTGTCGTAATCGGCATGCTCCTGCCGCAACCATCGTCCCAGCGCGATCAAGTCGTCATCCTTGGTCTTTGACGGTACGACACAGACCATACCCTTAAGCGAGGTGACGTCCTTTCCGAAATCCCTGGCGTCCTCGGGAGAGCGGCCCCATTCGGTTACTACGGAGTAGTTGATGCCGTTGACGTTGGCCAACGCCGGCGGCGCGGACGGGATCGGGGCTTCCTCGGTCAGCGGCTCGACCGTCTCCTCAGTCGGCGCGGCGCCCGGGATTTGCGCGCCGGCCAACTCCGTGTCGGGCGGGGCGCCCTCGAGGCCGCGGAGTCGTCGCACTTCGTTTCGTAACCGCGCGTTTTCGGATTTCAGATCATCCACAAATGGCCCGGAGTAGAATTCAAATGAGTCGTGAAGCCGCTGTACCTCGACTTTCAATTCCACTAATTCATCGTGAAGTCGGGCGAGAGTGACTTGGCGCAAGGCGTTTGGGCCCGCGAAATCTTCAGCCGTTTCAGCGGGTTCTGTAGCCGGCAATTCGGCCTCGGCGGGATCGGCCGCTACCGCCGTCGCAGGTACACTGTAAACGCCTTCCGATATCGGGAGGTCTGAGCGATACGCTTTGCTCACGGACTCGATCGCCTGCAACGCTTCCTGAAGTTCCTCGAGAGGGTTGACGGACTCGGTGGGGTAATTTTCCGCCGGCAGTCCGAGCGTTTGTTCGGGCGCACGCACGTCCGGTGTTTGGGCCAGCGGCGTAGCGGCGGCTACGGTGGAATGGTTCGGTTCCGAGACCACCTGGGTACAACCCGCAATCATCCAGGACAACACGAGTATCCGTGCACAACGTTTCATTTTCCTACCTGATGCCGCGTCGAGCCGGGTGCGGCGGCACGACCCGCTCCTCCGATTAGGCCATTGAGACTTCTCGTTCCATCAGCGATTGGATCTTGTCCTTGATATGTTCCGGACCAAGGTGTTGGTAGCCGATATGTTCGTGGAGCCCGCCGTTTCCGGCTCGAGCCGTTCCCATATGGGCAAATCTCGGCGCAAATCCGCGCTCCAAGAGCCACGTACCGTAGCGACAGCCGAGACCCGTGTTGAAATTCTGCGTCTCGACGACTAGCACGAACGGCGTGCCGCCGACCTGGGCGAGCGTCGCTTCATCAACGACGTTCAGGGTGGCTTTGTTGACCAGACCGACATCCATCCCATCCGCGCGCATCCGGTCCACGGTATCGAGGCACCGGGAAAGCATCTCGCCGAAGGAAACCACATATCCGGCCGTGCCCTCGCGGATAATGTCATCTTTCCCGGGCACAAACTGATAACCGTTCTTGGAATCGAAAAAGGGCGTGTCGTCTTCCTTGAGGATGTAGGGCACCTCCGAGCGAGTCGAGAAAACGAAACGTAAGCCGGGGTGATTGAACACGGTCTCGATGGCCGCTTTGAACTGATGCCCGTCGGCGGGGAAATAAAGCCGAGTGTTATCGCCGCTGGCCAGTCCGTTTCCGGCGAAGAAGATGTTTATGCCGTAGTGACACGTGTTGTCGGCGATGCCGTCCACGCCGGCGTGGGAGAAATGCGCGAGCACATTGGACTTATTCAGACGGGCCATGGTGATTTCGGATACGACCATTTCGAGGAAAGCGGAGAAGGTAGCGAAGATGCCCTGGCGGCCTTTCTCGAATCCGAAGCCGGCCGCGGCCGAGAAGTTTCCGCGCTCCATAACGCCGCTGGGGATGTACACCTCCGGAAACTGCTTCCGAATATGGTGGAGGCCGCACGAACCCTCGAGGTCGCTGTCAATCACCACGACTTTCTGTCTGCGCTCTTCCGGGGACATCTTGTCGAGGAGACCGCAGATGATCTTCCCGAACTCGTCGCGATTCCTGGAGACTTCTTTCGAACTGCCGACTAAGGAGATACTGACTTTGGGCTTGGTCACCGACTTCAAATAAGTGACCGCATCCGGCTGATTACGTTGCTCGAGGTACTGGATGGCCGCGTCGGCGGATATGACGTCATGCCCTTTGGGCGAACCCTCGATGACCGGTACGCCGGGCGCCATCTTCCGCTTGTTAATCAGTGCCACGGGGCCGTTCACGGCCAATGCTCGTTGCACGCGGGTATAGAGCGAATCCAAGTCTTCCCCATCTCCGACGTCGGTTCGCAAACCGTGCCCACCCAGTGTCTTTTCAAGATCGAATCCCGATAGGTATTGGCTAGGGTGCCCGGCGATGGTCACGTCGTTATCGTCCACGAGAACCTTGATGTTCAGCCCACGGGCCACCGCGAAGCGCGCCGCCTCCGCGTCGTTTCCCTCTTGTTGCGAGCCGTCGCTGCCGAAAATCACCACGGCCTGATCGGGGTGCGCCCGGGCGACGCCGTTGACGAAGGGCCAGAGATGACCGAGGCGGCCAGAACTGAAACGGACACCCAAATGCGGATCGAGTTCCGGGTGACCGTAGAGGCCGCTGTCATACTCACGATAATGCAGCAATTTCTCGAAGGGCATTTCGCCGTTGAAAGCCGCCATCGCGTACTGGATAGCCACACGGTGTCCAGCCTCATCGAACAGTACCGGGTATACGCTGCCGGACCCGCGCATGAAGCCGTCGGCGAGCAGCAATTCAGGAACGATGTTAAAAGCGCCACCCGTATGGCCGGCGAGTCCTTTGATGCCGGCGATGGCGGTGTAGAATACGATGGTGTCGCGGAGCAGTTGCACGTTACTCAACCACCGCTGTTTTTGGGCCTCGGTCAAATGTTCTTGCGTCGGATCGAGCTTAAGCGGCTGGTACCGGCTCACGTCAATCGGAAAACCCATGCTGCAAAACCCCTTTCTCTTTGGTCGGTAAGAAGCGGGCCAAACATTACCCCTTGAGGAGATGCAAGCTCGGCCGCAAGACGAAACTACGAGAGAGTATAGCACCAGCCACCGTGCGAAGTCTTCTCGGTTGCACCAATAGCCAGCCGTCAGTAGTCGGTGACCAGTGGCCTCGAGCTATGTTGACGACGATATCACAAGGTCCCGATTCAGAAATCGGGGTTACCTTCCTCAGCCTGAAGCTCGGGCGGAAACAGCCCATAAAAGAGCAAGATATCCGATTTCTTCTAATTTTAAGAATATCGAAAAATCCACTTGACAGATCGCACGTATGATGATATTTTCTTGCTATCGGACGCGGCTTTGCAGCAGTCATATGGGGCTAAGATTGCTGGTTAGCCTAAGAATGTGGGCAAAGTAAGTCATCGGAGGGTGAATCACACCCGGAGGGAGGTGAGGCGGGGCAATATTGAGGGCAAGCGGTCCGTATTGAGGGATTCCAGGCTCGCGCGGGGAGAGGGGGGATCGTTCAAACACGGGGAAGAAGTCAAGACTCCAACCATTTGGATCGATTCGCTCTGGAAACGGCAGAGGCGTGCAAGGCAATGGGTGTCGTCCGGGGCGGTCGGCAAATCACAGCTACTCAGGAGAATCTGCAATGAGATCACACGTTCTCAAAATCGCAGTGCCAGTTGTCATAGTTCTTTTTGTCGCGCTTCCCGCAAGCGCGTATTATGTCACGATGAGCAAGATCGGGGAGGGAACGGTCAGCCCGAACATCGGCGCGAACAGCTATGGCTTGTTCAAGAAATGCACTATTCGCGCCACGCCCGCGTCCGGCTGGGTGTTTGACCGCTGGGAAGGCGACATGGCCGGGAAGCCGAATCCTTATACGTGGTATGTGACGTCCGACAAGCGGGCCTACGCGATCTTCCGGCCGCAGACGCCAACCCCGGCCAACGCGCTCGTGAGGTACGTCGGGAAATACGACTCCTCTACCACTAACTGGACGATTAACCACCACAGCCACGCTGGATATGACCATTATACGAAGCAGCTAAACTCACAGAGCTGGCGGAGCTCGTCGGAAGTGGACCGCCCGCTCTGGGAGCACGACACGTTGTGGACAATTCCGTGGTTCACCACCGATGACGTGCTCCTGCTCATCAACGGCGGAAGCTATCCCCTGTCGCACCCTGGGCCGGACGGCACTCTTTCGTTGGTGTGCCTCGCCCTGGGCGTAAACTATATAGATCTGCAGCAGATTCCGAGTCAGCCGCTAAACTTCCCCGATGACCCGGGCAACCCGCGCACCGAGGACGAGATCATTGCATATAGCCTTGACAAGTACCTCGTGACCGGCAATGACGAATGGCCCGTGCTCAACCCTATGGTCAAGGCGGTCGTGAAAGCCATGGACATGGTTCAGCAGGAATTCAAGTTTATGGATGATTTCCTGGTGTTCGGGGGCTCCAAACGCGGTTGGACCACTTGGCTCACCGCGGGCGTTGATCCCCGCGTGAAGGTCATCATGCCGCTCGTGGCTGACCTGGCGAATTTCCCCATGCAGACCAGGCATCACTGGGAAGCCTACGGGACATACTCGTCGGCGATCCAGGACTATGTGGACTTCGACCTGTTCTGCCGCGCTTGGAACGACCCGCTTGGTCCCAGTCTGATCCAGATCGTAGACCCCTATTCGTACAACGCGAAGTTCACGATGCCGAAGTTGATCGTCAACGCGTCCGGCGATCAGTTCTTCGTGTCGGATTCGTCGCGCTACTACTACCTGGACCTTCCGAACCAGGCCCAGACGTTTCTGCGGTACTTCCCCAACCAGGACCACTACATGAGTGGGGTGTTGGACGACTACAACACCGCCCTTGCTCTGCTCGACTGGGGACTCGACCTGTTGAGGGGCACGGGCCATCCGCACATCACGTGGTCGCTCGATGGGAACCTTGGGATCACCGTGACCTATACGAGCACACCGCAGGCAGTGACGCTGTGGCAGGCGACCAACACGAGCGCGCGCGATTTCCGGCTCGAGACTATCGGTGCGGCGTGGACGAGTTCGCCTCTGTCTAACCAGGGTGGCTACTACTATGGCTATTGCCCGCCACCGCCCCAGGGGTGGACCGCCTACTTTGTGGAGTGCGACTTCGGCTCTGGTGAGAAGTACACCTCGCGGATCGTGGTCAATCCCGATGGAGACCCGTATTACCAACAGGGCTGCTTTCCCTAAGTTGTAAAATGTAAGATGTTAACTGGCCGAGGAGCCCCGCCCCGCGGTTCGCTGCGGGGCGGGGCTTAGGATCAGCCGACGTGGGTGAAACCCCTGAGCGGAGTTAATGCGAAGTGAACGTGCAGCCTGCTTACGGATAGGGAGACAGCCGAATGAAGTCGAGGAATGTTCTGATTGTCGTGGTGTCACTGCTTCTTGCATGCGTTGGCGCCATTGCCGTCTGGAAGACCACACCTGCCCCATCCGATGTTCCGGAAAGTGCGCAGATCCCGCCCCGGCCCATTCAATCTGCCCCTGCGCCTCGGCCCGAACCCGTTGAGCCAGTCGTTCAACCCCCGCCAGAACCGGTTGTAGAGATTCCCGCCGCCCCCGAGCTGAAAACCGAGGAGGCGTCCAAGCCGCCGGACCCGCCCGCGCCAGCGGCTTACCTCACCGCTGCGTCCCTCGCCGGAACCCAGTGGGAACAGGACGTCATCTGGATGCAGTTCCTGCCGGATGGGCGCTGGGCGATGAACGGACGGGTCTGCGCTAAATGGGAAGTTGTCGGCAGCCGCGTCCGAATCTACGACGATAAAGGTGAAGAACACTTCCTCGACATTGTGGGGTACGGTCTCGAGTTCAACGGAGAGAAAATCACCAAAGCAAAATGACCGCACTGCCCCAGGCCGTTCACGTATGGATGTAGCGCTCGTCGCTGGCATTCGTCGCTCATCCGATGTTTGAATTCCTCCGCCGGTGGGTCGGGGTGGAGGACCAGCCGCCGGAGATACGCCTCGAATTCACAATTGCGGCGATGGACGAGGCGCAGGTCAGTTGAGGACTCCTTTGCGCATAGTGGAGACCGCAAGGCCCCGAAGTCTGCGAACTGAACCTCGCACAAGTTCGGCGCGGGCGTCAAGGCCACGACAATTGGCAATCGTGTCGTGCTGCCTTGGGAATTGGGTCAGGCAGCCGGTATAATCGCGTGTGTCCACGAGGGATTTACTGTAGCCGGAGTCAGGAGCGGACAACGACTCGTGAAGCCCATCCGCATAGGTATACTCACGGTAGTCTCGACGGCGGCGTTTACCGGCTGCCTATTTCGCGAGGATCGGGCGGCGATTGGTATCCGAGAGGGCGTGCTTCATATGGGGAATGGGGCGGAACCACAGGCGCTGGACCCGCACTTGGTGTCGGGCTTCACGGAACACAAAATCCTGACCTCGCTGTTCGAGGGTCTCGCCACGCTGGACGGGACTACGCTCGAGCCTAAGCCCGCAGCCGCAGAATCGTGGACGGTGTCGGACGACGGGAAGGTATACCGGTTCACCATTCGGGAGAACGCCAAATGGTCGAACGGCGACCCGGTAACGGCGCACGATTACGTGTACGCCTGGCAGCGAAATCTCTCCCCCGGTCTGGGTTCCGAATACGCCTATATGTTGCATTGCATCTGGAACGCCAAGGTGTTCAATGAGGGGCGTCTGACGGATTTCGGCCAAGTCGGGGCGCGGGCGTTGGATGAGCGCACACTGGAAGTGACGCTTGAGAATCCGACGCCGTATTTCCCGGCCATGCAAATCCACTTCTCCTTCTTCCCGGTACATCGCGCCAACATCGAGCGGTTCGGGCGCATAGATGAGCGCGGCACGAAATGGACTCAGGCGGGGAACATGGTCAGCAACGGACCGTTCCTTCTAACGAAATGGTGGCCGAACCGCATCATTACGGTCGCGAAGAATCCATATTATTGGGATGCGAATGCGGTGCGATTGAAGGAAATCAACTTTTATCCGATTGACAACCTCCAGACCGAAGAACTTACTTTCCGCGCGGGAGGTCTGCACGTCACCGACGCGGTGCGCAAGAGCCGGCTGCCAAAGTTCCGTGCGACCATGCCGCAGTATCTTCGTATGCATCCGTTCCTGGGCAGCTACTTCTACCGTTTCAACTGCGCGCGCGCGCCCTTCACGGACGTGCGGGTACGGCGCGCCTTTGCGATGAGCATTGATCGTGAACTGATCACGAAGAATCTCCTCCACGGAGCCTATGAACCGACGGCCTGCTTCACTCCGCCGAATACGGCCGGCTACACGTGCACGGCGTCCATTCCGTATGACGTGGCGGCGGCCAAACGGTTGCTGGCAGAGGCGGGTTTTCCGGACGGCCGCGGCCTGCCGCCCGTCGAGCTGCTTTTCAATACCAGCGAAGAGCACAAGCTGATCGCGGAGGCAGTGCAGCAGATGTGGAAGAAAAACCTGAACGCGAGCGTGACGTTGGTCAACCAAGACTGGAAAGTCTATTTGGACGCCCTCACGAACATGGATTACTACGTTGCACGATCCTCGTGGATTGGCGACTATTATGACCCCAATTCTTTCCTCGATTGTTTTCTGACCGGTGGGGGCAATAATCGCACGGGGTTCTCCGACGCCCGGTACGACGAACTGATCGGGCGAGCGGCGAAAACACCGGAGCAAGGCGAGCGGTACCGATTGTTTCAAGAAGCGGAGCGCATTCTTCTCGACCAAGCGCCCATCGCGCCGATCTACCTATACCGGAGGGTTTATTTGCGCGTGCCGGAGCTCAAGGGCTGGGATGAGAATTTGCTAGGCTACGTGATTTACAAGAACGTGTATTTCGAGACGTGCGGAGCGAAATGAAAGTTACGAAAAGCGCGAGGAATGGATGCTGAGATTTGTCCTACGCCGTCTGCTCGAATTCGTGCCGGTGTTCTTCATCATCGTAACGCTGACTTTTTTCCTCATCCGACTGGCGCCCGGAGGTCCCTTCGCCGCGGAACGTGCGGTGCCCGAGGAAGTGCTCAAGCGTTTGAACGAGTATTACAATTTGGACGCGCCCTTGTACGTCCAGTACTTTGATTACCTTCGAGATTTGGCGCACGGGGACCTGGGTCCGTCCTTCAAGAAGCCGACTCTGACGGTGAGCGAGTGGATCGCGCTGCGCTTTCCGGTATCTCTGGAGCTCGGCCTTTATGCCTTGGGCGTGGCGCTGCTCATCGGCCTGGCGGCGGGATTCTTGGCCGCGCTTCGACCGAACACCGCGACCGACCACGTACCGATGTCGCTCGCCATGGCGGGCATCTGCATCCCCAACTTTGTTTTGGGACCGTTGCTGGTGCTCGTGTTCGCGCTTTGGCTGGAATGGTTTCCGGTGGCTGGGTGGGACTTGCAGCAGGATAAGGTGCTTCCTTCGATCACACTGGGCGCGGCCTACGCCGCGTACGTGGCTCGGCTGAGTCGCGCTGGGATGCTCGAAATGCTTGCGCAGGATTTTGTGCGTACAGCCCGCGCGAAAGGTGTGTCCGAAACCGGCGTTGTGCTGCGCCATGCGCTGTGGGGTGGGATGCAGCCCGTGGTCACGTTTCTGGGTCCGGCGGCGGCGGGGCTGCTGACCGGGTCGTTTGTGGTGGAGACGATTTTCCAGGTGCCGGGATTGGGACGCGAATTCATTCAAGCCGCGTTTAATCGGGACTACACGATGATCATGGGCACGGTGCTGTTCTACGCCGGGCTGATCTTGCTTTTCAACT
Source organism: Candidatus Hydrogenedentota bacterium (assembly GCA_016209895.1). GTDB lineage: Bacteria > Hydrogenedentota > Hydrogenedentia > Hydrogenedentales > SLHB01 > JACQVH01. The sequence continues at coordinate 11,970 of JACQVH010000256.1, read as the reverse complement.
TGATTGTGGACATCGTCCAGGCGTGGCTGGACCCGCGAGTGCGCCTGAGTTGAGCGATATGGACGCGCAGCCGCAGCCGATGCTTGAGGCCGAGAAGGGGAGCTCGCTTGGGCAGGATGCCTGGCGACGGCTCCGGCAGAACCGGGCCGCGGTCGGCGGCGGCGGCGTGCTTATTGTCATGCTCTTCCTGTGCGTCATTACGCCGTGGATGGCACCCTATTCGTATGAGGCCCAGAACCTCGAGCTCGGCTCCGTAGCTCCGCGCCAAGCCCATTGGTTGGGTACGGATCAACTCGGCCGCGACTTGCTCACGAGAATTCTATACGGGGGACGAGTCTCGTTCATGGTTGGCTTCGCGGCTACCGCGGTGTCACTGCTCATCGGCGTCACCTACGGCGCGCTGGCGGGTTTTCTGGGCGGGCGTACGGATTCGGTAATGATGCGAGTCGTGGACATCCTGTACACGTTGCCGTTTACGATCCTCGTCATTATTCTTATGGTGTACCTGGGCCGGAATCTTGTTCTACTCTTCCTGGCGATCGGCGCCGTCGAATGGCTCACGATGGCGCGTATCGTGCGCGGTCAGGTTATGTCGCTCCGGAAGAAGGAATTCATAGAAGCGGCGGTCGTGCTTGGTTATTCTCGGCGTCGTATCCTGTTTCGGCATCTAATCCCGAACTCACTCGGGCCGATCATCGTGTACTGCACGCTGACCATCCCCCAGGTCATGCTGTTGGAAGCATTTCTGAGTTTTCTGGGGTTGGGCGTTCAAGCGCCGATGAGTTCCTGGGGCCTGCTGATCAAGGAAGGGGTCGAGACCATGGAGGACTTCCCCTGGCTCGTGGTCTTTCCGAGCATCGTATTGTCGCTCACGCTGTTTTCTCTCAATTTTCTTGGTGATGGACTTCGCGATGCACTCGATCCCCGCGCCGGAAAAGATTGAATTCCAGTCGAGGTTTTCATGTCGGTACTTTCCGTAAAGGACCTTCGCCTGCGGTTTCATCTGCGCCATGGCGTCGTCCATGCCGTGGATAGTGTTTCGTTTTCGATCGAGCGCGGCGAGACCGTGGGCATCGTGGGCGAATCCGGCTGCGGCAAGTCGGTGACGTTTCTGTCATTGCTGGGCTTGATTCCGTCGCCGCCGGGTCGCATCGAGAGCGGTACGGCGCATTTCAACGGAAGGGACCTGCTGCGTTGTACAACGGGCCAACTCCGCGCGATACGCGGGCGGCACATCGCGATGATTTTTCAGGACCCGATGTCCGCGCTGAATCCGTATCTGCGGGTGGGGACGCAGGTCATGGAACCGTTACGTCTGCACCCGTCGTGTTCCCGCCGAGAGGCCTGGTCACGAGCCGTGACCGCCCTGCAAAACGTCGGCATCCCGGACGCCGAACGCCGCATGCGCGCGTATCCGCATCAACTTTCCGGGGGACTTCGCCAGCGCGTCATGATCGCCATGGCGATGATCACGGGGCCGCAACTGTTGATCGCGGACGAACCCACCACCGCCCTCGACGTGACGGTACAAGCGCAAGTGCTAGCCGTCATCAAGAAGGCTCAACAGGAGACGGGGGCGGCGGTCGCGCTGATCACGCACGACATGGGTATTGTGGCGGGCACGTGCGACCGCGTATTGGTCATGTATGCGGGACGGATCGTGGAGAGCGCCGGTACCGACGCCATCTTCTATAGGCCTCGACATCCGTACACCAAGGCGCTCTTGGAGACGCTTCCGGCCGCGCACCAGCCGGGTCAACCGTTGCTCAATGTGCCGGGACGCCCACCCGATTTGTTGGGCGAGATACGGGGCTGCCCGTTCGCGCCGCGTTGTCCTCACGTGGTTGACGCGTGCCGAGAAACTCCGGTGTCCTTGCAGCCGGTCGGTGACGACCACGCCTCGGCGTGTCTGCGCGTGCAAGCCGGGGAGATATGATGCAGCCGCTTCTCGAACTTCAGGATGTCAGGACCTATTTCCCGGTTCGGGTCGGTCTCCCGTTCGGGCGACGGACGGCGATGGTGAAGGCCGTAGATGGGGTCACGCTCGACGTGCAACCCGGAGAAGTCACAGGGCTGGTGGGCGAGTCGGGCTGCGGAAAATCCACTTTGGCGCGGACCATAGTTCAACTGGTTCCGGCGACGGGCGGGCAGATCAAGTTCGATGGCGTAGATCTTAGGGGTCTTTCGCACGCGGCGCTCAAGAAGACGCGTCGATCTCTGCAAATGGTCTTCCAAGACCCATACGCGTCGCTCAATCCACGCATGACGGTATTGGACGCGTTGGCCGAACCGTTGCGCGCCCATCGGTTGGCGCCGCGCCAGGGCACGGTTTCTCGCGTTGTGGAGTTATTGGAATCGGTTGGCTTGTCGGCGCGCGATATGCGGAAGTATCCGCACGAATTTTCCGGCGGCCAACGACAACGGATCGCAATTGCACGCGCGCTCGCGTTGAAGCCCAAACTGCTCGTTGCCGACGAGCCGGTGTCGGCGCTCGACGTATCGGTGCAGGCACAGATTCTGAATTTGATTGCCGGTCTCTGCAAGAGCACCGGCCTGACGCTCGTCTTCATCTCGCATGACTTGGCAGTGGTTCGGCACATTTCGCAACGGATCGCGGTGATGTATCTTGGGAAAATCGTGGAAATCGGGCCCACTGAGCGCGTGTTCATGAATCCGCTGCATCCGTACACTCGCGCGTTGCTCCACGCGATCCCCATACCGGACCCCAAACGAGACCGCGCCCGCATGCGGCAGTTCCTTCCCGGCGAGCCGCCCTCGCCGCTGAATCCCCCGGCAGGTTGCGCCTTTCACCCGCGGTGTCCATATGCCGACGAGCGTTGCAAATGCCAAGTCCCGGCGTTTGACGAACGGGAGCCTGGCCACGCCGCGACCTGCCTGAAGTTGGATTCGATCCGATGACCCAGTATTAAATAGGGACAGCCACCTATTATTTGCTTCAAATAATAGGTGGCTGTCCCTATTTAATGGGTACGAAGTTCTTGCGGACGGCGGCGCAGAGTTGGTCGGCGAGGATTTTGCGGTCGGTTCCGGAGAGGGGTTGGTCGCCGTAGGTGACCGAAGCGTCAAAGTGCGGGAGTTGCAGTAGACGCAGGACGTGTCTCCCGAAGGTTTCCCCGTGGGCCCAGCAGAGTACCACCGACGCAGGCGGATCGTCGTTGGGGGTTCGATAGCCCAGGGTTGCGTAGTATACCGGAAGGCCTTGTTGCGCCGCCGAATAAAGCAGCGCGGATTTGAAAGGGCGCACTTCCTGTCCGGAGGAAATATAGGCTTCGGCGAACACGATGAGATTCTCGCTGCGGTCCAGGGCCAGCGAAATCGCATCGTTCGCGCGCAGCGTATCCCTACGGTTCAAACGATCGATGTAAATGGTGTTCATCAAGGATGAAAGGAAACCGAAAAGCGGCCAACGTTGCAAATCTTCCCGCGCGACGAATACCCCGCCGGAATTCCGCGCCAGGACAAAGACGTCGAGGTAGCTCAGATGGTTCGAAACCAGGAAAAACGGACTCGGGGGCGGTGTGCCGCGGATTTGGAGGCGCATACCGACGATACGTCCCACGCCGCGGGCCCAGTTTCGGAAAACGAATGCGCGGCTGGTTCGGTCCAAGCCGGGGGTGAAAAGGACCACAAGGCGGGCGGCAAAGTGCACGCCGAGCCAGAATGACGTGTGCAGTGTGAGCAACAGAATCCGGATAATCACTCTCAGGCTCGAACTTATCACGCGCGATGGAATCCTTGTCTCTCCGCTTGCCGGTCAGTATGATGGGTATTTGATAGGACACTTCCCCATCAATTCAACCTTTATTTGCACCGGTGGGTGCGGGATTAACAAATGAGCAGAAATCCGGGGTCCGATTCCGTCATCACAATAGACTGTCACTACTACCAGCCGGAGCGCGCGGCGGCCTTCCTTGTCGTCGAAGACGGCCGGGCGGCCTTCGTGGATAACAATACGGTGTTTGCGGCGCCGCTGATGCTGAAAGCGCTCCGTGATCGGGGGCTACAGCCGGAACAAGTCGAGTATCTGATCGTGACGCATGTGCATCTCGATCATGCGGGCGGCACGTCCGCGCTGCTCAAGCAATGTCCAAATGCGACCGTGCTGACCCATCCGCGCGCGGCGCGACACCTTATAAATCCATCGCGACTGATCGAGAGTTCCAAACAGGTCTACGGCGAGGAGGCATATAATCGTATCTATGGCGTCATCGAACCGGCTGATGAACGCCGGGTGCGGTCCATGGACGACGGGGAACAGGTGACTTTTGGGGGGCGGACTCTCACTTTCCTACATACGCGCGGCCACGCCAACCATCATCTCGTCATTCACGATACCGGCTCGAATGCCGTATTTACGGGCGACTCATTCGGCATCTCTTATCCCGCGGTCCACCGGGGCCGACGACGGTATATCACGTGTTCGTGCACGCCGACCGAGTTTGATGCGGCGGAGGCGCGGATTAGCGCGCAGAAAATAGTCGCAACCGGCGCGGAGCGGGCGTATTTGACGCACTATGGAGTATACGCGCCGCTGTCCGAAGGCGCGGCACTGCTGCTGCAATCCATTGATCAGATGGAGGAAATCCTCCAGGAGGCGGTCGGTGTGCCGAAGCACGGAGAAGACCTGATCGAGCACATCGAGCAGCGTATTCGAGTCGCCACGGAAGAAATGATTACGAAGCAGTGCGGGGTGGCGCTGACGGAATCCGACCGGCCTTGGTTGGAGTACGATACGCACTTGAACGCCATGGGTTTGGCCTATTTGGCCGAGAAGGCCAAACGTAAGCAGTAGCGTCGCTTCTCAAGCGGGGTGGAGCCGGAATGACAGATGAGGCGCGGTTTGTGCGGTGGGTATAAGTCTCTTGGCGCCGCGACCCGGAAAAGGAGAATCAAATCATGTTCGAGGGAATCTGTCGCCGCGGAAACGGCCGAACCGGTCGCTATTCCTCTTTTGACACGACGGGCCGAAACAATGACCGCTGGCGCATCGCACCGGGGAAAAGTGTTGTCCTTGCGGACATTCGCGGGCCGGGCCGGATCACGCATATCTGGATGACCCAGCGCAATCATTACCGCGAATGCCTGCTGCGTTTCACGTGGGACAACGCGCGGTATCCGAGCGTGCTCGTGCCTTTGGGGGACTTTTTTTGTCTGGGCCATTCGGTGGTGAATTCATTTCAAACTTTTCTGTTCACGGCGTCTACGCACCACAATAACCAGATGAACCACGGCTGCGCGCTGAATTGTTACGCACCGATGCCGTTTCGCGAGCGCGCCCTCATTGAACTGGTCAACGAGAGTAAGGAAGATCACGACCAGTATTTCTACGTGGACTATGAACGTTACGACCGCCCACTGGACGACGACATGCTCTACTTCCATGCCGAATTCCGGCGCGAGAATCCATTTGGCGGCTGGGGACACGAAATCACGGTAAACCATCCGGAAGCGGACATCGTGAACAAGGAAGAGACGGCCTGGGCGAACAACTACGTCATTTTAGAGACTACGGGACGCGGCCACTACGTGGGCTGCAACTTGAGCGTGACCAATTTCCAGGGCACGTGGTGGGGCGAGGGCGACTACATGATTTGGGTGGACGGCTACAAGTGGCCGCCGGACCTGCACGGCACGGGCAGCGAAGACTATCTGAACCAGGCATGGGGCATGCAGCCAAATGCGTTCCTGCGCAACGGCTCTTCGATTTTCGAAGGCCACACGAACGGATATCAGACGAGCTACGTATTTCACCTGGAGAATCCGGTTCGGTTTGGAAAATCCGTCAAGGTAACCATCGAGCACGGGCATGGCAATCACCTGTGCAACGAGATGAGCAGCGTCAGTTATTGGTACGCGGAACGACCAACTCGTGCGGCCCAGGTTCCTCCCATGCTCAAGCGCCTGCCGGTTATGAGGGATAATACGGGCCACTGGATCAAGGAGCCGCGCTTTGAGACGACCTCTCGCGTCATCAAACCGAACCGAGAAATGCTGGCCATGAAGCGCCGGTGGCGGGGGAAATGAATCAAGCAACGAGCAATGAGTAACGAATAATGCGTACTGAGTCAAGAACCCCTAATTGCTAACCGGCGGCCATGGACCTGTAGTGGTTGGCGCCTGGCGGCTTAGGTTAGGGTTTCGCGCAGGATTTTTGCGGCGCGTTGTTCGCGGTATTTTCGAAGCTTGTCGCGGAGGTCGGGACGGCTGGTGGCGAGGATTGCGACCGCCATCAGCCCGGCATTTGTCGCGCCGGATTTTCCTACCGCCAACGTGCCGACCGGAACGCCGGCGGGCATCTGTACGATGGACAGAAGCGCGTCCAAGCCCTGGAGCGACGAACTGTCAATCGGCACCCCCAGCACGGGTCGGAGAGTCTGCGACGCGACAACCCCGGGCAGGTGGGCCGCTCCGCCCGCTCCGGCGATGAACACTTCGCATCCGCCCTGTTCCATTTCTTGAATGAATTCCGAGAGTTGGGATGGAGTCCGATGGGCCGAGAGCACGCGACACTCGTGGTGAATGCGAAACGCGCGCAACGCTTCCGAGGCGTGGCGCATGGTCTCCCAGTCGGTCTTGCTACCCATGATAATCGCGACCATTGGTCGGGCATTCGTCATACGGCACTTCTCCCTCGGTATGCGGCAAGCGGCGATTTCATTATGACCGGTCGCGGTATGTGCGAGTTCCCTGGTCTCGTCGAGGTTACTTCTCGGGTAGTGACTGGAGCAGACCTTGCGCCGCCCGGCTCTTCTCGGCATCTTCGACGAGATCGTAGGCGTTAATCATATTGCGCAACACACGCGCAATGATCTGCACCGCGCTGGGGGCCTTGGCAATCCCGTCGGTTTGACGCCGCGCGAGTGTGGCCCGTAGTTTCTTCACGTCTTGCGCGGTGAGAATCTGGCCGCCGTTGAAACAGTCGAACAAGAGTTCTCCGTTCTCGATTTGGGCTCGGGCCAGGAAATTTGCGGGCAAATTGCAGCCGGTAATCGCAACACCGACTCGTTTCCCGACCAACATGAAGACGCTGGCCAAAGTAACGGGGATGCCTTTCCGTTCCTGAGCTACAAACATCAAATTGCTGTTCAACGGGTTATAATAATCTTCGATGTTTCCCCGGAATTTCTTGACCGAGAAAAGGTAGTGGCTCAGCGCGACGGGGTCCGCGAAGCGCCTCGAGGCCAGGAATTCCTGCGCGAGGTCGTCCAACAATTCACTCAACCGCACCGGCGGCGTCCATCCGTACTGGAAACGCGCCAGGAGTTCGTAGGCGGACTCAAGTCGGTCCAGTTCATCGGGGAGCAACGGCCACCGGCGCCAAGCGTGCGCAAACACCACGGAGTGACGCTGGCGTGAGAGCAGGTGATACACCAGCGACTTCTGGCGGTCCGTCAGCGCCGGCTCGAGCGATCGAACTTCATCCCACAAACCCGGACCGAATGCGAGTAGCTCCTGGGTAATGTGTTCACGTATGCGCGGCGAATCATCATCTAACAGCTTCAATAAGTGTGGCAATTGGTCCCGCTTGGTCATTGTACCCTGTAATTCCTTTCGCGCCGTGTCGCGCGTGCGTTTAGTACGGGTAAGAGAACGCCACAATAATACCCGAAATGCCGCCGATTTCAACAGTTGGCGTTTCTCGGCCCCCGTGTGGAAGATAAGGGACGACAAGGACCAAAGCAACCAAGAAGGCTCTTATCCCCCGTCCGCGGGGGAAGGTCAGGGCGGGAAAGATGGCGGGCGGCCAAAGCCACCGCCAAGACGAACGACCGCTGCGGTATTAGTTTTCGGGCATGACGCGACAGTTCGGAAAATCGAATCGCAACGATGCCCGGCCTTCTTTTGTGATGCCGGTATCCGCCACGTTCAGGAATTTCAGGCCGGTAATTTTCTTGATGTGTACCAAGCCCGCGTTGGTGACGGAATCGGTCTGGCAGATACTCAGGCTTTCGAGACGCGGGAGCTGTTCCAGCGCAACGAGGCCGTCATCGGTGACCGATGAACCATAGAGCGCAAGGCCTCGCAATCGCTTCAAATCCTTGAGGTCAGCCAAGCCGTTGTCCGTCAGCTTGGCCTCATACAGACTCAGTTTTTCCAACGCGGGCAAACGGCGGAACAGGGATACCGATGCGTCGGTAATACTCGTTGACGTGATTTCAAGCTCGCGCAAGCCGGTCAATTTTGCCACCGGGCCGAGGGTCGCGTCGTTGACGTGAGGGGCCGACAGCACGAGACTGTACAGGTCGCCCGCCCCGAGTTGCTCCAAGGGCGATAAGTTCTTGGAAGCGTTGTATTCGACCTCCAGTCGCACGACACGGCCGGCGGGCACGGTCACGGAGCCCTGCGCCGCGCCAGACCGCTTCCAGGGCGCAGAGCGATCGGCATCCCATGCCCGCTCCAATAGCGTGCCCATGGAACGCCCGCCAGTGAACACCAGTGTGCGTTCCTCAGGCGGTCCGGCGGCCTCGACAGCCTCGGTCTCCGTGGGAGTTTTGGTTTCGATGGAACAATTCGGAAGCGCATCCTTGAGGGCGGTGAGAGTGGCATGGTCCACGTCGGCCTCGATCACCAACTCCTGGAGCAGCGTAAGGGATTTGACGACGGTCCAAGTGTCGGCCTTGGCCAGGTTGGCGGGAACATGCACGGACTGAAACGTGCTGGGAGGCAAGCTGGCCAGCAACGACAGGTCTCCCGCCGCATGGGAAAGATCGAGCCGAAGCGCTTGGTCATCCGCACGCGAAATCGTCCCCTGTGCTTCCCCGAGACGCTGCCAGTCCTGTTCCTTGGTGGAGCCGATAGGACGTGTGTACACGGTTCCCAACGACCGGTCCAGGGGAAAGATCACGGTCACACTTGGGCGCAAGTTCGGCGAACTGCCCGCACTCTTCTTGGCGCCGCCGCCGAGCAACCCGCTCTTCCACACCCCGAAACCACCCAAAGCTACCAGAACGACGGCCACGCTCGCGGCGATTGGCAGCAGTTTCGAGCGCGGCGCCTTCCCTTCGATAATTTCCTTCTGTTTTTCGAGTCGGGCCAAGGTACGATCGCGCTGGCTCAAGGATTTCTTCAACGCTTCGACTTCGGCGCGGGCATCCGACAGCGCATCGGTCTTCGAGCTTTGCGTGGCCCGCAGCGATTCCAATTCCGTCGCCAGCTTTTCTTCGGAAGAGGAAGTTTGCTGGGCCTGATTGCGGATGGCTTCCATCTCTCGCTGGAGGTTGGCCACCATTTGTTCGCTTTCGGCGCTGCGTTGGGCCGCGGATTCGAGCGCGGCATCCCGGTCGAGCAAGGATTTCTTCAGGGTTTCCACCTCGGCCCGCGCCTGGTCGAGAGCGCTGCTCTTGTTCGCCTCCTCGCTGCGCAGCACTTCCACTTCTTTGGCCAGTTCCTGTTCAGAGGTCGAGGCGTGGGCCGCCTTCGAACGGATAGCTTCCAATTCCCGGTTGAGATTGGCCACCATCCCCTCACTCTCCGCGCTGCGTTGCGCCGCCGATTCGAGCGCCGAGTCGCGTTCGAGCAGCGACTTCTTCAGGTTCTCGACTTCGGCTCGCGCTTCGTTCAAGGCGTCGGACTTGCTTACCTGCTCCGCCCGCAGCGACTCCAGTTCCTTGGCCAGTTCCTGCTCGGAAGAAGACGCTTGGGCCGCTTGGCCACGCAGCGAATCCAGTTCCCGCCGGAGCGCGGCCACCATCTCCGCGCTTTCGGAACTTTGGTTCCCGGCCGACGCCACCGCGGCCTGTTGTTCGGCGAGGGTTTGTTTCAAATTGTCCAGTTGGCTTCGGGCATCGGACAACGCCTGGGACTTCGAGGTCTCGCTGGTCCGCAGCGATTGCAGTTCGGTGGCCAGTTCTTGTTCGGCTTCCGAAGCCTGGCGCGCCCGGTGGCGCAATCCTTCCAGTTCCCGTTGAAGCGCGGCCACCGCCTCATCGGTGCGCGAGGTATGTTGCAGCGCCGAAGTGAGGTCGGCCTCGCGGGTCGCCAGATTCTCCCTCACGGCCTCCAACTCGGACCGCGCCGATTCCAGGGTGCGCGACTTGGCGCTCTCCTTGTCGCGCAACTGCTGTAATTCAGCGGCCAGCGCCTGCTCGGCGACGGTAGCCTGCTGCGCTTTGCCCCGCAAGGCCTCGAACTCCCGTTGCAACGTTGCAAAGGCCTGCTCGCGCTCCGCGTATCTCTTCGTGGCGTCCGCGATGGCCTGCTCGCGCGCCGAAAGAGTCTTTCTGAGGTTATCGAGCTCGCCCCGCGCGCCGGCCAAGGCTTCGGTCTTTGCGCTCTCCTTGGTACGCAATTGCGCCAATTCCGCCGTGAGCGACTGTTCGGAGGCGGTGGCCCGCTCGGCTTTGGTACGAAGCGATTCCAACTCACGCTGCAAGGCCGCCACGGCCTGCTCGCGTTCGGCATATTTCTTGGTCGCGTCGGCGATGGCCTGCTCGCGCGCGGTGAGCGTTTTTTTCAGGTTTTCAAGTTCGTTGCGCGCCCCCGCCAGCGCTTCGGTCTTCGCGCTCTCTTTGACGCGTAATTGTTCAAGCTCGGCGGCCAGCGCTTTCTCCGAGGCCGACGCTTGCTCGGCTTTGCCGCGCAACGAAGTGAGTTCACGCTGGAGCGCCGCCACCGCCTGCTCCCGCTCCGCGCTGTGCCGCGCCGCGTCGGCGATGGCGCGTTCGCGGTCTTGAAGGGTATGTTTCAGGGCGTCCATTTCCTTGCGGGCGGAAGACAGGGCGTCGGTCTTCTCTCGTTCTTTGGTACGGAGTTGCTCGAGTTCTGCGACCAGCGCCTGCTCGGAACTGGCGGCTTGCTCGGCCTTGCTGCGCAGCGCGTCCAACTCCGCTTCCCGCTCGGTGAGCGCCTGCTTTAGCGAGGCCAGTTCGGTTTGAGCCCCGGCCAAGGCCTCCGCCTGATTCGTCTCCTCGCCGCGGATTCGCTCCAATTGGGCCGCTAGTTCCTGCTCGCTCGTAGCGGCCTTCTCCGCCTCGGACCGTGCGGCCTCGAGCTGTTCCTGCAACGAGGCGACGGCGCGACGCAGTTGCGATTTCTCGACGGACTCGCGCTGCTTCGATTTGATGGAAACCTGAAGCGCTTTGGTCTCAACTTCGGTTTGGTCAACGAGCGACTTAAAATCCTGCGCCTCTTCCAGTCCGAAGATTTCCGCCATCGCCGCGTAGTCGGCGCGCATCCCACCCAAGCGGGCCAACACGGATTGGCAGGCGATCTCCGCTTCGTCCGGCAATTCCATGGATAGGAGGGCTTGAGCCCTTAGAACCGCGCTCTTGATGCCGTTCGGGAGATTCTGTTCGACCTCATCCAAAAGCGGGATAACCTCGCCGAACTTATGGTCCTCGAATAAACTGAGCGCCTGCTGATACTTCTCTATCGCTTCGGGATTTATCATGGTCGCGTACCCATCAGTTCACCTGTGCGAGGCGTCGTTGCCCCACTCTTCGGACGGGTTGTATATTAGCACACTCGCCCCTCCCTTCCGCAGCCGGCAGTGGGAATTGGTGCGGCAGCCCCTGTTCCATCCTGGAACAAGGCGTCGCCTTCGGATATTTCTTTTTCGTTTAATGGCGTTGCATTTTTCGTAATTTCAAGGCTAAAATATGGATTGAAGGGTTCGAAAGGAGTTCGGCTATGGTAATGAAAACAGTGGCGCTCGTTCTGGTTCTGGGCTTGGCCACGGGACTGATGCTTGGTTTGGTGACAACGCAAGTCTCGGCGGGCGGTCTACGAGGGGGAGGTGCAGCCGGGGTTAGCGACGTTTCGTCGTCGTATGACGAAATGGGCGGGAAGAAAGGGGCAAAAGGCAAGAAGAAGGAGGGTCCCGCAGTTTGGCAGATGGCGCTGGGGATCGGCTCCATTTTTGTAATGATCGCAGTGGTGAAGTGGCTGTAATGCCCGGCCACGTCGTCAAGCAACGTCGGTGGGAAGCGGAGGACCGCACCGTCTTCGCCG
>JACQVH010000255.1 GCA_016209895.1 Candidatus Hydrogenedentota bacterium | reverse complement strand
TTATATAACCGGCGACGACAAGTTCCACAAGCATTACATGAAGTTGATCACCGAGCATGGGTATTTGAGCAATGTTTTGCTGACCAAGAAACTGTGGCCGGATGAGAACAATCATTCCGACGACCAACTCGGATTCGTCGCTTGGTATCCCATCTTGCAGTTGGAAAAAGATCCCGACATCCGCGCCGCCCTCCACTCCGGAGTGCGGCGGCACTATGCCGTCGTCGAACCGGAGAAGCCCAGCTTTTACGTCTTCGCCTATGCAACGATCGATCCGGACCACGCCGACATCGCCAAAGGCATCGAGAATCTACAAGAGATTCCGACGGACCGGCGCCAGTGGGGCGTGAAAAACAGTCATCGCGCCGACGTCATATTCGATCCGACGGTGGACCGCTTCGGAGACCAACAACTCATGCACGTCTTACCGGCGGATGAACGGCGGTTCGGCAAATGGAATGGGAATCCATATATCCCGGACCACGGTGGCGACGGGCGCGAAGAAGACGACGGCGCGGCCTACTTATTGCCTTACTGGATGGCCCGGTTTCACGGCTTTATCGCGGAAGGACAGTAGCGCAGCTTTTTACGCACAGTTCTTATGTGACAAGCGGCGACGTTGTCGCCGCTTTTTCTGTTTTCGAATCTTCGCTTGCCGTAGGCTCTCCGGACTATGGGTACTTAACTGCCGCGCCTCCAACAATTCGCACATTCGGCGGCGAGCGTAGTATCGGTTCAGTAGCTGGCTTCGCGCTATTTGCATTTTTACCAGCAAGCCCGTGGGACGATGCCGCAACTCAACGCACGTCGAGACCCGATTCACATGTTGCCCACCCGGACCGCTTGCCCGAACAAACTGTTCTTCCAAATCGGATTCGTGAAGTTCGCAACCCTGCATGCGCACGACAAGTTCGTTCTCTTTTCGAAGTGTTACGCCGAAACGACTCATCGCGTCAGTATAACGAAAAAAGTTCTTGACTTCCGAGTCTTGCTATGGCATATAGCTCTTACTTCATTCAGCGGCAAGAATCCAGAAGTTCCTCAATTCCAACCTTGTGGGAGTGCGTGCAATTCCATCTTCGAAGTTGAAGCCGGGTGGTCGTATGGTCTGCCTCGGCTTCGCAGTCTTCTTCGGGATGGGCCTTATCTCATCTTTGCCGGCCTTTGCGCTCGACGCGGCGATCACGGTGGCCGCGAGCAAGTGGTACGCGTCCCACTTGCCCGCCTACGGCGGACTCACCCCTACCCGCGCATACGCGCCCCTGCCGGTATTCTTCGAGGGATGGGCCTCCACGCCGCGGGCGGAAATCATGGACTACACGTGGGACTTCGGGGATGGCTCACCCGCCTTTCACGGCTTCAACACGGCCCACGTATTTGAGAATCCCGGTATCTACACGGTCACATTGACCGTTACCGACAATGTGGGCGCCACCAACGACGAAACCATCCAGATAGAAGCCTTGGCGCGCGATGGCGTCACGTATTATGTGGATGCCGCGCTCGGCAACGACGCGAATCCGGGAACCGGTCCTGGAACCGACGCGTGGAAAACCGCCACGCATGCCCTCCGTGGGATGGCCACGACCCGCTATAAGCCGGGAGACCAAGTGCTGTTCAAGCGCGGACAGACCTTCGAATTGGATACACCGACGGTGGAACCGGCCCACGGAAAAGCCGGTCACTCCTATCGCTTCGCCACGTACGGCGCCGGACCGAAACCGGTGATTCAACACGTTGGCTCCAGCAATGCGGTTGCCATCAGCCAGACCGGCCACGGCCTCGCGCATTTTACCATTCAGGACTTGGAGTTCCGGATGACCTCGAGTTCGGGCGCGCGGGCCGGCGAGTTATTCTACGCTACACAAGAGGCCGACGACCTTCTGTTTCTGCGGCTCGATTTCTACGACTTTAGTCGCGCGATCACCATCTCCGGAGGCACCACCACGGACATCATCCACGGGGTCTTTATCATTGGGTGCACGACCCACACGTCCGAGATGACCCACGTGTATGCGATCGCCTCGCGTTACGCGCTCCTGGATAACGTTTTCGATCTCTCCGGCAACCACATCGCCTATCTCGAATACCTCGACAAGGCCGTCATCGCGAACAACCAATTTCTCCGCCCAGCCTTCGGGCGCACGGCCTTGCGCGTTTCCGGAAACGTCGGCGGTTCTGCCACCCCGACCAATAACGTCCAGATTTCGGATAATGTGTTCCGTGGGTGGATCGATCCGGAGACCGACGGTCTAGCCCATAATGGCGGCGGGACGCGCTATAATTATCAACTTATCAATCTGTGTTCCAATGGTCCCACCTCTCAGTTCATGACGGATGTTGTGTTCGAGCGTAACGTGGTCACGAACGCGGAGACGCTCGTCGTCATTGGCGATTATGACAACCTCACCCTCCGCAATAACCTGTTTACCAGCGCGAGCAATTCGAGTGCGGCGCGCATCCACATTGGACTTCAACCGTGGGACCAGAAGCCGCTGAGTAACATTCGCATTATTGGCAACACCGTGGTGTCGGCGGCCGCAAACGGAACCTTGTCCACCCCGATGTTCGGAGTCTATGACTACGTGGGTCCAGTCTACTTCGGCAAGGTGGACCACGAGAATATCGAGATCAAGAACAATATCGTCCAAGCTCTTTCCGGAAATGGACGAATGGTATACGTAGACACCACCGATCCTGCTTGCTTGGCGGCAATTCACACGGATGGCAATCTCTATTTCTCCAATACCGGCGGCGCCAAACTGTTTCAAGTCGGAGGGTACACTTTCGGTGGCGGAGAACTATTCTCGTTGCCGCTGTGGCAGGCGTTCACTGGAAACGACGCCGCTAGCCGCTACGGCGATCCGCTGTTCGTAGACCTGCTGGGAGTGGACGGTGCGTTCTCCGGCCTTCAGTTCGATGAAGACTTGCGCGTCCTCGATTCAAGTCCAGCGATAGATCACGGGCTCCTACTCCCCAACCTCGAAACAGACCACACACGCAACCTGCGCCCCGCGGGCGCCGGCCCGGACATCGGCGCGTTCGAGCAGTCGGTGCTTTTGCACGCAAGCGTCTCGGGCGAAGGCTCCGTCGTCGTCTCGCCTCCACTGGGTCATGTTCTCGGGCAAACCATTGTACTCCTGGCGGTGGCGCAGCCCGGTTGGGTATTCGCAGGCTGGTCGGGCGACCTGAATGGGATCGTGAACCCGCAATCTCTGTTGCTGGACACGGAAAAGACGGTCCAGGCCACATTCACCCAATTACAACCGCGACTTGAGATCAATGTTATTGGAGATGGCACGGTCGCCAAGAATCCGACTCCGCCTTATATCCTCGGAACTCCGGTCACGTTGTCGGCTACCACGAGTTTCACCGACTCGTTCCTCGGGTGGTCGGGAGATCTGACCGATTCCGAGAATCCGGTAGTGATAATTATGGACGGGGACAAAACCGTAAATGCCCGCTTTACCGAGGACGATTATCAAGTGACCGTCAACGTGCACGGAAGTGGCGCCGTGGATGTCTCGCCGTCGCCTCCCTACGAATATGAGGATGGCGTGACGCTTACCGCTACGCCGGCGCCCGGTTGGCTCTTTGCCGGTTGGGGAGGAGATGCCACCGGCGACGCCGCCGCGATCACCGTCAGCATGACTCAGCACCTTCGCGTGTCCGCCTCCTTCACAGACGCCGCGGCAATGTTGTACATGACGGTCGTCGGCCCGGGACAAGTCCTACGGTCACCCGCGCCGCCTTATCTTCCCGGGGACTGGGTAAATCTGACGGCCGAGCCGGGAGACGGCGGCGCCATCTTTCTTGGTTGGCGAGGTTCCGGCTTGGCCGGCACCGCGACGAACCAAGCCCTTTACATGAATGACGACAAGGTCGTGTTCGCGTATTTCGGAATGCCTGGAGACGTACTCCCGAGTCTGCAGACTCCCTTCTTTACACCGCCGCACGTTGAACGTGACAATTCGCATCTCGATGACGCAAATAGATAGCGAGGCGTCGCGGAAAGGACGGTCCAGTGGGCTGACTGTGTAGTGGGATCATTCATCCGAAGCATTTGTCTACTACCCGATCCTACCGCTTCAATCGTCGGGGCAGGCAACACTTCGCAGCGAGCACCCTTGGGACAACAACGAAGAAACGAACGCCGTGAAACTCTCGGAAGGCGTTCTCCACGATTTTCAAAAGCAAGGCGTTTGCCTCCTGCCCCCCTGTTCCGCCATGGTATTGCAGATTCCGGAAGCGGCAAATATCAAGTGATGACGTTGCAAGGACTGAACAGGATTGTACACGCGAATCTCCTCGCGAGCCGCTCAGTTCGCCAAAGCGAACCCATTTGCGAAAGAAGCCCCGCCACACCTGTCATGCTGAGTCCCGCGCCGCGCGGGAAAGCATCTCTTACACCCACGGCTGCACCTCTGCGACAGACGGCACCTGCCCGTTATTTTGTCCCCCTTCAAAGGGGATGTACGGGGATGTTTCATAGGAGTTATGCCCTTACGGGCACACTACCAACCAGGCGCACGACGAAAGCCTCGTTCGTAGTGACGCCGTCAGGCGTTTTGAGCGGCACCACGATCTGTGGGGCGATACCTTTCTGCAAGGGGGAATCGTGGTGACCTTCGCGCTGCCATTCTGGGCCTTGGTCCGGCGCGAATTGCTCACGCAACTCCGGCTGGTCCGCACCTTCTCGTTCATTGCCCTCTTCGTCGGTGTCTGCATTGTGGTGATATGGACTTGGCTGCCGGAAAATGAACTAATGCTCTGGCGCGGGGCCGCCATGTCCCAAGAGATTCTTGGCGTGCTATCAGTGACGCTGCTGATCGGCGCCGGGATCGTGACACCCGCGATCGCCGCCACCGCTATCGTGGGCGAGAAAGAGCGCGAGACGTTCGACATGCTCTACCTCACCTACGTCCGGCCTTCCGGAATCCTGTTCGCAAAACTAATCAATACGATGGGTATCCTCTTCTTGTTGTTCATCGCCAGTCTGCCGATATTCGGGGTAACCTTTTTTCTAGTCGGCGTAGACTGGACACAGTTCCTCAAAGGTCTGATTATAATCGCCGCGTACAGCCTAACCTGGGCTTCGCTCGGCCTCCTCAGTTCTTCCCTCTTCAGAAAGACGCTTCCCGCGGTCGTCTCGGCCTACATGGGCATCCTGGTCCTGGTTTTCGGCCCCTTGTTGGTTATCTTAACGCTCACTGAAATATTCCGTATTCGAATGATTCCCAACACGATGCAAATCTTTTACGCGCTCTTTCCCCTGGCGGCGTTGACCGACGGCGTTTCACGCATGAGCACCGAGAGTATGTATGTAATGATCGCCATCCATCTCGTGTTCAGTGCTCTCTGCCTCGACTTGGCTTGGCGACGCATTCGCAAAGCGCCGGACACCGTTGCCGCCGCCAACAAACCCTCGATTGCGGACCCCGCCACGCTCCGGCAACGCCGCAGACGCTTCCCCTTCTATCTCGTGGACCCGCTACGCCGGAAGCCGGCCATCGAGGATGGGCGCAATCCAATGTTGGTCCGCGAACTTCGGTGGGGCGTCCTGACGGGTCAAACCAACATGATCCGAACGTTCTATCTCACGTTCTTCCTCTTGGCCTGTGTCCAGACTTTCGTTGGAATCGTGGCGACCAGCAACCCTCGAGACTACCTGGAAGCGGCCGTGATCGCAGTCGAGGTCATGATGCTTATTACGGCGTTCGTCGCGCCTGTGGCGCAGGCCAACATCCTGCCGCGCGAGTATGAAGCGGGCAATATTGACGCGCTGCGAATGACCTTGCTGACGCCACGAGAGATTGTCCTGGGCAAGCTCGGCGCTGGCGCGGTAGCACTGATGCCTATACTGGTGGTAGAAACTTTGGCGACGGTGCCGATGTTCGTAATCACCACGCGCTTCGGCGTCGGACAAAGCCTCGTTCTTACGGGATACGTCTCACTGCTAACGACCACTGCGCTTTCCCTGGCCGCGAGCCTTTTCGCTTCATCCTTTACGCGAAAGACGAGCATCGCCCTTATCGCCAGCTACGGTCTGCTTTCACTGATTTGCTTCGGCGTATTCTTGGGGTTCGCGCTGATCGGTGAGAGCCGTTCAGCGCGTGCGCTAATGCCGCAGGAAGACTGGGCAATCATCGGCGCTATCCCCTCGCCGATGTTGGTGTATGGCGTGAATTCTGACGACGTGATGGTAGAAATACGAAAGTTGATGCAAAAACCCGGATACTTGTGGACGGACTTCTCGTCGGTTCCCCTCCCACATTTCATCACCGGATACTGGGTCGCCAGTGTAGTGTTCTCTTTGCTGCTCGCCTTCCTGATGGTTCTCCTCAGCATTATCATTTTCAGGCGCAATCGCCTGCGCGAACGGTAATGATATCTGTGGGGTAGACTTTCCAGTCTGCCTACTTTGGGCACGGCGCGCGTCCCCGCGCGCCTCATTCACCGTTCACCGTTCCCAATTCACAATTCTACACCTGGCCGGTCCACGTCTCGTCGGCGACTTCCCGCCAGCGAGCCCGTATACGCTCGAACTCTTCTCGCGGCAGCGGACCGTCGTCAAGTATCGCGAGATTCTCTTTCCATCGTCCCGGCTTGGTGGTGCCAACAATCATCATATGCACGCCGGGGACACTGAACGTGAACCGCAAAGCAATAGCCACCGCACGCTTCAAATCGCCCTTCAAAGAATCGTATTCGAGCCGCTGCAGGCGTTCCCAGTACACGTGATGATAGCTGTTCGCGGGTTTCTGCCCGGTCCTCCACGCGGCGTTGGCAATGGGTCGCTTGATCACCACGCCCATATTCTGTTCGCGCGCCGGCGGCAACGTAAGGTCAATCGCTTCCTGATCAGCAATACTCAGCGATGTTTCCAGCACGTCAAGAGCGCCGCATTGAATCGCATACAACGCGGCGTTACTGTCCCCGCTGTATCCGATGTACCGGACGAGGCCTCGCTCCCGAACATGTTGCAGAGCCGCGATCGCCGCCCCTTCTCTTAACACCGCTTCCGAACAACTGTGCAAGAAGACCAGATCCAGATAGTCAGTCCGCAACCG
The DNA here is from genome assembly GCA_016209895.1 of Candidatus Hydrogenedentota bacterium. Lineage (GTDB taxonomy): Bacteria > Hydrogenedentota > Hydrogenedentia > Hydrogenedentales > SLHB01 > JACQVH01. The sequence goes on along the minus strand of JACQVH010000255.1, from coordinate 12,039 downwards.
TACCAAACTGCGTTCGATGCTCTTCGTTAACGATGAAGGCGTCCAATCCTCGCTCCCCAATCCCTCCGGATGGCCGCATTTTGTGAAAAGGTAATACTCTTTGCGCCGCGAGGCCACGGACTTCCCAATCAGTTCCTCGCTGTTCACGTAACATTCGCCGGTATCAATCACGTTCAGGCCCGAGTCAAGCGCCTCGTTCAGCAGCGTGCGAACCGTCTCTTCGCCGGCACCCTCAAATCCGATCTCGGCGCCGCCGAAACCTAACACTCCAACCTCCATGTCCGTCCTTCCAAGTCTGCGTTTTTCCATGATGATCTCCTCGTGCGCTTTTTCATCATACATCGTTTGTTGTAGGAGATGAAGCTCAAGGGGGATCATTTGCTCAACGCAGCGGGAAAAGGACTCCCATGATGACCACTGCCTCAAGGACGATACGAGAAAGTGCTGCTCGTCCTACGCCGCGAGAATTGCCACCCGAACCTTGCGCCCTTTGACGGAATCGTGGCCGTCTTTGTATCCCACGGCTGTGAACCCCAAGTCCGTGAGTCGCTCGAGGATGTGCCGGGCGGGGTGACATTCGGGCATGACGCACCCCTCGGCTTCGGGATTATCCTCGACGTAATTCGCCGCGAGCAGGCGTCCGTGTGTTTTCTTTTGCTATCCGAATCAAGAATCGTAGGGCTTGATTTACGGACTCCGGGTCCGGGAAAAGCTCCGCCACATCCGGTTCTAAACGAATGACTTGGCCGCCGAAACTCTTACGGGCGGGTCCCAGCCGCCTCACGACCAGTTTCTCCAAGTCATACTCGGGACGAAGTTCATCCTCGAGATCCTTCTTAGCCTTCTTCATAAAGTTTTCGTTCTCTCCGAGTCAACAGCCTTGCGCTGATCAGACGAATCACATTTTCCCACTACGGCGCTTCAATCGCCTTGGGCCATTTCGCTTGCCCTGGACCATGGTGTGGTGGACTTGTAGCGTGGACGACGCAGGACAAATGGAAAACTCATATGGCCGCGAGATATTGGTCATTTCTCGGTAGGTGGAAAGAGATGGAATTCCCACATCGTGGGGCCTTCGGTGGCATCGAGGATGTTAAGTCGGACGTGTCGCGCAGTCACAGGTTCGAAGGTTTGGGTCCAGTTCCGGCCAATCGTCGTGCCTTTGAAGAAGGTCCGCCAAGCGTCGTTGGACCTGCACTGCAATTCGAATACCTGCACGCGTTTTTCGATGGCCTCGTCTATGGCGATGTGGTCGAAGGTCATGTCTTCCCCGAGGTCTATTTCCAGCCAGGCGGCGTGCGTGCCGCCGTCCGTGGCCCAGCGCGTTCCACCGTTGTCATCCACGGCCTTGTCGGGGGTGTAATCCGCCATGTTTTGAAAGACATTGGACGCGGTTGCCTTCTTACCCACGGTTACGGAATGGGAAGTGGATCGGGGCGCGATCTCGGCGGCAGGGCCATCGAGTTCCAAGGCGATAACCGTATCAATCTCCTGGCGCGCTTCGAGCGGTAGCGTGATGATGACGGACTTTGCATTTTGATTAAAGCCAACTTGGCCGCGAGTTCCCGAGAGACGGCGGGCAAGCAAGATTTTCTTTTCTATCGGCGGCAAGGTCACGCTAAGGCCGTCCCACTGGAAGACGTGGACGTAGATTATATTTCCCCGGTGGGTGCTCGCGCCCCAGGGGCCGGGCCTAAACGGGCCGCCGCGAGTGCTGTAGACGCTCTCTCCATATTGCTTGAGCCATGCACCCATTTCCCGGAGGCGCTCCACTTGGCGAGGTTCGATCTCGCCGGTCGGCATCGGGCCCACGTTGAAAAGCAGGTTGCCGTCCCCGCCCGCGCAGTACACCAGGGTCTGGATGCATTCTTTCGGAGTCTTGATCTCGTCATCCGGTTTCCACGCCCACTGGCGGCCCATTGTAATGCACGATTCCCAGGCGCTGTCGATCTGGAAACCACCGACTTCCTGTTCAGGCGTGCCGAAATCCCCTGGAAGTCCGGCGCGGTTGTTGATGAGCACATGCGGCTGGAGTTCCCGGATCATCTTGAATAGGTTCTCAGAGTCCCAGTCCTGGGCCGTGCCGCCGAGCCCGTCGAACCACACCACGTCAATGCGCCCGTAGTTGGTGCAGAGTTCGTGCAATTGCCCGTGGAGGTATTCGATGTATCGAGCATGACGCTCGGTCCGATAGTCGGGATGATGCCAATCGGGCGGCGAGTAGTAGAAGCCAAAGCGTAATCCGGCTTCGTGACACGCGTCCGCCAGTTCCTTGACGATATCGCGCCGGAACGGGGATTCCGGACTCGTAATCTTGTAGTCCGTGAGTTTCGAGTCGAAGTTCACGAAGCCGTCGTGATGTTTGGACGTGAATATCATGTACTTCATGCCCGCCGCCTGCGCAATGGCCACCCATTCGTTCGCGTCGAATTGGGTCGGATTGAACTCCTTGTACAAGTTGTCATAAATCTCCACCGGGATGGCGCCCGTCCCGCCCGTGCCTCTTCGCTCCACGCCGCGCGACCAGCCTATCTCGGTACCCTTCAGGCTGACCGGTCCCCAGTGGATGAACATGCCGAACCGCGCCGCCCGCCACCACGCCATGTCTTCGGGAGCGGCCCGAAGGTAACTCTTCTCTCCACTGTGGTCTTGGTCTTCCGCCGCCATGGTCTCGCTGTGAGCGATAATCACCGCCAACGCAAAAATCCCTAAGACTCCCGGTTTCCGTCTCATGACTCCCCTCCTTCTGCATGATGAATATATCAGGCCAGGCTGATTCTGTGAAATTCCGAGAAGGTATTATTGCGGAGATGGCGCGGCGGGTTTGTTACCGAGTTTCGCCGAATGTATCATGCGACGATAACAGAACGAAAAGCCATGAAGAATAAACGTGTGATTGACACCGACGAATTGCGCCCTGAATACGACTTTGATTATTCGAAGACCGTCAGAGGAAAATACTACAAACGGCTGCTGAAGGAGGGCGCAAATGTGGTGGTGCTCGAACCGGACGTCGCCAAGTTTTTTCGCGATTCTGCTTCCGTAAACGATGCATTACGTTCTCTACTGGAAGTTGCACGCACCACACAGCGACTGACGACACGTTCCGGCGGATACTCCACAAGGGCGTCCCGCCGATCGACGTAAAGATTTGGCTACAAATTGCACCTCTTGGTCACAGCCGGGAGATGCAACGAGGATCTTGGCGGAGAGCCGACGCCTTAATTCAAGTCGTCAGTATTTGTGGATCTTGGCCCCGCTGGGGCTGATTTACCTAGTACCACCCGTGATAGGCCTCGCGATACCCAACGTAGTACCGAGAGCATTTGGTCTCAATATTGCTGCGTTTCAACACCTCGCCTCGACGTACTTCGGCAGCTTGGCACTAGTTTGGCTATCGTCCGACTTCCTGGGACGCTTGAAACCCTTGACGGCATTGGTATCCACGGCGACTGTCATGGCTTTGGCAGGAATACTCGGTCTCGTGAACTATCCATACCGATACCATGCTGTAGCCGAACATGCAACCTTTGTTGTGGCGGTCATTGGAAGCTTCGTACTCGCCGGGCGCTGCTGTGAGCGGCACTATTCGCCGATGCGTTTCATGGGTCTATTGTGTGGATTCAGCATAGTGCTGGTGCTGCTTACTTGGCCCGTACTTTGGATTAGCTTAATGATCATTTTCTTCAACCTTCAGCGCTCCGAGGTTCTTGAACACCTCCCCACTCATTTCGCCATCGCTCTGGCTGCTGGAGTAGGCCTTTTCTTAGGCGTTGTCCCCTTTATGATGGTGGCGTTCTTTGTTCCCGTGTATAAGCGGCAACTGACAAAGATCTTGCGACTAATCGCATCACGTTCCCGAGTTAATGACCGCCCTGCGGTGGCTTATCCGCAAGAATAAGAAGACTCCGAGCATGGGGTTCGACGCACGGAGAGAGTAAGCGCTTGTCCCCTTGAACTTCAGGGCACGGAATTGTGTTTCACGTCAGCACCCGAACACTTTAGAACACGACCGGCAAGTCGCTTCTCCATTTCCTTGTAATGTTTCAGAAGAGCTTGGGTGTCGTGTCCGTAGCGCTCCGAAATGCGGTGCCTGACGCTTCTGATCTCCTCAACAGCTATATCCTTCTTCATGGTGCAATCTCCGAGGATGTTAAAAGCTCCAGGGGTGTTATCAAAATCGGCACATAGAGGCCCAGGAGCGTATTGATATGACGAATATGCTCGAATTTGTTTGCGTTGGCAAGGTGTTCGCAATTCCATGTGAGAAGAAACTGGCAGCGATGGTAGGAGGCTAGAGCCAAATGGAGCGCATCCCCACGCGGGTCTTTCGGCATAACATAGTTGTCTATGTACGCATCCACGATCTCCCCGATTGTACTTTCGATCGGCAAGATCGGCAGTCCCCCGATCAGCGTGAGAACCTCGCTTTTCTTAGGGTGGCTGCCTTCCTCGAGCTCGTCAATGACCGGCGCGCTCGTGACCGCGTCGAATCGGTCGCGATGGTTGTCCCACCAATCCCTGGTCCAATCGCGCCGAGCTACCATCTCCGGTTCCGAGCGCACCTCATAGTAAAAACTCGGAATGGTGGTCTCTATATAGACTCGTTGCCGCATGCCTTCACGTGTATCTTGCCAACTCGGCCATGATAACAAACGCTGCAATTTCGGACAATTACCGACGAATCGGAAATTCTACGATCCCTCGAAGGTCTAGCGGCGGACCGACAACGCGGTCGAACGTGCCTACCTTTCTTACCCCGTAAAGTATAGGTATGCGGCCAATATCGCGGCAAGGACGGCAAGCGTCGCGGCAATGTCCCAGGCGTTCCAACTGCGGCGCGAGGTTTCGCGGTGTTCTGCGGTCAGGGTGCCAAAAGTGAGTCCGCTGATTCGCTCGTAGGCCGGCGGCGCGGTCGAGTAGCTGATCGCAAACATGACGACTACGCATATGACGAAAATCAGCAGGCTGTAGTATTGGAAGAACATATTGTTCACGACCCAAAGGAACGACCCCGCAGGATAGCCGCCTTCGAAACCAGCCAGACCCAACTTAACGGGCGTGTCCACCGCGAGGCGGAAGAGCCCCAGCAGAAAACCCACGACGAGCGCGGCGAGACATCCCGCAGCGTTCATCCGCTTGTGGAACACGCCAAGGAAGAACACGACGAAGATGGGTGGACCAAGATACGCCTGCACACCCTGGAGGTAATCGTACAGTCCGCGTCCACCCCGGATGACGGGTATCCACAATAGCCCAATGATCACCATGACTGTCGTGGCAAGCCGGCCAATCCACACGAGCCGGTGCTGCGATACGTTTCGGTGCAGGCGAGAATAGAAATCCATGGTGAACAACGTGGCGGAAGCATTGAACACGCCCGCCAGTGAACTCATCAGCGCCGCCAGCAGCCCCGCCACGACAATTCCCCGTATGCCCGCCGGTAAAACTTCCCGCACGAGAAGCGGAAAGGCCTGTTGCGCCTGGTTGCGATCCAGGACTCCGTCTTCTGTGAGTATGGCTTCGGCAAGGCCTGGTGTTTTTCCGCTGACGGCGAGAGCGTAAGCAATTATACCGGGAACGATGAAGATGAACACCGGCGAAAGCTTGAGGCAACCGGCCCAGATGGCGCCCCGTCGCGCCTGGCGCTCATCGGGTGCCCCGAGCGCACGCTGCACGATGTATTGGTCCGTGCACCAGTACCACAGGCCGATGATCGGCGCGCAGAAAAGCATCCCCAGCCACGGATAATTATCGTTAAAGTACCACGCCATGCGGCCCGCCTCCTTCACCGGCGCCCACGTGCTCTCCACCCCCGTCGGAATGAGCGGCTTCCAGAGATTGAACATCTCCGAGCCGGCAATCCGGCGCAACTCGCCCCAACCGCCGAGCGCGGCCAAACCAAAGACCGTGACCAGTACCGAACCGAAAATGAGAATAAAGGTCTGCAATGCCTCGGTATAGGCGACGGCGCGCATTCCGCCGAGAATCGTGTAGAGACCCGTCAGTACGATCACGAGAAAGGAACCGATCCAGAAACTGTCGAACGGGCCAATATGAACGTCAGGAAGCAACACGCTGAAAACGATCCCACCGGCGAATATTCCCACCGCAATCTTGGTCAGGACGTATGCGACCAAAGAAATCAGGGACAGAATCCAACGGCTTGTGGGATTGAAACGTTTCTCCAGGAATTCGGGCATCGTAAACACGTGCGCCCGCGTGTAGAACGGCACAAACAGCCAGCCCAGCACCAACACGCACCACGCGTGCAACTCGTAGTGTGCCATCGCCACCCCGTCGGTCGCCCCGGAACCCGCCAGACCCACCAGGTGCTCCGAGCCGATATTCGAGGCAAAGATAGAGGCTCCGACCACGAACCAACCCAGATTCCGGCTGGCCAGAAAGTAGTCATCCGCTGTGTCCAGATTCTTGCGGATAACCCACCACGCCACCCCCAACAACAGAGCGAAATACCCCGCGATCACAATCCAATCCAAGGTTCCCATTATTCGCGCTCCTTCCGTTCCCCAAGTTCGCGCGTGGTACCTTAGCACCAACTCAATGCATGAACAAATGACCGGCGAAGGAGCAGCGGATTCAAAGTCTGAGTGAAACGTCGCGCGGTCACGATCACGGCGTCGGCGGAGCAACTTCCGTGTAGTAGCGCAGCATGTAGTATGGAAGCAGGAAATCCACTCCCGGCTCACGCTGCAATGGGTTATATCCGCCATCCAATTTCCATGGGCTTCGCTGCCATAAAAAGTCGCTGTGCGGGCGGTCGGGAATCGGAAGCGGGTCTACAGCGTAGCCTCCGGAACACTGGATATCCACGCCGCAGCGGGCACTGTTCACAACCGGCTGGCCCCAACGCGATCGGTACTCGATCCATTGTTTCAGATGAAGAACGCCTTCCGGCAATCGGTCGGGCTGTCCTCTAAGGCCGTAGGCCATGGCGTCGAAGTGCGCGTTCATGTGTAGGCGGGCGCCATCGTCCAATTGCGCAAATGCTTGCAAGAGGAATGCGCGCGTCGCGCGGTTCGGCTCGCGACTTACGACATTGTAATGGCAAAGGTACTCTAAATTGTTTGAGTAATAAGAATCATTCGAGGTGGACGCCCGTGAAGTCAGTAGATGCGGCGCCCCTACCTCCGCGAGTTCGGCGGCCCACACCGCCTCCCACTTTGCCTGATCAGCCGCGGTCCCCGCTACCCGGGCCACGTGCCGCGCTGCTTGCGCCATACTAAGGCGATGTGCCGGATTTAGCACGAACAGCGGGTTGGGGCTCGGGTTCGAATTCGTCGTAGAACTCTGCGGCTGAACCACCCACCAGCCGTGGCGGACCAAGTAGTCCGTGAGGATCATCACGTCATCGCGGATCGTGTTCCGGACATAGGCGTCGTCCGGCCCGACCTGATCGAAAGTGACCATCAGGCCCAGCATCACTCCCGCATAGATGTCCCGCGTCACAGACGCGCGGCACCAATAGATTTGTCCATCGTCCCACGGCAGCGGCCACGTGTCCGAGCGATTGAACTGCTCGGGGACGGCATGGCGGAAAAGCAACCCCGGCTCGCCGGGGACCGTCGCGCTAGACCAGTTCTTCGAGATGTTGATGAGCCGGTGGAACGCGGGGACCATTTCGTGCACGCGGGCCAAGGCGCGGTCCATTTCCTTTTGCCAGACGACGGACTGACCGTAATTCTTCGTGGTATCGCGATGTTTCTTGGCAAGGGCATAGCGAAACGACACGGAAGCCAGATAGTGGCCCGCCCAAATGGCGGAGTGCGCCAAGCTATCTTTTGAGACCACTGTACCCAGTTCCCAATCGGCGGTCGGATAGACCACTCCGGTAATCGAGGCTCCGTAGTAAAGATGGTCCGGGATGTATTCCTCCATCAGCCGCGCCGTGTCGCGCATTTCCCCTGTAGCCCACCCGACTGCGGCGTGTGCCGCCTCTGCATTTATCGAATCGCCGCTCAGATCGGCAATCAACTCGAGTAACTCCGTCGCCTCTCCGGGCGTCAGCCCCTCGAGGAGCGTTGAGGGATCGGACCCCGTCACTTCCACGATGAGACTCGCGCACACCAGCGGATCGGACCCTATGAGATCAGCCAGCGCATCCACGGCATCGGTGCCCGCCAACTCCGCCTGCGCGCTTCCTCCACAGGCAACCGCGAGGCCAATCACAACCGCCGTGATAGTCCGGCCGTCGCATCGTATCGCTCCACGTTCTGTGCCCATTGTCGCTTCCCTTCTTTTCCTGACCCCTCTCGGTCTATTCTGTGGGTCGTTGTTCAGCACTAGCCGAGAAGATATTCCTTCTCCATACATATGGGCATAGATATCCTCAACGGCTTGTCAGCGGAAACGTGTCCCAGGGTTGATAAGCCGGCGGCGCGACTTCCGTGTAGTACTGCAGCATGTAGTACGGCAACAAGAAGTCTACGCCGGCATTGCCTTCTGTCGGGTTGGCGGCACGGTCCAGTCCCCCGGACCCGTTAAACGGGCTGCGTTGCCACAGAAAATCCTGGGGGGTCCGCTCGTCGGCAATGCGCAGCACGCGCGCGGAGCGGGTATTGTTCGGGTTGCTCTGCCTCAACAGATCAGGATCGGTTACCTCTATGGTCACCGTCGAATCCGCGACCACGGCGGTGGTAGGCAATGCCTGCCCGGCAATGCTACCGGCGACCTCGATCACCGAAGTATCATCAATGACCACGGTGACATCGAGGGTCGTGTTGTTGCCCAAGTCTTCCTGTCGGTGCACGTCAAGATTTCCATCGGGACGAGGCAAGGCATCCGCCAACGGTATCTTGACGGTATAAGTGACTTGCTTTTCCGGGATGCACTCGATGTCAATTCCGCAACGGCAACTCATGCAAATGCCGTCGCTCCAGCGCGCGAAGTACTCCAGCCATTCCCGGAGGTGGGTTAGCGCCAGGTCCAGCCGTTCCGGTTCGCCCGTCAACGCGTAGGTAATGGCTTCGAAGTAGGCATTACCATCGTCTCGTGTCGAGGCGTCCATAATCGCCAGATTCTGTCGGAAGTATTCGCGTAGTGCCAGATCAGTCTCATCCCGGATCAAATTAAAATACTGGTTGTGGGCGAGGTTGTGCCCATAGTAGCCTGCGCTCGGCGATTGTAGACCGAAGATTTCGGCGCCGGGCAGCAGGGGGCCGAATATCGCGAACGTCTGCGTCCAGAGTGTCTCCCACTTCGCTTGATCTGCCAGACTGCCGCCAGTTCGTGCCGCATGGCGCGCGGCGTGGGCCATGTACGTACACCACGAGATACCGTTCGCCAGGGGTTGTACGGCCGGGGTGGAATCCCTAATGGACGTTTCCGGCCGGACCACCGACCAACCGTGGCGGATAAGGTAATCGGCGGCGGTCATCAGGTCGGCGCGTATCGTCGCCTGCAGCGCCGGGTCGTCCGGACCGACTAAGTCCAGGGCGATTTGCAGACCCGCCGCCCAGCCGGTGTATTGGTCCCGGGTGAACGTGCCTTGGCAATAGTAATTCTTGCCGTCATCCCAAGGGATGGGACCGAAGGTGAACTCATGCCGGTTCGGACCGAAGGTCTCCTGCCAGGAGGGCGTGTCTTCCGGCATGGACTTGCGGAACAGTATCCCGGCTTCCGCATCAAAAGTGGGAGAATACAGCCCCTTTGCTTTCCAGTTTTTGGAAATATTGATGTTGCGATGCGCGCCCGTAACCATCGTATCAATCCGTTGCTTCGCGCGCTGCATTTCCTTGCCCCATACCACGGACTGCCCGTAATTCTTGGCTTTGTCCTTCTTATTTCGAGCCACGGCATAGCGAAATGCCTCCGCCGCAAGATAGTGCCCGCTCCAGATCGCCGAGTCGCTGCCCCCGTTTAGACCGACCACTTCGCCGGTGCGCTTTTCCGGCGTGGCGTAATTCACATCCAGGAAAATTTGGCCGTAGTACAGGTGGTCCGTCATGCGATCTTCGAGGTCGCGCGCCATGCTGCGGAGCGCCGGCTCCGCCACGCCGATGGTCTGCGTACCCATTGGAATACTCGATCCCAAGCCGGTGAGGTCGGCCACCAGTTCCATCAACTCCTCCGCCTCGGCCTCTGACAAACCTTCCAACAGGGTCGCCGTGTCGGTCCCGACCAGTTCCGCTAGTGCTGTTTCTGCGTCCGACGTGGTCGCACCCGCGATGTCGGCAAGTAATTGAGTCGCGTCACCATCGGTAAGTCCCCACGAACTCGAACTGGCTAGGCTCAGAAACATTAACACTAGAAACGAATCACAAACGAGTCGTTTCGCGGATTTCGTGACACGATACGCTTGCGCCTGAATCGCACTGGCTTGTGCCGACCAGAAAGTAGCGCTACTTATCCCTGAATCCCAATTAGCGGGTAAAGGCCCGTCCTTGCGTCGGATCGCCCGGAAGAGGCCGTAAATCAATGGATTGCCAACAGTAATTTCATTCTCAGACCCTTCACTTTCCTGTCCGTAAATCACCAAATCAGACATGGAATTCTCCTCCACTATCCTGGTTGTCTGGCCCTTGAACGCTGTCCATGATCAACGTCTCCTCAATCAACGCTCATTCAGCCTACTGACACTCACGCTCCGGCACTATCGGAAACAAAAGGAACTTCTTGTCGGAAATAGAGAAACTCGTGGTAAGCATTCGTCCTACAATTTCTTTACTCGTCCAAGCGGCACCACTACCGACGCCTTCTCACTAGGCTCCGGCGGGCCCACTACAAACTTTGCCGTTCTCCCAAAGTCCACGTTCGTAGTGGCGCCGTAAGGCGTCCTTCCACCCCCTGTGTCCGGTTAGAACGGACCGATCTCGTAATGGTAAGATATCAGCCCGGGCTTGCGCGGAAACCAGCCGGACGGAATGATGATGCCCCGCGGAAATTGTGAGATGATGGGATCCCTATCTTTCTTTTCCGACGGAAGCTTCGGACACGACCGGAACTCGAGGGATTTTCATATGACTTCCACGACGGGAAGAAAGCGCTCAATCGGGATCAGTTTCTTGCCTGCATTCGAATCGAGGTACCAACTATGAAGCGACGGAAAGTGAACGAACGCTGGACCCGCAGACAGTTCATCAAAGCGGGACTGACGACTGCGACCACAATCGTAGCCGCGCCGAACGTGATCACCACCGCGGCATTGGGAGCCGTCAACCGTGCGCCCGCCAGCGAACGAATCGTAATGGGCGGAATCGGCTTGGGCGGCCGGGGTCTCGGCGTCTTGCGGGCATTTATGGCGCAGCCGGACGTCCAGGTGGTAGCCGTCTGCGACGTGATGGGCCGCCGCCGGCAAATGGCCAAAGACGACGTCAATCAACGGAATGGCAATCAAGACTGCGCGGCATACATTGATATGCTTGAATTGTTGGACCGACCGGGCATTGACGCGGTTCTGATCGCCACGGGGGACAACTGGCACTCGGGCGCGTCCATCATGGCCGCACGTGCCGGGAAAGATATGTACTGCGAGAAACCGATGAGCGTGGCCATCACCGAATCGCGCGCCGTGGCCGAGACCACGCGGCGATTGGGCCGCATCTACCAGTGCGGCACGCAGCGGCGCAGTATCCGCCATTTTCAGTTTGCGGTGCACCTGGCACGCAGCGGCAAACTGGGCCGGCTCAAGGAAGTACACGCCGAAGAAGCGGGCGGATTCCAAAACGTGTATGCGACGATCTTGCCGGAGGAGCCGGAACCATCGCGCGAGGAATTCGACTGGGACCGCTGGCTGGGGCCGGCCCCATGGCGTCCATACAACAAAGAGTATCCGACGCGGGGTTTCTGGAGCGCCCACTGGGATTTCAGCGGCGGCTCGATTACGGAATGGGGAAGTCACACCGTGGATTTGTGCCAGTGGGCCAACGACACCGACACCACCGGTCCCGTCGAGTTCTGGCGCGAAGGCGAGCGCTTCATCGGCAGGTACGCGAACGGTGTAAAGCTGGTTATCCGCACCGGTCTGCGCTTCGGCTCGTGTCCTGTGCGGTTTGAGGGGGATGAGGGATTCGTGGAGAC
>JACQVH010000250.1 GCA_016209895.1 Candidatus Hydrogenedentota bacterium | reverse complement strand
GCACCTTTTCGAGGGCTGCCATCAAGAGGGTCTCGGATTCGATCGGTACCGCCATCATGTGGTCGCCGTTCGGCGGCGTCACGCCGCGCGTCAAGTCCGGGTTCAGCCGCTTGAGGGTTCCCGAACTGAGATTCGAGGCCTGTTCCAGCGCGGCCAGGGAATAGGAGCCCTTCACGGGCACACGGATGAACTGCTCCGGCGGCTGGGTATTGAAGCTGAAACCGTAGCGGTCGTAGCTGGCGGCAACGATCATCGAGGCCAGCAGTTTCGGATAGAACTTGCGGGTTTCTTCGCGCATCGAGCTCGAGACTTCAATGAGTTTCCAAATGTCTTTCTCGCCCCCGTTCGCAGCGACCGTGCGTCCCATACCGTACTCGCCCATATTGTAGGACGAGATGGCCAGCGGCCAGTTGCCGTCAAACAATTGATTCAGCTCCGTCAGGTACGCAATCGCGGCGTGCGTGGCTTTCTGCCAGTTGTAGCGCTCATCTACGTAGTTGTCTATGCGCAAGCCATAGCGCCGTCCGGTCTCACGCATGAACTGCCACAAGCCCGCCGCCCCGGCCGGAGACACGACCGTGGGATGGAATTGGCTTTCCACCATGGCCAGCCAGACCAGATCTTTCGGCAGGCCGGCCGCCGCCAATTCACGCCGGATATACGCCCCGTACAAGTGGTACCGGTCCAGACCGCCCTGGTAGTTCTTCGGATACAACTCGAGAATTTCGTCAATCTCGGCCTGGACGCGTTCCGGCCACGGAAACGGGATTTCCAGGTCGCCTACTACTGGGAACCGATCCGGCGTCTCCCCCAACCATTCGGGCGGTTCGAGGCGGTCGAACAGTCGCGCCTGCTGGGTAGTGCGATCGAGGATACGTTCGAACTCGGACCGCAGGTTATAAAAGATTTTCGGGTCGAGATCGGCCTCGACGAGTAACTCGAGCATCTGCTTGTAATTCCGCAGGGCCGCCTCGTCGTCGCCCTGTTCTTGGGCTGTATTGGCGCGTTTGAACGCCTCGTCCGCAGCTTGCAGGAGATCGGAGGCGGTCTTAGGAGTGACCGGAGCCAACTCATGCGCGCCCACGTTGGCCACGGGCATGGGCCTGAATTGATGGACTTCTTTCGAGGGACCGGTAGCGCACCCGACCGCAACGACGGCCATGGTCGCACAGGCGTACCAACTCCCCAGAAGCGTGTTTCTCACTGGGCTCAGTTCCCCCCCGTACCGACGGGTCTGTTCTCAGATTTCTTCCGCTTCATGATGTTGCCGCATATACTAGTCAACGCCACCCCCCATGTCAAGCAAAAAAAACGCTACATTTAGTAGGATCGGCTGGGTGTTGGCCCGTCCATGGGGGAGACGATAGGAACGGTTGAGGTTAGATACCAAAACCACAAGAGAGGCAAGAGGTGTAAAGTCTGAAGTCTAAAGGATGAAGTAGTCTAGGGCGAGGATTCCCGCTCGCTGGATGGCGGTGACTGGCTGCCCAGAACTCAGTGCTCACCGCTGATTCTCAAATTCGGCATTGCTCGTTGCTTCCCGCGCGGCGCGGGACTCATTGCTCATTGCTTCCCGCGCGGCGCGGGACTCATTGCTCGTTGCTCATTGCTCATTGCTTGCACATCATGTCTTCTTCGGCCAATAAGGCGACGCCGTCCGCGCACTTTTCAAGTATTCCTCAATTGCCGCGACCACCTCCGGATGCTCCGACGCGACGTTCCGTGCTTCGCTGACGTCCGTCCGCAGGTCGTAAAGTTCAAGCGGCCGACCCTGATCAAGTCGGACCCCCTTCCAATCGCCCAGGCGGACGGCTTGCAGGAATCCCTTCTCGTGAAACTCCCAGTAGAGGAAATCGTGCGGTTGCTGGGAATGTCCGGCGGCAACCTCGCCAAGGAGTGCGGGCACGACCGAGTGGCCGTCCAATCCGGGTGGGGACGGCGCTCCCGCCAATTCGGCCGCCGTGGGAAGGAAGTCCCAGAAGCTCCAGACTTGGTCACTGGTTGTTCCTGCCGATATCCTGCCCGGCCAACGCGCGATCATGGGCACGCGGATGCCCCCTTCGTACAAGTCGCGCTTATGCCCGCGCAACGACCCCGAACTCTTCAGAACTGCCGGGTCACCGCCACCTTCACGGTGCGGACCGTTGTCGCTCGAAAAGAAGACGATGGTGTTCTCGTCCAATCCGAGGTCCTTCAGTTTTGCGAATAGCCGGCCAATGTCGCGGTCCAAGCGCGTGACCATCGCGGCCTGGTTCTTCTGGGGCTGCGGCCACGGCTTCTTCGAATACGGCGCATCCGACGGCACTTCCATACCGTTCCCGTCAAATTTCGTGCGCTCGTTATTCGCATGGGGAATGGTGTAAGCAAGGTAGAGAAAGAAGGGCCAGTCCCGACCGCGTTCGAGAAAACTGAGCGCCTCCGCCGTGAACAGGTCGTGCGAATACGCGCCCCGCTTCACCGCGACGTTGTCTTGCGACATTACATTCTCCGGGACGGCTACCTTCTCCTCATTCCGCCAAAGGTAGTCCGGATAATAGTTGTGCGCGTGGTGTTGGTTGAGGTAGCCGAACCAGTAGTCGAAGCCCTGTCGGTTCGGGACACCGGTCGTCTCCGGCTCACCCAAGCCCCATTTGCCGATAATACCGGTCGTGTAACCGGCGCCGAGCAGCACCCGGGCCACCGTGGTATCTTCCGGGCGCAGGGGGACCGACGCGTTGCCGCGCACCCAGGCATGGCCGGTGTGCAGCCCCGTCATAAGGCAACAGCGGGACGGAGCGCAGACCGTACTGCCCGCGTAGCACTGCGTAAACCGGACGCCCTCCGCCGCCATCCGGTCTAAATTCGGCGTCCGGATTTCCCGCTGACCGTAGCATCCCACTTCCCCGTAACCAAGGTCATCCGCCAAAATGAAGACAATATTCGGGCGATGCGTCCGACCCGTCGGACGTGTCGGACTTGTCAGACCAGGATTGTCCAGCGCACCGGCGCGTAGGCCCAGCAAGCCGCCCCCAGCCAACGCCGCCCTCCGCATCATCGCCCGCCGACTCATCTGCCTCATGATCGCTTCCTCCACTTGTCCGCAACCACC
This sequence comes from Candidatus Hydrogenedentota bacterium, assembly GCA_016209895.1. GTDB lineage: Bacteria > Hydrogenedentota > Hydrogenedentia > Hydrogenedentales > SLHB01 > JACQVH01. The sequence continues at coordinate 22,208 of JACQVH010000250.1, read as the reverse complement.
ATTCTGCACCATTCCCCACCCATCATTCGACCCCCACCGACTCCGTAATCGAGAACGATAATCGAGCCTCGTGCTCGTCACTTCGTAATCGAGGTTCGTAATCGAAAATCGTAATCGAGGTTCGTGCTCCTGCTCGTAATCCTCACTTCGTAATCGAGGCCTGTCCGCCTCCGGCGGACACCTGATCGAGAATCGCAATCACCCTTGGCCGATCTAAATCTCTGAACGCGACCACTTCACAGCCTGCCGGCGGCGGACACCGGAGTTCCGACATTTCCTCGCACGTCATATACTCCGCCCCACGTTTTATACTGTACCCAAAGTTTTAGCCCGCTTCAGCGGGCTCCGCTTTGCATCCCGCCTCGGGCGGGACTTTAGCAGGGGTGAAGAGATGCAAAAAGCACGGATAGCACGCTTCAGCGGGCTAATACCTGGCCCAAGGCGTGGAACACGCCCAGAAATGTAGAAACTCCAGGCGTGCCACCCGACCGCACTCGGTACTCATTGCTCACCACCCATGGGCGGATGTTAGAATGCGCCATGCTTCTCGCAGTTTTCTCAACGATTCACCCATCGAAACTCGGCAATCGAAAATTCAAGATCACATCGTGTGCGTTATGTCTATCGCTGATTCCCCTACTCGTGACCCAAATCGAAAATCGAAAATCCGCCGGAGGCGGACAAGTCGAAAATCACCCAAGGAGTCAGGAAGTGGCTATTGCGGAATCCCCATCGTTTTCGGTCCATCCGTATCTGCAAAAGCGTTTCGACAAGGTTGGACAAAGCTTGTGTTTCACCGGCAAGACCCCGCGTGACGTGGCTGCCTGGCAGAAACGCGCGCGGCCGCAACTGGGCAAGCTCATCGGACTGGACACCATGCGCACCTGTCCGTTGAAGCCGCAAGTCACGGAGCGTGTGGATTGCGGCGACTACGTGCGCGAGCGCGTCGTGCTACAGACGGAACCGGGTATCTTCATGCCGGTCTACGTGCTGATCCCCAAGCAGGGCAGCCCGCCATACCCGACCGTGATCAATCCGCATGGACACGGCGGCGGCGGCAAAGCGGCGGTCGCCGGTATTCGTGACCACCCGGAGATTGCGGGCGCGATCCCCAAATATAACTACGATTACGGTCCCGCCTTTTGTCGCGCGGGTTTCGTGTCGCTCTGTCCCGACGCGCGCGGATTCGGCGAGCGGCAGGAGACCCTGGCCAAGAGCAGTGTGCTGAACGCCTCTTGCCAGTGGATCAACAACATGGCCATCCCCTTGGGACAGACCGTCACCGGCATGTGGGTGTGGGACCTGCAGCGCCTCATTGATTACGCCGCGACTCGTCCCGAATGCGACCTCGAGCGACTGGGGTGCGCCGGTTTGAGCGGCGGCGGACTCCAGACCCTCTGGCTGACCGCGCTGGACACACGCGTGAAAGCGGCGGTGGTCAGCGGCTACTTTTACGGAGTCAAAGACTCCTTGCTGGATTTGCACGGCAACTGTTCCTGCAATTACGTGCCGCACCTGTGGGAGAATGCCGACCATGGCGAATTGGGCGGGCTGATTGCCCCGCGGCCGCTCATGGTCCAGACCGGCGATGCGGATAATCTAAACGGCGTGAACAAACTCGCCAACGTCACGCCGCAGGTGGCGCGGGCGCGCAAAGTATATAAGGCGTTGGGTGCGGAATCGGAACTGGTCCACGACATCTTCCACGGGCCGCACCGCTGGGACGGAACCAATTCGATACCGTTTATGGTCAGGAAATTGACGGATGAATTCTAATTCTGAATTGTGAAGGGGACGAGGCAAGCCTTCTCACACGGTTCGGAAACCGGGCTCCGTATGAGACGGTTGAGGCGTCGGCGTTCCGTTCACATCTATCCTTGATTGATCTAGAATTTAGAATTCACAATTCACGATTAGGAGTTCCTCATGCGCGTCGAATCGCTCTCAGGCAAAGTCGCCGTTGTTACCGGCGGCAGCCGCGGCATCGGCCGACACATTGCCGCCGCGTTGCACGAGGCCGGCGCGGTGGTGGCGATCACGGGACGACAGCGGCGAACGCTCGAGGCCGCCGCGAAGAAGATTGGTGTGCGGTGCCACCCATACGTCTGCGATCAGCGCGATCCCAAGGCCATCCACGCCATGGCGGAACAAGTGATCAACGACCTAGGCGCTCCCGATATTCTGGTCAACAACGCCGGAGGCTATCGCGGCGCGCCAGTGGTGGACTTGTCGCTCGAACTCTGGAACGAGGTTATCGAGACCAATTTGACGGGGGTGTTTCTCACCACCCAGGCATTTCTCCCGGCCATGATCGAGAAAAAGCGCGGCGACATCTTCATGATCAGTTCCATGAGTGGCAAGAAAGGCGATCCGGGCGCGGCTTCGTATGCCGCCAGCAAATTTGGTCTTCAAGGGTTTTCGCAGGCGCTCTTGTACGAGGTCCGCAAGCATAACATTCGCGTCATGGTGCTTAATCCGAGCAGTGTAGACACCGGACCTGACGCGGGTCCCGCCCACGGCGCGGGCCTGCACCTTCACGCCGCCGATCTCGGTGCCCTTATTGTGCATTTAGCGGGCCTGCCGGGACGAACGCTGGTGCGGGATATGGACATTTGGGGAACGAACCCGTAAGAAGTATGAAGGCTGAAGTATGAAGGATGAAAGGCCACGTTAATTCGGCGCGACTAACTTCCTCGTGTGACGACTGTGCTCGGACGCGCAATGTGGCTATACCTGATCCTTTTCAGCCTTCATCCTTCACACTTCATCCTTAATCTAAGACTGCCACTCGAGGCCCTTCGGGCTGACCCGGAATTTGCGGGCGCGGATACTCGAGCCTTCGCCTTCCTCGTAGTAGACGATCAGGATGGACCTGTCCTTTAGGGTGACCATGCTCGGATAGGCGCCGCCGACTTCGTCTACCACGACGTTTTCGCTCCAGGTCTGACATTCGTCCATCGAGTAGTGCAGGCTGGTTCTAGGCAAGCGGTGGGCACACAGGATGATGCCGTCGGGGCTGCGATGCAGGTGGGGGCAGTGGCCCGGAAAGCCCATGGGCTGCGACACGCTCCACGTTTTGCCGCCGTCGTTCGAGATCGAGTAGCGCATGCTCTCCTTGGCCGTGCGTTGGGCGGCGTAAAGCCGGCCGTCTTTCAGTTGAATAATGTCCGTCTCGGCGTCGAGACGCAGGCCGCCATTCGGGATGTCAATCGGCGGCGACCAAGTCTTGCCCTTGTCCTCGGAGAGCGTCACTGCGCCGTAGGCGTCTGTGCTGGATTCCGCATACAGCCCAAGAATCAGTTTTCCGTCCGGCAGTTCGCGGATGGGCGCGCTGCAGTAATACGTCGGATGAATCTGCCGAGCCTCGGACCATGATTTACCGTTGTCGCCGGATTCAATGAGCCACGAGCCCAACCCGTCCCACTTGCCCGCCTCTTTTTTGCGAAGCGAGAAGAAATTGCAGAGGATGCGTCCATCGCTGAGTTGTACCACGGACGGGTCGCGATCGTCGTCCGGGCTGTCGTATATGGTCTCGGCGGGGCTCCACGTCTTCCCTTCGTCTGACGAATAGCATGCGGCAACGCGTCCGCCCTTGGGGTGTTGGTCATTGGGCAGGGAGACGTGTTCCCAACCCGCATAGAACACGCACAACAGACGCCCGTCCCGGAGCCGGCACACGTCCGGGAACGCCTCGTAGCCGCCCGCGCCCGCGTCCTGGCAAACGTAGACAAAACTTCGGGCATCCGTCGCGGCGTCGGCTGGCGGCGGCGAAGGTTCCTCCGCGGCGGCCGCAATAGCACTCGACACGGAATGCACCAGAACCGCCAACGTGACTGAAAATAGGGCAGTGACGTTCATAACTTCCTCCACTTGTTTTCACGCTCGTGCAATACCCTCGAAAGACATGGGGCGCCGAGCTCTAACGTCTCGGGGCGATACGTCGCGATCAGGCGAGTCTATCGCCGACGGCTGATGAGCCCCAACGCACCGTTGATGACGAGTTGAACGTCCACGGCATCCACCTTCCCGTCCAGGCTCACGTCGCACGGGTGACCGCCATCCAGTCCCAAAGCGCCGTTAATGACCATCTGAACGTCTACGGCATCCACCTTCCCGTCGCCACTCACATCACAGCGTTCCAACAACTCCGAAGACAGCGGATCGAGTTGGAAGTCGGCACCTGCCATTACCGGTAGATCGCCGGCATTCACGGTCGTTTGCTGCCACTGCGGACGGTAGCCGGTTCGCGACACGTCCACCACATAGGGTCCGGGTTCGAGCAGACCGATGAAATAATAGCCGGATTCGTTCGCGTCCACGGAAGGACCCACTCCGCCCATGGTGGCGGTAACGCGACTGCCCGCAAGGGGCTCGTGGTTCGTACTCTCCTTCACATACCCTGCGACGGAACCGGGCATCGTGGACTTCGGCGTCATCGGCACATCCAATTGAGCGCCGCCACCTGGGGTCACGTCTACCTCGCGGGATTCGCTGTAATAGCCGAAAGCCGAGTACGTCAACTGGACAAACGCCGCTTTCGTGACTGGTTCGCGCAGTTCGTACCTCCCTTCGGCGCATGTATAGGTGGTCGCAATGGGTGTTCCGTCTACGGATGCGTCCACCCGCACGCCGGCGAGTGGCAAGGTTGAAGTCGCGTCGGAAATCCGACCCACAATGATCGTGTCGGCGCCGGCCGCCGGGGTAAGGCTGAAACTGATTCCGGAACCGGGTACTACAAGATTCGTGGTCTGCGGTTGAAACCCCGGCGAGACGACTTCCACGATGTACGTTGCCGATCGAAGATTGATCAACCGATAGGCGCCGTTGATATCGGTCGCCGCAATCCGATCAACCGTTCCGTCCGTGGAAACGGCGTGGACCACGGCGCAACCGAGGCCAAGACTTGTGCTCGCATCCGCAACCGTGCCGGTCGCCTGCAGAAGGGGTACCGTGGAGGCCGTTAGTGTAAACGGACGAGTGCTTGCATTGGGATATTCCGCCCGCACTCGGACAAAGTATGGGCCGGACTGTGTAGAGATGTTCTCTACGGCCTGATCCGTCGTGTCATTGAATCCGCCGTCAGTATCGTCGGAATTGTTATCGCGAGGCAGATAGTCATACTTGATATCCAGGCGCGAACCGAAGCTGGTTTGCTTTGCCAGGAAAACCATGAGATGTTCCCATGGACCCGGTCGGACTTGGTACCACCGCTCGGCGTACTCGCGCGGCAGGCTCGCGGATACAGGCTCGCCTACCGAAAGTGTTGGAAACGTAGTCAAGGTATGCGCCGTGATTGTAAATGCCCCGCCGGCGCCCGGGTAATTTGCGTATACTCGAACAAAGTAACTCCCTTCCTGAGTAAACACCGCTTCTACGGCTTGGTCAGTAGCGTCATTGAACCCCCCATCCGTGTCGTCCTGTTGACTACCCTTGGGCAAGGCGCCATACCGCAAATCGAGCTGCGAACCCCAGTGACTGTCCTTTGTCAGGACTAGAACCAAATGCTGTCCGACGCCCGGATCAACATGGTACCACCGCTCGGCGTACTCCCGCAGCAGGCTCGCGGACACGGGCTCGCCTACCGGAAGCGTTGGAAACGTGGCGAGCGTATATGCCGTAATTGCAAATGTCCCCCCTGCGCCTGGATATTCCGCGCGGACTCGAAAAAAATAGTTTCCTTCTTGCGTGGTCATCGCTTCCACGGCCTGGTCGGTGGCGTCGTTGAACCCTCCATCGGTATCGTCTTTTTGGCTATCGCTGGGCAACGCTCCATACCGCAAGTCAAGTCGAGAGCCCCAATGACTGGCCTTCTCTAGGACTGCAACGAGATGGTCGCCCGATGCCGGTACGGCGATATGATAGTACTTCTCTTGCCCTTGGGCCGCGAGCGAATCCGAATAGGGAACACCCAGAGTCAGCTCAACAAGACCTTGCGCCCAGGCGCTCGCGCCAGGAAGTGCCAAGCAAGTGCACCAACCTGTGACAAGGACAAGTACCTGCCTGACCGTTTGCGTTGGCCATGTCGCCCCCAATACCTGCCGCGGCATACCCTTCCCCACTCGTTGCGGAAGATTCCCACGTACCATGATCCCGCCCTCCCCGTATCCCTCTCCAGCCCACATGCAATCAAGGGATGAACTTCGTCAATACCATCATAATTGCAAGGACCAGTCAGTTCAATCGTCGGCCAAAGGGCGCGATCAAGGAATAGGTGATCCCTCGCCTGAATCCCGCTACAATACGCCGCCGGTCTACAACGAGGGGAGGACAACGACACCATGCAGTCTTCAGTCTACCGCGTCAAATCATTGCATCTCGCGCTCACTCTGGCGTTCTGTTCAGGCATCGCCAGCGCCAGCCTGCTTCCCAACGGTTCGTTCGAGGCGGGAACGTCGTCGCCCGAAGCCTGGGAAGCCGTGCCCGGCCCGGTCACCTTTTCCTGGACTACGGAGAATCCACACCGCGGCGTCAAAGCCGTTTCCGCTCAGTCTGCGTCCCCTGTACCGGCTTGGCGCAGCGCGAAGATTTCGCTGGACGCGACTCAGGCGTACATCGTGGAAGGATGGCTCAAGGTCTCCGATGGTGAGGCCTGGCTTTCCGTTGACCTGACCTCTGAATCCGGCCAGTCCGGCGCCTCCTATCAAACGCCCCACGTGAAAGACCGCGAGGACTGGACGTATGTGGCCGTGGAAACGCAACCGCAAGCCGAGACCACGCCGGGCCATTTCGCCGTGATCACGTTTCACGTCCACGGGAAAGCCGTTGCCGACGACCTCAAACTGACGCCCTATTCACCGCTCGTTACCGCCAACGCCGGCTTCGAGATGCCGATTGATAAGAAAGGCCGCATTCCCATGTGGGACGAACTCAAGGAAGAAAGTTTGCTCGCGGGCAAGCGCGAAGGGACGATCAGCCTGGACACGACCCGCCCAAAGGAAGGTGCTTCGAACATCGTATTGGCGCCTACCGGAGGCTGGATTGCCGTCGGTTCAATCCCGTGTGCGGTTCCGATGTGGACCGACCGCTGCGCCCCGCTCACGTGGGCCCGGTGTGAAGGCGGCGCCCAAGCGCAACTCCTCGCCCTCTGGGCGGACGATTACTCGCAGCACATCGTTCGCGTTGACCAAGGACTCGCCTTTAGCGGTACGGACTGGCAACCCCTCTCGACCCCACCGCTCGAACCTCCCGCCAAGGCCAGCAATGTGAAAATCGTTCTCGTTGCGCACGCCGGCCCCGCCTCGGCTTCCGGTCGCGGCAGGGTGCACTTCGATAGCGTGGACCTGCGCTCCTTGCCGCCACAACAGCCATCGGTAAGAGTGTTGGTGAATCAAGTCGGCTACGACCAGGCGGGCCCGAAGAGCGCCATCGTGGCATCAAATTTCTTTCCCACCGGCGCGCCGTTGGGGACCTTCCAACTCGAGACTGCCAAGGGCCGCGCCGCCCGCTCCGGCGAACTGGCCTGCGCGGGCCGCATGTACGGGGCACAAGCGGCGGACTGGGGCTGGTACTTCTGGCGCGCAAGTTTTTCCGATCACAAGAGGAACGGCGAATATCGCGTGCGCGCAACATTGGGTGCGATCGAAGGTGTCTCCTATTCATTTCGCGTCGAAAAGGACCTGCTCTTCCGCGAAACCGGACCTATTGGTGTAGACTTCTTCTTCGTGCAACGTTGCGGCTTCGATGTCCCCGGCTGGTTCAAGGCTTGCCATCTTGATGACGCTAAGCTGCCCGACGGCACACATCTCGACCTCATTGGCGGCTGGCACAGTGCCGGCGACTACAACAAACTGCCCTGGGAATACGGCGACGGCGGCGTCTTATATTCGCTGGTTACCGCCGCCGAGGCCGCCCCGCGGTTCTTTGCGAAATTCGACCGCGACGGGCAAGGCCTCAACGATATCCTCGACGAAGCTTGGTGGGGCGCGAAGTATCAAGCCAAAATCCAAGTTCCCGAAACCGGCGGACTCCTGAATCATGTGAAACAAGGCCCTGAACGAAAATGGATGAAATGGGCCGCCCCGGACGTCCATACCGACAGCATCATCGGGACCGAAGATGATCCCGTAGTCGAGCCGGGAGAAGGAAACTCGCCTCTGTTGATCGGGGCGTGGGCGCGCACCGCGGAACTGCTGCAAAATCGCGGGATTGCCAATGACTACCTGGCACGGGCCATTCGCTATTGGGAGTACGTAAATAAAGGCGCCCCCTCGACCTCGAGTCCGCACATCCTGACCAGCACCCTCGAACTCTATCGAACCACACGGGAATCGCGGTTCCTCGACTTCGCGCGACGCAGCGCCGAGGAGATTCTCGCCGCCGCGCCGCCCGAGGGACAAATGAAAGGCGGCCACGGCGACTCCGGCGACATACCCGCGGGCGCGCTGGCGTTATTCGCGCTCCGATTGCCGGATGACCCGCTCACCCCGAAAATTCGCGCGCGATTGGCCGTTCATTTACCGTACTTCGTGTCCCAAACCGACAATCCCCTGCGGATCATTCAGCAAAAATACGGTGCCGATGGCTTCTACTTCGAACCTACCTCTTCATTGGGCCACAACTGGGAGATTGCGTGTCGCGCCTGGTCCGCTTTGCTCCTCTACCAGTTGCTCGGTGATCGCCGCGCCTGGGAACACGCGATAGACCAACTCGACTTCATCCTTGGCAAGAATCCTTACAGTCTCTGCATGATGGAAGGCAAGGGCACCTTCAACCCGCCTCGTTACCACCATCGCTACAACGCCATTCCCGGCAAGGAGCGTGGCGCCGTGCCCGGGGCCATTCCCAACGGCTTCGTGCGCGACGTCGCCGGCTACGACCGACCCGGGTTCGACCTGTCCACCGGTGGCCGACAATATCCCTCCTACCGCACCAGCGAACCTTGGCTGGTTCACAATGTCTGGTACATGCTTGCCGTAACGGCCCTGCACGAAGCGAACGAAAAGCAATGAGCAACGAGCAATGAGCAACGAGTACCAAGACACGAGTGACGAGTGGTGGGGCGGAGCTACAAAATGCGTCATCGCCGCACCCGTGGGCTCCGGGAACATTCCGCAATCCACAATCCACATTCGAAAGGGGCTTGACACATTTCAAGAGTAAGCATACAATAGCGTTTGCGAATTAACCTGACATACGAGACATGCTTGGACCGAGAATCGTCGGGGGTTAGTCGGTTGGGAAGTGCGCAGCCTATGGCGGCGCGATTACAAGTGGCGGGTCTCCGTGTAGACGTCTCAGACCCATTCGGGGTGTGTTGAGTTGTAACAAGCGGGGCATGAGGGCGTTACCGGTGTGTGTCGGGACGGGGATGTGTTGCGGTCATCCTTAATCGCAGGAGTAATATGGAATTCCTAAAAAGGTTTACCGAACTCTTAACTCCGCCTCCGTTCCGGAAGACCCCTAAACCCGAACCTGCATCGTGGTACGATTCCGGTCCCGACTTCGCCGCCCAAATCAAACCCCTGCTGAAAGCCCTCGCCACTTATCCTTCTCTCGAAATCCCGTCCGCCAAGGATACGCTCGCCGAGTTCAAACGGCTGGCCATGGAGAAGGGCCTCTATCTTACCGCATACGAAATCAAGACCCAGCTTGACAGCATGCCGCGCTTGGACCGGGACGGCGCCTTCTATCACAAACATCGCGGCTACGTATTGGCCGCGGATTTCTTCCTGGGCCACATCCGACGCGAAATCGCGGCGGTCAAAGCCAAATCCCAGCCGATGGGACGCAACATCTTCAAAGGCTATTGCACCGAAATGGTCGGCTGCCTATTGCGCGGTGAAAACCCCCGCCGGGCCATCGAGATTCCGGTGCTCGTGCTCGATGAGTTGCTCGCTGCCGCCGTAGACTCTCCGAACAAAGGCGATCTGGTTCTCGATTTGGCGCTCCAGGCGCTGGCCGGTACCGACGAACTCATTTCCCAGTTCGTCGAACAGCAATTCGCAGAAGCTATCAAATCTACCCCGCCGGGGTCCCGGCACCTCGGCAATACCCCTCAGCCCCGGTCTTCGTCCGCGGCCCTCGGTGAAGCCGTCGTCCGCTATCTGGACGACTTGCAGGAAAAAGTCGCCAAACTTGTCCCCGGCTTTGCACAGTGGAACGGGTTAGCACAGTCTCCGGAGTGCCCTCCCAGCGCCCAAGCAATGCTCGAACGGTTGTTCGCCCTGCTGGAAGTTGCCGACGTCGCCGGCTATCTGGCCTTTTCCGCCTTGGTTCGCGAACGCATTGGTCTCTGGCTGCAACAAGACCCCGCCGGCAAAGGCCGCGGTTTCCTCGCCAAAGCGGGGGAACTCATCGAAGAGCAGGCCGACCAGGACGCGGCATTGTATTTCCACAAACTCAGCGGCGTCCGATACAAGCGGGCCCACGACATCTTCGCCCGACTCGGAAACATGGAGCGCGCCGAAAAAGTACGCGCCAAGATGGCGGCACTGGCCTCACAGGGCCATTCAAGCTGATTTCATTTCGCGACCGCGCCAGGTCGGGAGGTCCTGCGCGCTGTGAAAGCTTACTACTACAAGGCGTACGACGAAGTCGGTCGAAAACGGAGCGGCACGCTGGAGGCGCCGGACCGCCACGCGGCGGGCCAGGAACTCCAACGGTGGGGGCTCCGTCCGTATTTTCTCCACGATTATCACGACTTCCGTAAACTGCTCCGGCAACGCGAGAAGAAACGGCGAAGGAACCTTATTATTGGCGGCGCCGTGGCCGCTTTAGTCTGCTTGGCCCTTAGCGCCTTCCTCGTTTCGTACGCCGGGCGCGATCGCCCGCCCACGGTGCAGGAATACAGTGAGACCGGGATTCTCGAACCGATATCTGCCGCCCTGGTAGCGAAAACCCCCGAAGAACGGCAGTTCGGCGTCGAAATGTATCAGATTTGGCACAGCTTCGTTCCGAATGCCGTAGACGGCGTCCAGGTGAGCAGCGTTCTATTGACCATACACGTCAACCGCCGAATCCATCGCCTCTCCGAGAATGACCTCGAAGTTCTGGCCACTAACAGCGTTCGCGCCTTCCAACGAAGGTTCGGCAGCGCCGCGTGTTCCCTATGGCTGTTCGAGGACGAACAGAAAATCCTCGAAGTGGACTATAACGGTTTCACTAAATCCACCCGCGTCAAAGCCTACCAGTAAAGCCCCGCTTGCTTTCCCACTCCGAACTTCCCCATTATCGCGCACACCGCGGTCCGGCTCGAGAGGACTGGTACGTCGAATAGGTCCTATGGGTCTCCAAGGTGCATTCAGACAGACGTCCGGCTAATTATCCGCGAGGAAATGGCGTGTGCAAGAAAAAGCTTTCGGCTGGGCTTCCATCCTTTGCTTGCAGAGCGATGGCGATCAGCACGCTTTTGCTTGCCGCGCCCGTGCTTCGCGCCGAGGAAAAGACTTCCATGACCCACGCACCCGCCGTAGCGCTGCATACCGCAAACATTCGCGCACCTGTCTCCGAGTTCATATACGGGCAGTTCATCGAGCACCTCGGCCGCTGCATCTACGGCGGCATCTGGGCCGAGATGCTCGAAGACCGCAAATTTTATCTCGCCATCGGCGACCCGGAGTCGCCTTGGACGCCGATCGCTAGCCCGACGGCATTGATGATGGTGAAAGTCAACATGGTGAAAGAGAATGCCTTTGTGGGCGAGCACAGCCCCGAAATTACTTTGCCTGGCGCAGACTACGTCGGAATCTCACACGGAGGTCTTGCCCTGATCGAGCGCAAGGAGTACGTAGGCCGCGTCATCTTGTCCGGCGATGGCACGGTGGGGCCGGTCGAAGTCCGATTGATATGGGGCGATCAGCCCTCGCAACGCGACACCGTGCGAATTGAAAAGCTCCGCAACGAGTACCAGAAATATCCCTTGCGGTTCCGTGTTGGCACCTTGACAGCCCAAGCGCCGTCCACCACGTCTACACTCCCTGCGGATATAGCTGAGGGCCGGTTGGAAATCGTCGCTTACGGCCGAGGCCGTTTTCGCATTGGCGCGGTATCCCTGATGCCCGCCGACAACGTCCACGGCATGCGCGCCGACACCCTCCGCGTGCTGCGCGAACTTGATGCGCCCATCTACCGCTGGCCGGGCGGCAACTTCGTCAGCGGCTACAACTGGAAGGACGGCATCGGTGACCCCGACCAACGCCCGCCCCGGAAAAACCCCGCTTGGCAAGGCGTCGAACATAACGATTTCGGCATTGACGAGTTTATGACCTTCTGCCGCGAACTTATGACGGAACCGTACATCGTAGTCAACAGCGGTCAGGGCGACGCGACGCTCGCGGCCGAGGAAGTCGAGTACGTAAACGGCGCTCCTCAAACTCCCATGGGGCGCCTCCGGGCCACCCACGGCCATCGCAAGCCCTACGCCGTCAAGTGGTGGGGCATCGGTAATGAAATGTACGGCGACTGGCAACTCGGCTACATGCCCCTCGAAGAGTACGTGAAGAAGCACAACCAGTTCGCACAGGCCATGCGCGCCGTGGACCCCGGCGTCAAGCTCATCGCCGTCGGCGCCACGGGTCCCTGGACTGAGAAGATGCTCGCGGATTGCGCCGACCACATGGACCTCTTAAGCGAACACTTTTACTGCGGCGACCTGCCCGATCTCGATGCGCATGTGCGTCAGATTGGCGATCGAATTCGTGCCAAGTGCGAAGCCCATCGCCGCTACCTCAGCACTATCCCGGCGCTTTCCGGCAAAACGATCCCGATTGCAATAGACGAATGGAATTACTGGCACGGCCCCGATGTCCACGGCGAACTCGGTATCGAGTATTCCCTCAAGGACGCGTTAGGTGTCGCCATCGGCATCCACGAATTCGCCCGCAACAGCGACCTCGTCTTCATGGCCAATTACGCCCAGACCGTCAACGTTTTGGGTTGCATAAAAGCCAATAAGACGACCGCCGCCTTCGATACTACCGGTCTCGTCCTCGAACTATACCGACATCATTTCGGCAGAACCCCTATCGAAATCACGGGTGGGTCCGAACCCCTCGACGTCGCGGCGGCCTGGAGCGACGACCGCCGGTGGCTGACCGTCGCGATCGTCAATCCCACGCTCGAGTCGCAGACGCTGGCGTTGGAAATCGAGGATACCAAACCGACGGGCGAGGGCCGCGTATATCTCCTCACCGGCCCCGACCCCCTGGCTCGGAACGCGCTGGGCGAAGAACCGAAGGTTACGATCAAACCCCGAACGTTACGGGACCCAATAGACCGCGTCGAACTGCCGCCGCTCAGCGTCTCCCTTTATGTCCTGCATGTCGAAAGACGGATTTGAGTTCGAGGAGAATCCGAGTGAACAGATGAAACTGTGGATTCAACTCTTTCTCGGCGGAGCATTCATTGTCTTCTCGCTGCTCTTCTTCCTATACCCGGCGATAACCGTAGCGCGAATCGCGATGGACTCTGAACTGAGGGCTACGGGACAGTGCCGACTAACGCACCGGTGGTTTACGTCGGCAGCCGGCCGATTCGATTCGTGGGCGACCGAATACTTGGACACCGCGTATGCAAGTTCGGTCCGCCACGAGGACGTAGCCGCTACCGAGTGGCCCATGTTTGGCGCGGTATTCTTCTTGCTGACCGCCGAGACCCTATATCGGCAAGGGAAATTCGACACCGTGCCCGCGCGTGTACGGGACGCGTCAGAAAAGGCGGCACGAATCGTGGCCTCGCCGGTCACCGCCACGTGGGTGAAAACCAAATGGGGCGAGGACTATCTGGAACAAGAAAACGTGTTCTATCGAATGCTGCTGATCATGGGGCTGTCCTCCTACGAACGTCTGACGGGAAATAGCCAGTACCGCTCCCTCATGTCCCATCAGCGCAAGACGCTCGCGCAGGAACTGGAGAAGGCACCGTTCCATTTGCGCGATGACTATCCCGGAGAGTGCTATCCCAGCGACGTGTTATGGGCCGTCGCCGCGATTCAACACGCCGAGGAGCTCGAGAACGTCCAACCCGGAGAGTTGGGGCAACACCTGATGGCCGTTCTCGACGGCCCGGTAAAAGCGCCGGAAGGGTTGCCGGCCTTTCAGGTAGATGCCGAGTCCGGGAGTATACTCCAGGGCGCGAGGGGCTGCGGGAATTCCGGCATATTGGTGTTTGCCGCCGAACTGGACCCGCTTATCGCGCAAGATTGGTACCGAGCTCACGAAGCGAACTTTTGGCAGGTCACAGGCTGGGCAGTCGGCTTCCGTGAGTTTGCCCGGGGCGCGCTGGAAGATTTCATGGACGTGGACTCCGGCCCCGTACTCTTTGGATTCGGCTCCGTGGCGTCCGTATTCGGAATCGGAGCGGCCAAGAGCGTCGGCCGCGTAGACCATGCCGCGCCCTTGACGATGGAAGCCGTCGCGTGCGCCTGGCCAACCCCGTTCGGGTTTCTGATTCCCGGAATCATGGGCAAGTTGGCAGCAGACAGTTGGTCTCTTGGCGAGGTCGCCCTGCTCTTCTCCATGACCCGACCCACTATCGTAAGTGAAACTGTCCCGTTCACTGGGTCCGCGCCGCTATTGGTCTGGGTTCTCCTGGCTATTTACGCGATCCTGGGTTTGCTCTTCATCGCCCTGGAAATCCGTAGTTGTCGTCGCCTGATCCGGCGCAATAAAGAAAGGCGCCGCCTCCCAAAAACAATCTCCGAGCGAGAGTGATCTGGAAAGCGTTCCGCCGCACCGCGTTATTTCTTCAGCAGCGTCACCACGTCGCTGATCAGGCGGGCCACTGGTATTCCCGCCGCCTCGAGCTTCGCGATTTTCGACGCCGCCGTGTCATCCTCACCGCCGACGATGGCCCCGGCGTGTCCCATGCGGCGTCCGGGCGGCGCGGTCAATCCGGCCATGAAGCCGACCACGCGCTTCTTCATGTGATTCTTGAAATACTCGGCGGCATCCACCTCGTCCCGACCTCCGATCTCGCCGACGATGACGACCGCCTCCGTCTCCGGATCGGCCTCGAACAACGGAAGCAAGTCCGTAAACTTACTGCCGATCACCGGATCGCCCCCGATACCAATACACGTGGACTGCCCGAGACCCGCGTCCGTCAACGCCTTTACGATCTCGTAGGTCAGCGTGCCGCTCCGCGAAATCACCCCGACCGGACCCGGTGTATGAATGTCGCCCGGCATGATTCCGACTTTGCATTTCCCCGGCGAAATCAGCCCCGGACAGTTCGGGCCGATTAACCGGATACCTTTGGCGGTCAGCGCCTCGTACGCCTCCAGCACATCGAGCGTGGGAACGCCCTCGGTAATCACGACCAGCAGCTTCAACGCGGACGCGGCGGCATCGAGCATCGCCGGTTTCGCAAACTTCGCCGGGACGTACATTACCGACACATCCGCTCCGGTCTTTTCCACCGCCTCGCCAACCGTGTCAAAAATGGGAACGCCGAACGCGGTCCGGCCACCCTTGCCGGGCGTGACGCCGCCGACAATCGTCGTGCCATACTCGATCATCTGTTGCGTATGAAATGAGCCGTCCCGGCCGGTGATCCCTTGCACGATTACCTTGCCGGCCCCGTCAATGAGAATGCTCATGACCGGCCTCCGATCTCGGCGGCCTTCGTCGCGCCGGCCTCCAGCGTCTCGGCCGATATCAACGGCGTGCCTTCGAGCAACGCCCGGCCCTCCGCCTCATTCGTGCCCACCAGCCGGATCACAATCGGTACTTTCACTTCGAACTCCTTCAACGAGGCCAGAAGCCCCTTCGCAATATCGTCGCAACGCGTGATCCCACCGAAGATATTGACGAGAATCACGCGTACTTCCGTGTCTTTCAGGATCATCTTGAACGCGTGCACCACCTTCTTCGGGTCCGAACTTCCGCCGACGTCGAGGAAATTCGCGGGCGCGCCGCCGAAGTGCTTGATCGTGTCCATCGTCGCCATGGCCAGCCCCGCCCCATTCACCATGCATCCAATCGAGCCGTCCAGACGAATGAAACTCAGGCCGACTTCCTTCGCCGCGAGCTCGTCGGCATCTTCTGAATCCAAGTCGCGTAACGTCAATAACTCCGGGTGACGGAACAGCGCGTTGTCGTCCAGCAGCACCTTCGCATCGAGCGCAATCACTTGGCCTTGATCGTCCGTAATCAGGGGATTGATCTCGATCAGCGAAGCGTCTTTCTCCGCGAACAAACGTCCCATCCGGCACATCAATTCTGCCGTAGCGTCTGCCTGACCCGTTTCCGGAAACAGCTTCTCCGCAAAATCGGCCAGCACGCCGGGGTCCAGTCGCGCCAAGTCTTTCGCCGCCACTTCGCACCGGAGAATTTTCTCCGGGGACTGCTTCGCGGTTACCTCGATCTCGATGCCCCCTTCCGCACAGCCAATAAACACCGCCTTCCGTTTTCCACGATCAATCAAAAGGCTCAGATAAACTTCTTTGCCGATGTTCACGGCCGGCGTCACCAACACCTTCCGCACCGGCAACCCTTTGATCGTGAGACCCAAAATCTGCTTCGCCGTCGGGGCCACCTGCGCGGCCTCACGCACTACCTTCACTCCGCCGGCCTTGCCGCGACCGCCGACGTGCACCTGCGCCTTCAAGACCACCGGTAGACCCATTTGCCGGGCGGTAGCCACCGCTTCGTCCGGGGTCGTAGCCACGACGCCGTCCACGGTTCGGATATTGTACTCCTTGAACAAGGCCTTGGCTTGGTATTCATGAATTTTCATGGTTCATCCCTATTTTCTTTACCCGCACCCCATACGCCCATCAAGGCGAGCGCAGTCGGCGAGGACGCCGACCCTCCCTCGCGCGGTGTTTGCGCACCCCGGGACAAGTTACGGGGTGCCACCCGCCGAGGTGAGACCTCAGAAACTAGCGGGAGATGGCACCCGAAATCAACTCTATCCGATTGGGTAGGGCTGTCAAGTCCTTCGTGGCTCCTGACCTTTGAACCTGGAGGAGGTGGGAGGAAGTAACAGATGGAGCACGCATGGAAGGGCACAAAGGACGTCAAGGACAAAATGGAGGACGTACACGTGGGAACGGCGGCTACAGGGCGATTGGGAGGTCGGTGGAGGGTGTAAGTGCTTGATGTGCAAGGGGAGAGTCCGACCTTGGCCGGGGATTTGGCGCGAAAAAGCGGTACAAAAGCGGCACAAAACCGTACATTTTTTTTGAAAACCGGTACAAAGTCGTACAAAAGCGGTCAAAATCGGTACAAAAGCGTGATACATTTTTGTAGGAAATCTCCGAGTGCGGAATTCGGAGTGCGGAGTTTGGAATGACGAATTGTGAATTGTGAACGGTGAACGGTGAAGACGGGACCGGGGTGGCAGATGACGCGTAAGCATATAGTTCTCCTTTCGTGTCGCGAGCGCCATGGGCGCTTAAGAGGCGAGTAGGCTCGTCTCCGGGAAAAGCGGCAGCAAGCCCACCAGAGGCGGGCAAGCTACCGCAGTCCAAATATGCCTCCATATATATAGCCCCGGGCGTTGCACTCGACCTATGTAAAAAGCGAAAACTGCGAAGTACGGAGTGCGAACCGCGAAAGGGATTCATCGGGATTCAAGGGAACGACTTTTGGGCGTTGAGCGACGGTCTGGATTAGTAGCGACTATGCGTGGCGTCCCTGTGTGTGGGCAGGAGAACACCGACGATCCCGATTGGGGAATCGGGGTTACCGCGGTTGCCGTCAGGAACCGGGCCATACTCGGATGCCCGGCTCCTTTCCTTATGGACGAGTTGGCCGCCTTCCTTGAGGATTATGTGGACGTCATCGTCGGAACGTGCAACTGTTTTGCCAACAAATCTGATTCCAACAGTTGTGTTGGGGATAGCTTACGAGCAACGCTGAATATTGTTAAGACAAAAATGTTGGGAATTTGGTCTGAAGCCATAACTTTCTATATATCAACGGCTGGCTAAGTAGGAAGACGGCCATATTAGGAAGTGTGCAATGGGCAGAATAGCCCGGGTGAATCTGAAGCACACCCGCGCAGCCGAACCTGTTGAAGGACGGTTCTTCTTCTTCCGCGTGTTTCCGATAGTCAGGTCGGTTTTGAAGGTTCGGAGACTGCCGTGATTAGACCCGCGGTGCCGCCTACGGTGAGTGCTGTGGCGGCGCATTATAATGATCTGAGCCGATGGTACCTCGAAATTTGGGGTGAACATGTTCATCACGGGCTGTGGGAGAATGGACATGAAACACCCGAGGAGGCGGTCCGCCAACTGGTCCGCCGCGTTGGCGAGGCGATTGAAATCAAGCCTGGTGATCGCGTCTGCGACGTGGGTTGCGGTTATGGCGCGACGGCGCGGCAGCTTGCCGAGGAACACGGGGCCGAAGTGCTGGGCGTGACGCTTTCCGAAGCGCAGTTCCGGTTTGCTACGGATTCGGGTCGGGTGACGGCAAACACGTCGTACCTCTTGGCCAACTGGCTGGAAAACGGTCTTCCGGATGCTGCATTCGATGCGGTTTTGGCTATTGAAAGCACCGAGCATATGCCGGCCCTAGACCGATGCCTTTTCGAATGCTACCGGGTGCTAAAACCGGGCGGGCGCGTTGCGGTCTGCACGTGGCTAACCAGCGCCGCGCCTCGCGCGTGGGAAGTGAGGCGGATACTTGAGCCCATCTGTCGGGAAGGGCGGCTTTTTGCGATGGGCACCGAGCGAGACTATCGCGAGCGGCTGACGGCCGCCGGTTTTTCGCACATCCAATGTTGCGATTTGACGCGGAATGTCCGAAGCACGTGGTCGGTGTGTCTGCGCCGAATGCTTACGCTCTTCGGCAAGAACCCGGAGGCCCGAAAATTCCTGTGGGATGGTTCGTCAGAGACCGTTTTCGCCAAGGCCGTGTTTCGCATATGGCTCGCTTACCGGGTGGGGGCGATGAGGTATGGGCTTTTCACCGCGCGGCGACCAGCCTTTTGACCGCTCTCGGGTCGTGAGTTGCACCGGCTTTGTCTATGCTGCGGGTACGAAGGCAACCATGGCGAGGGTCTATATATCCCTTTCAGGGAATACACTCTTGAGTTTGCTGGTACCCAGGGTAGGCCGCCTTCGCAAGTGCTTCGGCGGCCAACCCTGGGCTGTGTGTATGAATCCCCTTCGGAGAATTTCGGGTCCGGTGGGGTGATTAGGCGAATCGGGCGCGTTGTGTATATGCGTATGAATCCCCCTTCAAGGAATATATGTCGGGGCAGCATATTGAACAGGAACCTGCACGGACGAACACGGACCTACAGAGATGAACACGGACCTGGAGGGAGGAACGCGGACTTGCACGGCCCGGACGGACGAATACGGAGATGGTAGATTGGCGGGGAAACGGTGGTTGGTCTTTGGACACAGGTGGAAACGGAGACGCCACAGAATGATTTTAGACACGACCGTTGGCTTTGGGAGAAACGAGATCATCAAAGGGACATAAGCGACTCACCCGATGGGTGACGAGGATCGCGGGCTTCCTACCCGCGGTTCATCGGCAAGATTCCGATGCCACTTCCGGTCGCAATCCGTCGGAGGCGGACGAGTCCGAAATCAAGTTGTGCGGCGCGTTGCGCTCATGCCATACTTCCGCGCAATTTCATTGCGGTAAATTGTAGCTACACGGGGAGACTCGAGGCGTGACTGATCGGTCGGCCGAGGCCCGCCAGGATGCGGAGCCAAAGGCTGTTGTACGCCCCTACTACGGGGCGTGGTGGCTGATTCTGATCCTGGGCTTTGGTTTGGCGCTGCGACTGATCAACCTCGGCGCCTACCCGTACTGGCACGATGAAGTGCACGGCATTCTCTTGTCAGAACAGATTGCGGAAGTCTATAAGACCGGCGACCTCGCCGCCAATCACCCGCCCCTGTACGTCACCTTGATTGCCCTCTGGCGCGCGCTGGGACTTGGGGAAAACGAGTGGACCATGCGCGCGTTGTCGGTGGTGCTCGGCCTGTGCGGCATTTGGGCTATCTATCTGCTGGGACGACTCCTCTTCGGCACCACGGCCGGTCTGTGCGCCGCCTTCCTGATTGCCGTTTCTCCGGTATTTGTCTTTCATTCGCAGGAACTCAAGGAATACGTGCTTCTACCTTTCACCGGCACCATCATGGTGTATTTCTTCTACCGGGCAGTCCAGGAAAACCGGGCCGTGCTCTGGGCCGCCTACGGCCTCATGGCGGGCGTCGCGTGTTACAGCGAGATATTCGTCGGTCCCATGCTTGTCGCCATCAACTTCTGGTTTCTCTTGCAGCTTCACCAGAAACGCGATCGGCTTCTTGGCTGGATTCTCAGCAATCTACTCGGCGCTCTGATATTCCTGCCGTATCTCCGCATCATGCTAAGAAAAACACAGCAGATGATCCTCGCGCCGCCCACGTGGTGGCTCCCGAAACCGACCCCGTGGTCCATCGTGTATTACCTGAAAACCCACGCCTTCGGCTACTCCGATCTTAAGCCACACTTCAAGATTGCCTTAGCTGTCTTCTGTCTATGCGTCGCCATCGGATTCATCGTCGCCTGGCGCAGGAATCGCCCCGCCACCGTCATGCTTCTGCTGTGGTGCGTTCTATCCCCGGCGATCATCTATACCATGTCGTGGTTCACCCACAGCATCTTCCTTATTCGCGCGCTCGGCCCGTATTCCTTGCCGCTGTATCTGGCCATCGCCCTCTTCATTGCGACGCTCCCCGGATGGTTCGCGCGCGGCAGCGTCCTGACGCTCTTCGCCGCCATGGCCGCGACCCCGCTCTTTCAATACTATCAGGGCGTTTTCCCGGTTCGGGAGTTTCCCCACCGGCCCGGCGTCCATGCTCCGGCCGAATTTGATAAGGCCGCCGCGTTCATCCTGGAACGCTGGAAAGACGGCGACGTGGTCGTCCACACTACCAACGCCACGTGGCTGCCATTCTTCTGGTACGGGTTCCGGGACCGTCCGCAATTCACGGTGGTGGCGAATTCCAAAGCGAAACAGGCGGTGGCCACCGGTCATCCGCGGCTCACGGTCCGCAAGGATTTTGACGCCTACTTTCCCAACGATATCCAACCGGTCGTCGCCGACAAGAACCGCGTCTGGTGCGTGTACGCCGCCTGGGAGCGCGAGTACTTGAGCACCGAGCCCACCGCCGTCTGGCGATGGCTCGACGCCCACTATTCCGAAATTCTGCACGCCCATTTTAGAGGTATGGAACTCTTTCTCTACGACACCGGGCGCGGTCCCAACCCTGTGAACGCAATCGCGCGCAATGACGACGATGGACACTGTGTCGAATATACGTATGTCGGGGGCCTCGAGGGTCAGTATCGCAAGTGCCCGCCGGACTGGCGGATTCTCCCCGCCCCCGTGGAAAAGCTGCGCGGTCGGCTCAACGTTCGTTTTGACGAACTGTCTCCGGCGCCGGCCAATCGCACGAATAGCCCCTATAGTCCGCGACGCATTAGCTTCAGCATCGAAAATCGGTCCGACAAGCCGATTCAATGCCGGCTCGAATTCGTTCCCAGCGACGTCCTGTTGGACCTGGCTACACTCGACGAAACCGAGGTGGAGTCCGACGCTTGGCGCGTCGGCCCCAGGCACAATCCGAAACCGCCCCCCGATCGTTATATGGAAGCTCCGGTCGCCGTCGCCCACTTCGATCGCCCCGCGCAGGCCGGGTTGGCCGGCGGAATTCTGGTTCCACCCGGTGCGTATCGCAGCTTGGTCAATATGCTCGGAGAGCCGGAGAGCCGCGCCGCGCGCCGCGCGCCTTTCAGTCTCACCGTCGCCAACCAGGAACTGATGCCCACCGTCGAGCTTCCCGCGCCCGCGCCGCTCAAATGGTCTTGGCGCCCCGGAAATTATCTGACCATCCCAGCCGGTACCACCGCGACCCCGGTAAGACTGACTGCCCGCGCCACGCAAGACTTGCCCGAATGCTGGGCCGACGTGGCGTACGTGGCGTTGCGCAAAGTCGAACCGGCGGGTTGGCGAGGCCACGAACCCCCGCCCGGCGAGTGGCCCGGCGTCGTCACGCTCGAACCTCATAAATCCATGACCTGGGCCGTTGACGTTGCGCCCCCCACGGCACGGGCCGACCTCTGGGTCTACGAACTCGAGGAAGGCGGGCGCGCCTATCGCATCTTCCGCAAATACGGATTTAAATAGGGACAGTCACCTATTATTTGCTTCAAATAATAGGTGACTGTCCCGAATGGCGCTTACTTAAGCGGAAGTGGTTTTAGTTTTTGCGCTTACGCTTGGTCACCCCCCGGGTGGAATGTTGGAGGATGGTTAAAGCG